>DGDD01000281.1 GCA_002385265.1 Chitinophagaceae bacterium UBA3961
CAGATTAGCCTCCGATATTCAATCAACCTGACTGCCGGCTGTTTCATTATTAATTATTACTTATTAATTATTAATTAATCCCGGCTGTTCAATTCTTAATTCTTACTTCTTAATTCTTAATTAATCCCGCCTCATCAAGCCCAATCCTACAGAATCCTAGCTAAAAAAAAGGTCTCGCAAACGCGAGACCTTCATTATTAATTATTAATTAACGCTTATCCTTCTGTTTCCAAACGGAACACGATCGGTTGCTTCTTGTAAGATTTCACCTGACGTCCGTTCTGGATGGCGGGAGTCCATTTACCACTCTTCTTGATTACACGTACCGCTTCGTCTCTCAGTTCGTTAGGACCACTTACGGCCTCTACATCACTCACGTTTCCTTCTTTATCTACGATGAACTGAACTACTACTGTACCTTGAATCTCGTTGTCGATGGCTTCTTGAGGGTATCTCAAACTTTTGTTCAAGTAACGCGCCCAAGCACTGGTACCTCCGGGGTAGTCAGACTCGATTTCCACCTTCGTAAAGGTTTTGTCGTAATCTTCTTCGTCCTTTTTAGGAGCTTCAACTACACCCTTTCCGTCGTCCACCGGAGGAGCAACAATACCTTCATCTTTAATACCTTCTTGGTTAACTGTACCAATTTTGGTGTCTTCCAGTTTTTCGATTTCAGGTGGTTTCTCGTCCTCTTTAACCTCTTCATCTTTTACGATTTTAGGAGGTGTGAACTTTGCCATTTCCACTTTTGGTGGTTCTGGTGGTTTGGGAGGAGGCGGAGGAGGTGGTTCGTTTTTCTTCTCTTCTGTCTTCATGTCTTCCAGTTGTACGTCTTGAACAACCACTTCTTTCTTTTGATTGGCCAAAGTGTTCGACAAGATATAACCAACAAAGAGGAGCAAACAAAGAGCAGCAGTTGCAATAAGAGCCGTTGCGAGGCGCTTATTGTACGTCTTGCGGAGATCATAAGCACCATACTCCTTATTTCTTCCTTCGAAGATGATATCGAGGATATCAGCGCTTAAAATTTTATTTACATCCATGTTACGTTATTTGTTAGTAAGATGCATCGAGCATCTAATTTCCATACATTTTTTTACATTAATTTCCGGCGGCGCCTTCAGTAGCTTTAATGAGACCAAGCTCAGTATCTGAAATATCCACCAAAGCATAACGTTTTACTTCATTGATCGCCATTTCGTCCAATGCATCTACTGTGTTTTTGTAAGTAGATTCAGGACCCGGCTTGATCACCACTACGAAATCTTTAGGATCGGTAGACTTCTTCTTGTCGATGATAATCGTACGCAATTCTTTGAATGTAGCGGATTTGAAGTTTGAACCATCGGGTGCTAATTCACCTTCATAGTAGAACACTGCATCATTCTTAGAAAGCATGATGGTAAGTGCGCCTGAAGCTTTCACCTTGTTCTGCTCTTCGGGCTTTTCAGTGTCCTTAGGCAAGAACAAACGCATGGCCGTTGGTTGGCTCATGGTTGTGGTGAAGATGAAGAATGTGATCAGCAGGAAGCCGAGATCCACCATGGGGGTTAAGTCAACGCGGGTAGAAAGTTTTTTACCTTTCTTCACTCCCGGGCCTTTCTTATGTCCACCCCCACTCGAGGTATCCATTTCTGCCATGTCGCAAAATATTTTGGGTTATAACTGTTGTTTACTCTTCAGATTTTTTACCGCCGCTAGTCTGAGTCTTATACAAATCGGTACCTACAGGAGCATTCTCCGGATCGGTTACCATTGAAAATTTGAAGATATCATTCTTTTTAAAGGCGAAAATGATGCCTTTAAAAGCGGGGTATTTGGCTGAATTATCACCTTTCAACATCAGGTTCATTTTGGTTCCTGCGAAGGCTGTGTTAGCAGCACGCATCCACTCAACGAGTTCGTTGCTGGCAGAATCCGTTACCGGAATTCCGGGAGCTTTGAAAGCCTGAAGTTGCTCGGTCGATAAGTTTAAGAACTGTTTAAGCTGACTGAAAGGAACGCCGATGTAAGAAGCATTCTTCTTAGCAAACGCGTCTTTTTCTGCCTTGGTCAAACCCAATGATTTGGTTTCATCGATATAATCGATGATGTCCATTTTCTCACTTGGATTTTCGTCTGATACAGAAAAATATGCCTTTCCGTCTTTGTCGAGCGTAATCAGTACCGCATCTTTTGCTTCCACAGCTTTGGTACTCACCGATTTAGGGGTGGTTACCGCCAAAGCCTCTGAAGGCTTGAACTTTGTGGTCAAGATGAAGAACGACAACAACAAGAAGGCTACATCGCACATCGCTGTCATGTCGATCGTGGTACTTTTCCGAGGTACTTTAACTTTTGGCATGATTTAGTTTGATTTCAGTTTTAATTAAGATGCTTTTCGGCACCATTTCCATAAAACACTGTAATTCACAGCGTTTCGGAGTTTACTCATTCCTGATTACCAACTCTTTAGGAGCAGATCCGGAATTCTTCGATTACTTATAAAGTGAAGCGAAGCTTTGAGTTAAAGTGAAACCAGACTCATCGATACCGTAAGTGATACCATCGATCTTTGTAGTAAAGATGTTATACATGATGATCGCGATAGCTGAAGTACCGATACCCAATGCGGTGTTGTACAACGCTTCAGAGATACCTTTTGACAATTCAGCAGCAGCAGCACCACCACCTTCTTCACCAAGAGCCGAGAACGACTTGATCATACCCAATACCGTTCCTAACAGACCCAACAAGGTTGCTACAGAAGCGATGGTAGATAAGAATACCAAGTTCTTTTCCAACATAGGCAATTCAAGAGAAGTAGCCTCTTCAACTTCCTTCTGGATGTTCAATACTTTTTGTTCAGTATCCAACTCAGTGTTAGTGATCATTTCTTTGTACTTGCGAAGACCCGCTTTCATTACGTTACCTACGCTACCTTTTTGCTTGTCGCACTCAGCAATAGCTTGGTCAACGTTCTTGTTAGCTAAGTGGTACTGTACTTTGCGGATGAACTCAGCAATGTTACCGGTACCGGTAGCTTTAACGATGGTCAATAAACGCTCAATTACGAATACAACTACAGTTAAGAAACTAGCGATAAGGATCGGTACAATGATACCACCCTCGTACATTTTCACCAATCCGCCCTTAGGTCCTTTGTGATTAGGCCAGAAACCACCATTCAAATCTGGTGTAGTGAAATTTGATGGATTACCCAAAATGAAACGCCAAATGATAAATCCTACGACGATACACATAACGGGCGCAATCCACGAGATAGCGTTACTCTTTTTCTTGGGTTGAACAGATGTACTACTCTTTGATGCAGTAGCAGTTGGTTTTGTTTCAGCCATGATCGTTTGTTTTTAGTGTTTGAAATTTAAACTGTATTTTAAAAAATTAAGAGCACACAAGTCTACTGAAAAAATGCCTTATCCGCCAAAATTTTGCGGAAATTTTTCAATGGGATTCAAAGGAATGGAAATTGCACAATTTTAATGGGCCTTAAAATTAAGGGAATTGATTTGAAAAAACATTACCATTTATACACTTAATGGTTTGTTCATACCCTCCATTAACCTCCGCTACTATTATATAAACGGTACATGCGGGTGCCTTCCCTTTTCTGTATCTTCATTTCCTAAATTTTTTTCGAACATGTATACTTCTATCTGCTTCGCCAGAAAACTGACCCTAGTAGCTTTTGCTGCCAGCCTCGGTTTATCGGCCCTGGCGCAAACTAGACCCCCTCAAACCGGTGGTGTACCTACCCCCGGACAAGGTGGCCCTGCCGCCCCTCCGGCTGCAGCTGCTAAACCCGGACCAAAAGCCTTTAAAGACGTAGTGACCGACAAAGCAATCTCTCGCAAAGGTTTGTTCAACGTCCACAAATTAGACGACCGTTATTTCTTCGAAATCGGTGATACCCTCCTCGGAAGAGACATCCTCGTTGTAGGCCGTATCTCTAAAGCCCCTATCGACACCCGCTCCGGTTTCTTCGGCTACGCCGGTGACGAAATCAACGAAAACGTGATCCGTTTCGAAAAAGGACCTAATAACAAAATCTTCTTGAGAAACATCTCTTTCTCTGTTTACTCAAAAGATTCTACTTCCCCCATGTACAAAACCGTGCAGAACTCTAATATCCAGCCCATCGCAGCGGCTTTCGATATCAAAGCGTTCTCTAAAGACAGCACCGGTTCTGTAATTGACCTAACCGACTATATCAGTGGCGATAACGATATCCTCTTTTTCGCCTCTTTCTTCAAATCTGCATTACGTGTAGGTGGTGTACAAGGCGATAAATCATATATCGTTGACGTAAAAACCTACCCTAATAATACCGAAATCAAAACCGTTAAAACCTACGGTAAACTCCCCAACCCGCAAATGATGCAGGGTGGAATCAACCTCGGTCCTACCGGTAATGCTACTTTCGAACTCAATACTTCTATCGTAGCCCTTCCAAAAGTGCCCATGCGCCCTCGTTACTATGACGACCGCGTGGCTTACTTCACTACCGAATACACCGATTTCGACGCTGATCCACAAGGTGTTAAAGACATCTCTATGATCACTCGTTGGAGACTGGAACCAAAACCGGAAGACCTCGAGCGTTTCAAAAAAGGTGAATTGGTTGAACCTGCGAAACCTATTATATATTATATCGATCCGGCTACCCCTAAAAAATGGGTTCCATTCCTTATTCAAGGGGTGAACGATTGGCAGAAAGCCTTCGAAAAAGCAGGTTTCAAAAACGCTATCCAAGCTCGCCTCGCTCCTACTAAACAGGAAGACAGCACTTGGAGCCTTGAAGATGCCCGCTACTCAGCCATCGTTTACAAGCCTTCTGACATCCCCAATGCCAGCGGTCCGCACATTCACGACCCTCGCAGTGGTGAAATCCTTGAATCACATATCAACTGGTACCACAACGTAATGCGTTTGTTGCGCAACTGGTATTTAATTCAAGCAGCACCAAGTGATCCAAAAGCTCGTACAGCGAACTTCGAAGATGAATTGATGGGTCAATTGATCCGTTTCGTTTCTTCTCACGAAGTAGGTCACACACTAGGATTGCCTCACAACATGGGTTCTTCTTCATCTGTGCCTGTTGAAAAATTGCGCGATAAAGCTTGGGTAGAAGCCAATGGCCACACTCCATCTATCATGGACTATGCTCGTTTCAACTATGTAGCACAGCCTGAAGATGGTATCAGCCAAGTAGGTCTTTTCCCTCGTATCGGTGATTACGATTTGTGGAGCATTGAGTGGGGTTATAAGCCTATCTATGGTGCTACCGAAGAGCAAGAAAAACAACAATTGAATGAGTGGGTGAAAGCTCGCTTTGCCAATAACCGCCTTCGTTTCCTTCACCAAGATGGTATCGATCCTCGCGCTCAAACAGAGAGCTTGGGTGATAACAACATGAAAGCCGGTGAATATGGTATCAAAAATTTGAAGTGGATGATGCCTAAATTACAAGGATGGTTAAACGAAAGAGCTGAAAATTATGAGAACCTTACTGAAGTGTACAACGAAGTATTGTCTCAATTCTCTCGTTACAATGGTCACGTAGCTACCAACCTTGCAGGTGTGTTTACCGATTACAAAACAACCGATCAAGATGGTGCAGTGTATTCTGTTGTTCCAAAAGCACAACAAAAAGAAGCAATGGCCTTCATGCAAAAGCAATTGTTTGAAACGCCTACTTGGTTGTTAGATAAAACCATTTTAGAGCGTATCAACAATCCGGCCGGTACCGACCGTGTTGCTACCATTCAAGAACAATTCCTCGGTTCTATGTTGAGCATCGGCCGCCTTCAACGTTTTGTGTTGAATGCAAACCGTGATGCTTCTTCATATAAAATTGATGAGTACATGGACGATCTCAGAAAAGGATTGTACAGTGAATTGGCAACTAAGAAGGTGATCGATAACTACCGTCGTAACCTCCAAAAGAGCTTTGTAGAACGTTTGGGTGCATTGATCAACCCGGCTCCAACTCCATCGCTCGGTGGCGGTATCACCATCACTTTCGGACCAGCTATCGATCCTAAAAAATCAGATGTATATTCAGTAGCAAAAGGAACCTTGCGTCAATTGAAAGCAGAAATTGCTGCCGCACTTCCTTTGTATACCGACAAAATGAGCAAGATGCACTTGCAAGATTTGAACGAGCGCATCGACCGCATTTTGAATCCAAGATAATTTTCTCTGAAAAGAACCCTGATCAACTGCATCAGGGTTCTTTCTTCTAACTTTGCAGAACAGAACCTTACCTAGAAAAAAAAGAACTAGCCATGGCATTCAAAGACACTTTCTCCCTCGCTTTTAGAACCGTTCGCGGCAATCGCCTTAGAACCGGTATCACCGTTTCCATTATTGCTTTTGGTATCATGGCCCTCGTGGGCATCAATACCGCCATTGAAGCAGTAAAGCAGAAATTCACGGAGAGTTTCTCGTCGATGGGTGCCAATGGATTTACCATACGTTTCAAAGAACCCCGCTTCGGGTTTGGTGGAAACAACAACGACCTGAAGAAAGAAAAGAAAGGAGCGAAAAAAGAAAAGAAGTCGAACCTGAACAAGCCGATCACAAAAATTCAGGCAGAGACCTTCAAAGACAGCTACAATTTTCCGGCAGAAGTGAGCATCAATATGTTTGGTGTGAGAGATGGTGTGGTGAGCTACCAAAGTAAAAAATCGAATCCAACCGTGCGTGTGGTTGGTGGAGATGAAAACTATTTAAGTCAAAATGGATTTACGGTTGAATATGGCCGTAATCTTTCAGGTCTCGACATCAGTACCGGACGCAATGTATGCGTAATTGGTAAAGATGTGGCGGCGCGTTTCTTTGGCGATAATCTGGAACGCCCGATCGAGAAAATTATTAAAGTAAACAACATCCCATTCCGTGTAATCGGAACCTTGAAAGCCAAGGGTTCTACATTCGGAATGAGTTTAGACAATATCGTTATTACATCGTACAACAACGTACGTCGTTATTTCAACAGCAACCCCAACGCCACTTTTGCCATTCAAGTGAAAGTGGGCGATTTAAAGATGATGGATGCGGCTATTAGTCAGGCTACCGGCATCTTCCGTCCTATCCGAAAATTAACCACTATAGAAGACGATAATTTTGTGATCGACAAAAGTGACAGCTTCGCAGAAATGTTGATCAGAAACCTCTCATTAATCACTACAGCAGCCGTATTCATTGGTATCATCACTTTATTAGGCGCGGCTATTGGTTTGATGAACATTATGCTCGTTTCTGTTTCTGAAAGAACCAAAGAAATTGGACTCATCAAAGCCATCGGCGGCAAAAAAGGTACGGTTCGCGATCAATTCTTAATAGAATCTATCTTGATCAGTTTAATGGGTGCCGGCATCGGCATCATTTTAGGAATCGGTTTAGGCAATATCGCCGGAGCCCTCTTAGGCACTAGCTTCTTGATCCCTTGGAATTGGATCATTGGCGGCGTGATCATTTGTACGCTCACAGGTTTAGGCGCAGGCCTCTATCCTGCAAGAAAAGCTTCGAAATTGAACCCGATTGAGGCGTTGCGATACGAGTAAATTAATAATTAATAATTAATAATTGAACAGCCGGCAGTCAGGTTGATTGAATATCGGAGGCTAATCTGTGGGAATCTGTAATAATTTGTGGTATCTGTGGTGAAAATCCTAAGGCCTAAAGCCTATAGCCTCACTATTAATTCAACAGCCGGAATACAAGTAAAAAGAACACTTTGCGTATTCGCTGTGGTCGCTGCGGTGAAAGAAGAACACGACTCTTTGCGAACTCTTTGCGGCCTTTGCGCTCTTTGTGTAAAATTAAAAAGCAGGGAATAGAAACCCACTCCCTGCTCTTCCTATTATAACGCTCTTCGCTATTAATAAACCATATACAAGAAATCCGTCAATCGCTGCGGGAAGATACCAAAGTACACCACCAACACGGCAATCAACACCATCACTACTTTAAAAGTTGTAGAAACTTCAGCAACCTGAGGTTCACCGTCTTTAAAATAAATTGCTTGGATCACTCTGAAATAGTAGTACACGCTAATCGCGGCGCACAACACACCCAAGATCACCAACCAAATAACTTTACCATTTTCCACCGCCGCACTCAACATGTAGAACTTTGCCATAAATCCTGCGGTTGCAGGAATACCTGCCAAGCTCAACAAACAAATGGTAACTGTTGCGGCTAACAATGGATGTGATTTACCCAATCCATTAAATCCTTCAAATGTATAATCATTCAACTTGATCAATACAGCGAACACGCCAATGGTAGCCAAAGAATACGCGGCCGCATAATAGATCAATCCTTCAGACCCTTTCCCATTCAAACTCACCAAGGCAAACATCATAAAACCTGCCTGAGCAATACTCGAATACGCCAACATGCGCTTCACGCTTTGTTGGAACACCGCTGTAATATTACCGATCAACAAGGTTGCGGCAGTAATAATAGCGGCAAACAATTGCCACTGTGCTTGAACCGATCCAAAAGAAGTTTCAAACAAACGAATGAATGCAAAGAAACCTGCCACCTTCACAATGGTAGCCATGAAAGAGGTAAACACTGTGGGTGCTCCATCGTAAACATCAGGCGTCCAGAAGTGGAAAGGCGCAGCTGATACTTTAAAACTCATAGAAGCCAATAGAAGCAACATACCCCCTCCTAATAAAGGAGTGATTACTCCTGTGCCGGCTCCAATGGTTTCTAAAGAGAAAGAACCTTTCGAACCATAAATAAGTGCAATACCCATCAACATCAAACCTGTTGAGAAAGATCCCATCAGGAAGTATTTCAATGCCGCTTCGTTGCTTTTCAAGTTTCTTTTATCGCTACCGGTTAAGATGTACAATGGTATAGAAATGATCTCGATACCTAAGAATAACATCAACAGCGTTTGGAAACTTGCTACAATGCTAATACCTGCTAAAATGAAAAAGATCAAAGCAAAGTATTCCGCCAAATGCAATCCCACACGCTCCATATCCGATCCGGAAAGAAAGAAGTACAGCAAAGTGGCACCAAAAACAATGTTGAGGAACATGTAGCTAAAAGTATTGTATACCAACATGCCTCTGGTATTGATGTCAACCAAAGCCGTTCCTTGAAAATCCAATACGTTCACCACTAACAACAATGCCAATCCGGTAATCGCAATGCCACGTATAGCAGCACCCGATTTGGTGAAAATTCCGGAGAACATCATCACAACTCCCCAAATAGCCGATAATATAAGTGCGTTCATAATTTAAATCTTGTGTTGCTTATGGATGTTTGGTGATCATTTTATTTAAGATAGACAAGGTTGTGTCGTTCGTTAAATCTAAAATTGGTTGAGGATGAACCCCAACAACTAAAATGATTATTACGAGAACAGACAATGCTAACTTTTCGGTAAAACTGATGTCAACCCCATTAGCAGTAATGCTGTTGGTATTACCGAAGAATACTTTTTGAATCATGTTCAAGGTATACACGGCGGCAAGAATAATTCCCAATCCTGCAACTGCTGTGTAGATATAGTTGAACTGAGATACATTCGAAGTGAACACACCGGTAAACATTAAGAATTCACCAATGAACGCATTGGTTAAAGGCAAACCGATGTTAGCGAAAGCAATCACAACTAATAGAATTGTAAGTGCCGGTGCTTTCTGCGCAATACCACCCAATTCAGAAATCTTACGCGTACCAAATTGACGCTCTGTTAAGGCTACCACTACCCACATACCAATGATGTTGATACCGTGGTTGAACATTTGAATCATCACACCTTGAATACCGGAGTCTGTTGTAGATACCAATGCCAACACCATCAATCCGATGTGGGCTATAGATGAATACGCTACCAATTTTTTCAGATCATCTTGTTGCATTGCCAACAAGCTTGCGTATACAATTCCGAACATGCCGAGGAAAGAAATGAAATCGCCCCAGCTCCAGAACGCAGCAGGGAAAATGGGGATCAACCAACGCAACATAGCAAATACACCCATCTTCACCATTATACCACTTAAAACCATGGTAGTGGCTGTAGGTGCTTGTTCATATGCATCGGGTTGCCAAGTATGGAAAGGGAAAATAGGCATCTTAATTGCGAACGCAATGAAGAACAACCAGAACAACCAACCTTGCTGATCGTTGTTCAACTTCAGATCATAGAATGCTTGCAACGCAAAACTGTGATCGGGAGTGAGATAATATAAATAGATAATACCTACTAGCATCAGTAAAGAACCGATGAATGTGTAGATGAAAAATTTAAACGTAACTGCAATGCGCTTCTCTCCTCCCCAAATGCTGCACAAGAAATAAGTTGGGATCAAAGCCAATTCCCAGAAGAAGTAAAACAACATTGCATCAGTAGCTACAAACACACCCATCAAACCTGCTTGGCTCAACAGCATCAACGCATGAAAACGATTGCCATTGGTATAATTGGTGTTATAAGTTGCAAGGAAAATAAGTGGGAAAGAAATGCCGGTTAAAATAGCAAGCATACGACCCATACCATCTACAACAGACACACTGAAATTACTTCCCATCAAAGGAATCCATTCATGTGTGCTTCTCAGCAAGGTCACATCTTTTGTAAAATAGGCACTGATCGCTACAGCCATGGTAATGAGTGACGACAATAAGGACCAGCCTTTTGCCAATTTTTCCTGCTTCATAAAGAACCCGAGCAGGCCACTCAATAACGGAATTACTATCAATAAAACTGGTATCATTCCCAAAACCGCTTACGCGGACATTTAAATTAGAAAATATTATTTGATCCTATTGATCCCGTAACAACGGCATCAATTGCTTATTTTTTTGTCAATAACTGAATCCCCAAGAACACTAGGATGCTCAATACCATTAACAATACATAGCTTCCTACTTGACCACTTTGCACCAAACGAATTTGACGACTGGTCCACTGCACGCTGCGTCCTACTCCATTCACCAACCAATCAATTACTTCGTTCTCAGTGAACACTAAAATCTTTTTGCTTAAAAAACGAATGGGTTTCACGATGATGAAATCGTAAACTTCGTCTACATACCACTTGTTGGCCAATACTTTTTTGAAACCGGTATATTCGCCATCAGCGCTATCCACACTGAATTTCTTGAAAGTCATAATTATGATCGCTGCAAGCAGAACCACAGTTCCTCCTAACAAGGCATATTCAAGGGTTTCAATACCTGTATGTTCAACAGAATTTACAACAGGAGCAAGAAACTCATTGAAATAAGGGTGTCCGCCAAAAATATGAGGTACTTGCACCAAACCACCTACCAAACTCAATACAGCTAATACCATCAAAGGGAAGGTCATGCTGATAGGAGATTCATGCAAATGGTGTTCTTGATCATGTGTTCCGCGGAAGGATCCGAAGAACGTCAAGAACAACAAGCGGAACATGTAAAATGCTGTCATGATGGCTCCAATAACACCGCCCCAGAAAAGAATCGGGCTCTTTTCATAGGCTGCTACTAAAATTTCATCTTTCGAAAAGAAGCCGGAAGTGAAAGGAAATCCTGCGATCGCCAATACACCGATCAAAAAGGTGATATAGGTAATGGGGATCTTCTTTCTCAATCCACCCATTTTGGTAATGTCTTGCTCACCACTCATTGCGTGAATTACGCTACCAGCGCCTAAGAACAACAAGGCTTTGAAGAAGGCATGCGTCATCACGTGAAACACACCGGTAGTATACGCTCCAACACCAAGGGCGAGGAACATGAAACCGAGTTGACTTACGGTTGAGTAAGCCAATACTTTTTTGATATCGTTTTGGTAAATGGCGATGCTTGCAGCAAGCAAAGCAGTGGCCAAACCAATGTATGCAATAATATTTGTAGTAACCGGTGCCATTACAAACAAAGCCTGGCTACGAGCGATCATATAAACCCCTGCCGTTACCATGGTTGCGGCGTGGATCAAGGCTGAAACCGGAGTGGGACCCGCCATCGCATCGGGCAACCAAGTGTACAAAGGAATTTGAGCACTTTTACCGGTAGCACCAACAAACAACAATAAGGTGATGCCGGTGATAATAGTAGTAGACGCTTCTCCTGCTTTTGCAAATACATCACCATAAGTGAGGGTGCCAAATTGGTTGATCATCATGAACAATGCCAATAAGAAGCCCAAATCACCAATTCGGTTCATTACAAAAGCTTTCTTTGCAGCTGCCGTATAATTGACGTTTTTGAACCAATAGCCAATAAGCAAATAAGAACAAAGACCTACACCTTCCCAACCAATGAACATGATTACATAGTTCGCACCCATTACCAACAACAACATCGAGAAAACGAAGAGATTGAGGTAAGAGAAATAACGAGCAAAATGTCCGTTGGTCTCTTCATGCATATATGAAGTAGAATACAAATGGATCAAGAAACCGATACCGGTAATGATCAAAAGGAACAAAGAAGACAATTGATCGATCTTGAAATCGAATGGAATCTTCAGGTTTCCTACATTAATGAAGTCGAATAAGTGAACGGTTTGAGCGGCTCCTGCTTTCACCTGTAAAAATACCAGTACGCTCAAAACAAAAGAACCGAGTAATACGCCGCAGGCAATCAAACCGCTGATTGCTTTTGGTAATTGATTGCGCAGCAAACCATTGATGAAGAATCCAATTAATGGAAGTGCGGGTATTAACCAAACCAATTGAAAAATAGTGTTCATAATCTATATGCCAATGGTGAAAGCTTAGTGCTTCAACCGGTTTAAGAAATTAATGTCAACAGAATGAATATTGCGGTACATCATTACAATGATTGCCAAGCCCACACTTACTTCTGCGGCAGCAACCACCATGATGAAGAAAACAAATAATTGTCCGTCGATACCGGCCGTAGGATTAGTGGCCGCGCCAATTCCATGATGCATTTTTGAAAAAGCCACGAGCAGCAAATTGGCTGCGTTTAACATCAATTCAATACACATGAAAATGATGATGGCGTTTCTGCGAGTGAGCACTCCTACCACACCAATGCTGAACAAAGCCAGCGCGAGGTAGATGTAATATTCTATGTTCATGTTGTTGTTTTCTTAGTTAGTTGAATAAATGACTAGTCTCCTTTCTTTCCAATTACTACTGCGCCTACCATGGCACTCAAAAACAGAATGCTGGAAATTTCAAAAGGAACAACGTATTCGTTGAAAAGGGCTTTACCCAATGTTTCTGTTAATCCAATGTTTCCATCGATGGTTTGAGCGATCTTTCCATTTACCTCAGAAGTTTTGAAAGCGGCAACAAATACCAACATCAAGCAACCACCTGAAACTACGCCGGCCATTTTCAACCATTTGTTTTTCTGTGGTTCATTGTCTTGATTCAAGTTCATCAACATGATCACAAACAGGAAGAGTACCATGATGGCACCTGCATACACAATCAAGTTAACAATACCGATGAATTGAGCGTTTAATAAAATATAGTGACCGGAAACAGCGAAGAACGTAATGATCAAAGAAAGCACACTGTAAACAGGGTTCTTGCTGATCACTACCGATAATGCACTAACAATTGCTAATGCACTTAAAAACCAGAATAAAATTTGTGTTGCACTCATTGTATGCTTCGGTTAGTCTTTTCTACAATTTAAATTAAGCGTTGGCAGGAGCTTTCGCACGGCTACCCACTGCTTTTTGATATTCTTCAGGATTCTCTTTCGGATGCGGAATCAATAAATCATCTTTTCCGTAAATAAATCCTTTACGCTGATAGTTTGCCGGAGCAAAGGTTTCACTTAAATAAATCGCATCTTTCGGACAGGCTTCTTCACACAATCCGCAGAAAATACAACGAAGCATGTTGATCTCATATCGAGCCGCATACTTCTCTTCACGGTATTTGTTCTCCTCACCACTTACGCGCTCTGCTGCTTCCATGGTAATGGCCTCTGCAGGACAAGCAACGGCACACAAACCGCAGGCCGTGCAACGCTCTCTTCCTTCTTCGTCTCTATTCAAAATATGTAATCCTCTAAATACAGGGCTGAATGGTCTCTTCTCTTCAGGATAGTGAATGGTTGGCTTCTTTCTGAAGAAGTGCTTCAACGTGATCCACATGCCTTTAAAGATGTTCCAGAGATACAGGCGCTCTACTACGGTCATCGGACTGCGATCTACCTGCTTTGCTCTACTTGTTAATGATTGCATATCAATGCGTTTTATACTCTTTGAAAAGTGTGCAAATATATTTTTTTGATCTTATTCTCTCTTACTTTTTCAGCCACAAAACTACCGCTGCTGTGATCAACATATTAATCAAACTTAAAGGAATCAATCCTTTCCAACCTAAGTTCATCAACTGATCGTAACGGAAACGTGGAATGGTCCAACGAATCCACATGAATGTAAAGATGAAGATGGCCACTTTTCCAATCAAGGAAATCGCTTCCAATACAGCTAACCAGTTCGCACCTATTGATTGACCCAGGGCTGCATCGTTCACAAAGGGAATGTCGTAACCTCCAAAGAACAAGGTAGCCATTACCACACTACTTATGAACATATTGATGTATTCAGCGAATAGATAGAATCCCAATTTCATGGAAGAGTACTCTTGGTGGTAACCAAAGTTCAATTCATTCTCAGCTTCCGGCAAGTCGAAGGGAGTACGGTTACACTCAGCCAATGCACAGATAAAGAAAATAAGGAAGCCCAATGGCTGATACGTGATATTATACAGTTGATCCAATTGACCTCCAACGATGGCACTCATTTTCAATGAACCTGTAATGAACAACAAAGCAATGAGCGACAAGCCCATGGGAAGTTCATACGAGATTACTTGAGAGGCACCGCGCAAAGCAGCTAACAAGGAGAATTTGTTATTTGAAGCCCAACCTCCGATCATGATACCATACACACCCATGCTCACTACACCAAAAATGAAGAGGATACCTATGTTGATGTCTGCAATTTGTAAACTTACAGGTCGACCAAACACATCAATGGTACCACCCCAGGGAATTACCGCTGAAGTCATCATTGCAGTTAACATCGCCAAACAAGGACCCAGAATGAACAAAAACTTATTGGGAGTGTTTGGAATGATCTCTTCCTTCATGAACAATTTCAAACCATCGGCAAGCGGTTGCAACAATCCGAATGGACCGGCACGGTTAGGTCCGCGGCGATCTTGCAAGTATGCAGCAATTTTACGCTCGAAATAGGTTTCGTACATCGCAATTACCAACGATACTGATACAATCGCAATGATCATGATCAGCTTCTCCAATAAAAAAAACCAGTCTACAACTAATAAAGAAGAATGCATTTCTAAAAATTATGAGTTCGTTCGTAATTATGATTTATCTGAATTGAAATCTGAACTGTGCGCGGGGCGGTTGATCTTACTTAGTTCAACACTTTCCGGGTTCACTTCACTCACACTGTGAATGTCCATCAACAAACGAGGTTGACGTCCACCCATTACAGCAGGCATGGTTTCAGTAGGCTTCTGCAAACCAACATAGTGACCTTGTGAGATCACGGAGTGACGGCTTACATTGCTTGGTCCTTCAATTGTCCAATCACTCACGCTTTTCTTGTCGAAACGACAATCGTTACAAATCCAACCCGTGCCGCCTTTGGTGCTTTCTTTCACTTCACCCCACTCGTCTTTACGAGCAGTTACGCGGAACACTTCATCACCACGCATCCATAATTGTACTTCGCCGCAGCATTTGGTACAGTTGCGATGAGCATCTACCGGCTTGGTAAACCAAACACGGTTTTTAAAGCGGAAGGTTTTATCAGTAAGCGCTCCTACCGGACAAACGTCGATCACGTTTCCGATGAAATCGCTGTCTAAATTCTTTTCAATAAACGTAGCAATTTGCGCATGATCGCCTCTGTCTAATACACCGTGAGCGCGTTTTTCAGTAAGCTGATCGGCTGTGTACACACAACGGTAGCAAAGAATACAACGGGTCATGTGCAATTGAATGTAAGGACCGAGGTTGTGCTTCTCGAAGGTTCTGCGTTTGAATTCATAACGGGTTCCTTCTTTACCATGGTCGAAGCTCAAATCCTGCAAATGACATTCTCCTGCCTGATCACATACCGGACAATCGAGCGGGTGGTTCAGCAACAAAAATTCCACTACACCTGCACGTGCATCGGGTACTTTTTCACTGGTGATGTTTTTCACGATCATACCATCCATAACTGTGGTACGACAACTGGCCACCAATTTCGGCATCGGGCGAGGATCGGCAGTAGATCCGGCAGCTACTTCTACCAAACAAGTTCTACACTTACCACCGCTGCCCTTCAATTTGCTGTAGTAACACATCGCAGGAGGCGTTACATCTCCACCAATCATGCGCGCTGCATTCAGGATGGTTGTTCCGGGCTCCACTTCCACCGTAATGTTATCGATGGTTACCTTGAATAATTTTTTTTCTTCAGCCATAATATATTGCTCTTTACAGAATGCGAATTTTCAACTAAGGATAAGGGTTATGCTACCACTTCTCTAGGGTCTGCATAATGCGCCAATCCGAAATTTCTAGTTTGACTTTCTTCAGGGTTCAATACATGCCATTCAAATTCATCACGGAAGTGACGAATGGCTGCTGCAACCGGCCATGCCGCTGCATCACCCAATGGACAAATCGTATTTCCTTCAATTCTTCTTTGAATATCCCACAACAAATCAATATCACTCATTTGACCTTTTCCGTATTCAATTTTGTGAAGGATCTTTTCCATCCAACCGGTACCTTCTCTACAAGGAGAACACTGTCCGCAACTTTCGTGGCGATAGAAACGAGCCAAGCTCAAAGTGTGGCGCACCACGCATTGGTCTTCATCTAACACAATGAAACCGCCAGAACCCATCATACTACCGGTTGCAAAACCACCGTCTGACAAACTTTCGTAGTTCATGTAACGGGTTTCACCTTTTGCTGTTTTCAGCAACAAGTTAGCGGGAAGAATGGGTACTGAAGAACCTCCGGGGATACATGCTTTCAGTTTTTTACCGTTCGCAATACCACCGCAGTATTCATCACTATAAATGAACTCTTCAACAGAGATCGTCATGTCAATTTCATAAACACCGGGCTTGTTGATATTACCGCAAGCGCTGATGAGTTTCGTTCCGGTTGAGCGACCTACTCCAATTTTGGAATACGCTTCACCACCAATATTCATAATGGGAACAACTGCAGCAAGTGTTTCAACGTTGTTCACTACTGTTGGACAATCGTACAAACCTTTTACCGCAGGGAATGGAGGCTTGATACGAGGGTTGCCGCGCTTTCCTTCCAATGATTCGATCAACGCTGTTTCTTCACCACAGATATAGGCACCGGCACCACGTTGAACATAGATCTGACAATCAAACCCTGTTCCCATGATGTTCTTTCCTAACCAGCCGTTGGCGTTTGCTTCTGCAATGGCTTGTTCCAAAATATCAGGAATCCAAGCGTATTCGCCACGGATATAGATATAAGTTCTGCTACTTCCCAAAGCATAAGAAGAAACAATCAAACCTTCGATCAATAAGTGAGGGATGAATTCCATCAAATAGCGGTCTTTAAAAGTACCGGGCTCACTTTCATCGGCATTGCACACCAAATAACGGGGAACGCCTTCAGGCTTCGCCAAAAAACTCCATTTCATTCCCGATGGGAATCCGGCACCACCGCGACCACGAAGACCGCTTTTCTTTACTTCTTCCACAACATCGTTTGGACTCATTTTGAGTGCCTTCTCTACTGCTGCATAACCGCCTTCTCTGCGGTATACTTCGTAAGAACGAATTCCGGGAACATGAGCTTTGTCTAATAATAATTTTACTCCCATATCTGAATCTTATCTAGTCTTTACAATTTTGTACTCTGCCTTACCACTAGTTGCCATTGCTTTCCTTCTTTCACAAATTCAGCGAGCATGAACAACTGCAATTGAAAAGCGGTACCGTTTACTTTTCCTTTTACT
Organism: Chitinophagaceae bacterium UBA3961; assembly: GCA_002385265.1. Classification (GTDB taxonomy): domain Bacteria; phylum Bacteroidota; class Bacteroidia; order Chitinophagales; family Chitinophagaceae; genus Endoryza; species Endoryza foliicola. Next base: position 17,990 of record DGDD01000281.1, read on the forward strand.
TGCATTTTTTCTTTTACGAAAGCTCTCTTTTTAAGCATCGTAATAGAAACTGCCGTTGGAACAATTTCTTCGTACACCAAATAACCGGTGCGCATGTCTTCTAATACTTGCTGCTTCGACTGTGTCCATCCGTTAGAATGACCAAATACCAAGTCGGCATGCAACAAAGATTTCAACACCACACTATCTTTTGCTTGCAATGCTTTTTCAATGCTTTGCAAGGATTTTAAAACCGGTGTACTGTCTTGTTTCAATTGAGCCTTCGCCGGTATTGAAACAACTGTTATTACAAAGAACAAAAGGGCGATATAAGAACTTCTTTTCATTTCTTATTTCACCAAATGTTGGTTCTCTTTACAATGTTCGATCAACAGATCGATCTTTTCTTCCGTCAAGTATTCATGATAATGCTTGCCCATTTGTAACATAGGAGCATACCCACAAGCACCCAAACATTCTACTGTTTTCAGTGTAATCAATCCGTCGGCAGAAGTTTCGCCCGGTTTGATATTGAGTTTCTTTCCTATGTAATCAATGATTTGATCGCTTCCTCTAAGCATACAAGGACCGGTTTGGCATACTTCCAAAATGTATTTACCAACCGGCTTCAAATTGAACATGCTATAGAAGGTAGCCACTTCATACACTTCGATTGGATCGAGGTTCAGCAAGCTAGCCACATAATCCATTGATTCAGCACTCAACCAACGTCCGAAATTCTCTTGCGCCAAATGCAATACCGGGATCAATGCACTCTTTTGTTTTCCTTCCGGATAACGAGCGATGATTTCCTGTACTTTTTTTAATTGTTCTTCTGAAAAAGTCATAACAAATGATATAGTTTGATTCCGTTGGAACGGAATATTATGCATCCATTTCTCCTGCAATCAAGTTGAGCGAACTCATTACAATTACCGCATCACTCAACATGCTTCCTTTTACTAATTCTTCAAACGCTTGGTAGTAAACGAAACAAGGGCGGCGGAAATGCAAGCGGTACGGTGTACGTCCACCATCACTAATGAGGTAGAAGCCCAATTCTCCATTCGCACCTTCCACAGGGAAGTACAATTCACCCGGAGGAATATTGATCTCACCCATGATGATTTTGAAGTGCCAGATCAAAGCTTCCATTTTCGTATATACATCTTTCTTTTCAGGAAGATAATATTCAGGAACATCGGCATGGTAAACCTCAGCATCAGCGCCTTTGAACTCTTGAACTTTTTGATAGGCTTGTTTAATGATGCTGATACTTTGCCACATTTCTTGGTTGCGAACGAGGAAACGATCATAACAATCGCCGGTAGTTCCCACCGGTATTTCAAATTGGAAATCTTGATAGCTGCTGTAAGGATTGTGTACACGAACATCGTAGTCAACACCGGCAGCGCGTAAATTAGGACCGGTGAAACCGTAGTTCAATGCTCTTTCTGCACTGATAGGACCCGCACCAATGGTACGTTCCATGAAAATGCGGTTACGTGTAAAGAGGTTCTCGAATTCGGCCAATACTTTTGGATATTCATCGAGGAATTTCTCCAACTTTTTGAATGCGTCATTGGTAAAGTTTCTTTCGAAACCTCCGATGCGGCCGATATTGGTAGTTAAGCGAGATCCGCAGATCTGCTCATAAATTTCATAGATCAATTCGCGGTATTGCATCACATAGAGGAATCCGGTATAAGCACCGGTATCCACCCCAACAATGGAGTTACATATGAGGTGATCAGCAATACGAGCCAACTCCATGATGATGACGCGCAGATAGTCGACGCGTTTTGGAGTTTGAATCCCCAATAATTTTTCACAAGTCAAATGCCAGCCCATATTGTTGATGGGGCTGCTACAATAGTTCAAACGGTCGGTGATCGGCGTGATTTGAAAGAGCGGGCGACGTTCGGCCAGCTTTTCAAAAGCGCGGTGAATATAACCAACGGTTGACTCGGTTGAAATGATACGTTCACCGTCGAGTTCCAGAATGTTTTGGAAAACCCCGTGGGTGGCAGGGTGTGTGGGTCCAAGGTTTAGCGTGGTTGTTTGCTTTTCAATGGATCCATCCGGTAACTTGATGTGATGAATTGTTGAAGTATCTGACATAATCGATTTTGAATAATTGTGATCGGTGCTTCGCACTGAAATTAAAAGGTTCCGCCTCTTCCAAACATCTCGTCGTCTTTATCTATACGGGTTTGGTCTTCCAATGGAAACTCTTTCCGCATTGGGAAATAGTCCATTTCGTCTACGTTCAAAATGCGCTTTAAATTGGGGTGCCCCACGAAGTTCACGCCAAAGAAATCATAGGTTTCGCGTTCCATCCAGTTCGCCGAAGAAAACAGTGCAGTGGCACTAAAAACATCAGGAGTTTGGATATTGGTGAACACTTTAAAACGCAATCTTACATTGCTTACCAAATTGTGAAGGTGGTAAACCACCGCCAACTCACGACCAATTTGATCGGGATAGTGAACGGCTTGGAGGTCCGACAAAAAACGGAATTGCAGCTCCTCGTCATCGTAAAGGAACTGCAGTACTTTCAGATTCAAATCTTTAGGGGCTTCGAAACTCATCATACCAAAACTCTCGGTGAAGCCGGTAACCTGATCCCCAAATTTCTCGGTTAATTTCTGTTGAATGGACTCGTTGGTTAACACGAAATATAGTTGAACATTAATAATCGAATTACTGAATGCCGTAGGCGTTCATCAAATCTTTGTATTTATCACTGGTTCTGCGGCGGAGGCTCTCGTTGTGAACCAATTCTTGAACGCGCATGAATCCGTCGATAATGGCTTCCGGACGAGGAGGGCAACCGGGAACGTAAACGTCTACCGGAATCACCTGGTCAATCCCTTGAAGCACACTATAAGTATCAAAAATACCACCGCTGCTAGCGCAAGCACCTACTGCCATAACCCTACGGGGCTCTGCCATTTGAAGGTATACCTGACGAACCACCGGTGCCATTTTCTTAGCGATCGTGCCCATAACCATCATCAAATCGCACTGACGGGGGGAGAACCCTACCCTCTCAGAGCCGAAACGCGACAAGTCGTAATGGGAAGCCATTGTAGCCATGAATTCGATACCGCAGCAAGAAGTTGCAAAGGGTAAAGGCCAGATGGAATTCTTACGTGCCAAGCCTACCACTTTGTCGAGAGAAGTAGTGAAAAAACCTTCTCCGGCATAGCCTTCGGGGCCTTCTTTCACCAATTTCACATCTGTTTGGCCGTAAATATTGTACTGAACCGGACGTGCCATAAAAATATGTTTAGTTTAAACGCTCAATTATGATCTAACAAATTTCAAATCAACCGATACAACAACAAACAAACTTGTTTTATTGTTTCATTATTTCTTGAAAGCTCCGAATTTAGCGGAACCTCTTATCCATAGGGGTTGGAAAGGCTTGTTATTAGTCTTCCCAGTTTAAAGCACCTTTCTTGATAATGTAAATGAATCCTGCAAGGAAAAAGGCTACAAACATCAGAACGGCCATGAAGCCATCCCAACCAAGTGATTTGAAGTTAACTGCGTACGGGTAGAAGAAAATGACTTCCACATCGAACAGAACGAACAGGATTGCTACCAGAAAGTATTTGATTGCCATGGGTTGACGGGCATCACCGTGTGTTTTGATACCACTGGCAAATGTTTCAAGTTTGTCGGAAGTTTTACGTTTGGGGCCTAGAAAATGGGTTAATCCCATCATGGCTGCAACGAAGACGATCGCGAAGATAAATTGGACGCCGACGGGGAGGTACCAGAATGAACTGTCGGCTGAATGAGTATTCGTTACTTGCAATAGGTATTGAATCATATACCGATCGATATTTAATGGGCAAAAATAAGGTAGCTACGCATAAAAACAATAGTATCAATTCAAATAAATAAAAATCCCTCCAAATGATTGGAGGGATTGCTTATATGTAAAATAAATTTCAGGTTTTGGAGTTACTTGCCCCCTTTGGTACCTGATGCCGGTTTCTTGGGAGCCGGTTGTGCAGGTCTGGTAGCGGCTTTGCTCAAAATATCCTTGATTTTAATCGCCTGTTCGTTCGCCGGATCTACTTCCAAAATCTTATCGCAATAAGAAATGGCCGTTGGACGGTCTTTAGCGATGTCATTATAATATTGAATCAAGAAGAAATAAGAAGAAATCGCTTGGCTCTTGTATTTCACTGAATCAAAAGCGCGTGCTTTCTCTGCCAAAATCTTGTAGGCTTCAACTGCCAATCCTTTTGAGTTGGTAGAATCGTCTTGTGCTTGTTTCGCACGAGCACACCAAAGATATCCGAAGATTTCGTTGGGGTATTTTGACTGGTAAACGCCACAGAAGATACTGTCGGCAGTAACGTAATCGCCGGCTTGGTAGTTAGAGATACCCCAGTTGTACAAATCAGTATTTGAAGGGCTTTTCTTCAAGCGGTACGCAACACCCAACCAATTGGCTTCTTCTTTACGGTTGCCCATTTTCTTGGCCAATGCAGCTGCTTTGTTGATCAATTTTACTTTGTTTTCAACCAAGGTATCGAGATCCACTGCTTTTTGCAAATAACCAAAAGCTTCAGCTTCTGCACCGGCAGTTTTTGCACTGATATTTGCCAATTCTTCATAATCGGTAGGTAAAATATCAGAAGCGTCTGCCTTTTTCAAGAAGGTAAGCATGGCTTCCTTAGCTTCTGCCAAGTTTCCGGTAGTATCGGCGGTATATGCCACCAAACGGAACATACGAGGATCTACTTTCTCACCGTATTGGCTGATCAAAGACTTCGCTTTGTCTTTTGCTTCTCCGAACTTACCGGAAGCATACAAGAAGTCTGTTTTCAAGTATTCTACTTTAGGACCTTGGTCGGTATTAGCCACGTATTGGTCTAAGTATCCGGCGGCTTTGTTAACGTCACGGAAATACCAGTAGTAGAACAATTCGAAATAGGTTGGAGCGTAGGCTGCATCGAGTGCAACCGCCTCTTCAAACGCAGGGAGGAAGTACTCCTTGTTGTTCTGAGTAAGGTACACCATACCAATTTTGTGTTTGGCAGCGGCCAAACGAGCATCGTAGGTCAGTGCTTTTGTATAAGAAACTACAGAGTTACCCCCGTCGATGAGTTTGCGATAAGCGTCACCCATGATTACGTATGTCTCTGCGTTTTTGAAATCTTTCAATTGAGTACCCAAGGTGAGTTTTTCGATGGCATAGGTTGCATCGCCTGAGCGGGCGCGTACATTGGCCAAACCAACGGCATTGATCACATTGATGTCTTTGTTTTTTGTGGACGTAAGTGCAAAATCGAAACGTTGACGAGCTTCGGCAGTTTTGCCTTCCATCAACTCAATTTGACCCATTCCAATGATTACCAGAGGAGCGCTTCCGTTCGATTGCAAGGCCTTAGAAAACACTTCTTTTGCTGCCACTGTGTCTTTCAAACTGATCAAGGTTTGTCCGAGCCAGTACACCGCATCCAAATTATTGGGGTTTGCGGCCAATACTTTTTCGAAAACTTCCTTAGCGCTATTATAACGCTCGTAATAATAGAACTTTCTACCCTGATCCACACTCTGGGCAAACAGGTTGCTGGCAATTACAACCCCCGCTACTAAACTGAATAAACGCTTCATGTACGATTGCTTGTGTTAATAATAGTTTGTAAATGTATTAAAATCCTAGCTTACTGAGTTATGTCCATATTCTGTACTTCAAAGTTCATCCTAGCCGGAAGCAAATATGCTCTTTTGAATATTCGCTGTCCTTTCTCGTAGATGAGAAAATTCTTAAACCCGCTGCCAAGGCCATCAAAATTTTCTTTTAAAATGTAGTACAAAGGGCGGATCATGGGATATCTGGATCTATAAATGTTTGCTTGATAAGGTTTTACGTAAGGACCATCGGTACACTTGCGGCATTCGATGGAAGCAATTTTAACTTTTTTTAAGAAACTCGCTTGCTCGGAATCTTCCGGATTTCCGATCCAACTCACTCCAATTAAACCCACCGCATCGTTATGCTCGCTAATATAATTGATTACAGCGTTACTATTTTCGGCACCAACGATACTGGGGCCAATTTTTTCCCCATTCAGAAGGGTGTCGCGCACGAAACGAACCGCCGAAGTAGCCGTTTTGCCATCGAGCATCATTTTGTAAGGGTAGCCACTGGTTCCTTTGGCAATGGAACGCACGTCTTGCATGGTGAAAAGCGAGTCTTTAGACTGATTGTTCACGATCAGGGCCAGTGCATCATAGGCCATTACTCCAAAGGGAGGATTGTAGGTAAGGGTATCTTTTAGAATTTTCTGTTCTTCGGGAGAAAGGCCGCGGGTTACAATGATCATGCGGATACTGTCTACATTTAAATCGCGGAAGCAGTCGGCCTCCGATTTGTAGTGTACGATGATCTTTGCCTCCGGGTGTTGCGACTCGAAAACCTGAATCTGAGAATCTACAATGGGTTGGAAACTGGCATCGGCGCTGATGTGGATCACGCCTGAAGTGAGCGTTTCTTGGGGTTTTTGCGTGGCATTGCCCGCGCAGGATTGAAGGAGCAATCCGGCAAGCAAACCCATCCCAAGAATCAAGTTCCAACTGTATCTCAACAAAAACATATTACTCTTCATCTTTAAAATAGTCTTTTTGGAAACCGCGGTAAATTCTAAACCCACCGTAGAGGAGGTTCAGGCCCGCGATGCTGTACAAAAAAACAGGCTCCAAATCAACTACCATTTGTAATTTCTTGGAAAACAAAAACACCAATCCAAAACCGGCAATAATAGCGCCCATCCCGAAGTCCATGATGGATCTGCGGGTCATATAGGCTCTCTTTTTTCTTCCTTCAGATGTTTCCACTTTTCGGCAGTTTTAACAATTCGGGCAAGTTAAGTTATTTAAATTAAAATCCCCCTGACCAAACCGATGTAGTTTGAAATTTTACATCAGTGGCAGGGGGCGTGATTATTCAACAGGAACTTCCACTATTACCGGAATGGTGTAATACACATTTACGTTTTTTCCATTTTGTAGTCCGGGTTTCCAATCTTGCATTTTTCCCACTACGCGAACCACTTCATTGTCAAACTTTTGTTGACCACCACTTTTTGTAATTTGAATGCCTTCAACTTTACCGGTTTTTCCAACAATGAACTTGCAACGTATTTCTATGCGTGCTCCGGGCTCCATATCATCAAAATCGAAACGCAGGTTACGTTGAAGAAAGCGTCTCAAGGCAGCTTCACCTCCCGGATATTCGGGCATTATTTCCGAGCGCTCTAGAATACTGGGAGCAGCAGGTTCGTCGGGCACAACCAGAGCGGCAGGTGGAACATCAACCGGACCGGGATTCACTACCGTGGAGGCAGGAGGCCCGTCAACAGTAGTGGTGCTAATCTGTACATCTTTATTCAAATCATCAACTGTTGGAGGCGGTACATCCACTATTTTCGAAATAATGGGCGTTGTATATTGTATTGAAGCTGCTTTAGTTTGGGGCTTGGGAAGCTCCTCTTTGGGCGGTTCTACCAAATGTTCGCTCAATTGTAAATCGGGAGGAATGGTAACTGTGGTTGCATTCACAAATTTTTGATTCTTGGGCATCAACTGAAACCCAACAAACAATAGGGTGAGCAACAACATTCCGGAGAGGGCGATGTACATGCGTTTATCATACTCACGTCGAAGAACATACGCTCCGTATTCTTTGTTTCTTCCTTCAAATACTATGTCCAATACATCGGCTTTTAAAATTGATTCGGGTTTCATCTTGCAATGATTTATTGGTTAGAAAAGATGAAACATGCGCAGGTCTCAATAGTTAGATGCAGGGAGTGGGGGGATTCCATAAGTGGAGGTTAGTTTTTAGGCTTTAGGTGTTAGGCATTAGGCCGTTCTTGATAGATGAGATGTCTATCACTTCGTAGTGAATTGGTATTCGATTTTATACTCGAAGCGAGAGCATTGATCGTGTGCCGAAAACAGCCCAAAGCCAAAAGCCTAAGGCCTAAAACCCAAGGCCCAATACCAAAAACTTACCTACCTTTGCCCCATGAAAATTCTCATGGTTTGCCTCGGTAATATTTGCCGTTCACCCCTAGCGGAGGGGATCTTGCAAAAAAGGGCCTGGGAGGCGGGATTGAACTGGAGTGTGGAAAGTGCGGGAACCAATGGATTCCATAATGGAGAGGCCCCGCATCGCTTGTCGCAAAAAGTGGCCCAACTCCATGGAATTGACATCAGCAAGCAACGTTCGAGAAGAATTCAAAACGAAGATTACGAGCAATTCGACTTGATCTACGCAATGGCACCCGATGTAATAGACGACATGAAACGCTTGGCGAAAAAAACGTATCAAGCAGAAAAAGTGAAACTCTTATTACATGAATTAAATCCTCAGGAAGACCTCGAAGTTCCCGACCCCTACTATGGAGGAGAAGAAGGATACCACGAAGTATTTGAATTGATAGACCGGGCCTGTGATCAAATCATCAAAAAATACGGATCACGTTAATGCCTACCCTAAATAAAGAATTCAGAACGCACTATGGCAAAAGTAACAGTATCACTACCTCAAGGCACCCGCGATTTTGGTCCGGATGTAGTTCGCAAACGCAGTTATATCATCAATACCATCAAAGAAGTTTTTGAGAAGTACGGTTTTCAACCTTTGGAAACTCCGGCTATGGAGAATCTGGAAACCTTGATGGGAAAGTATGGAGAAGAAGGAGACAAACTGATCTTCAAAATTCTCAATAACGGATTGAATGATCCGAAAAATCAAGAGAAGGGTAAAGTTGCTTTTGAAAAAGTTTTACAAGGCAAAAACGATCCAAACTTAACAGAACGTGCTTTGCGTTACGACCTTACCATTCCGTTCGCTCGTTATGTGGCCATGAACCATGCGCAATTGACTTTTCCTTTCAAACGCTATCAAGTGCAGCCGGTATGGCGCGCCGATCGCCCACAGAAAGGGCGCTACCGCGAATTCTACCAATGCGATGCCGATGTAGTGGGTTCGAAATCTCTTTTAAATGAGATGGAATTGACCCTTATTTACCACGATGTTTTTACCAAACTAGGAATGAAGGGGTATGAAATTCGACTCAACTCTCGAAAAATCCTCGCCGCTTTAGCAGCTGCCTGTGGTGGAGAAAACTTCATGGTGCCTATTACAGTAGCCATCGACAAACTGGACAAAATTGGCCTTGAAAAAGTAAAAGAAGAATTGACCGCCGGTGGATTGAATGCAGATCAAATCCTGAAAATTGAGCAATACCTTCAAATAGAAGGCGATAATGCCACCAGATTGGCTGCTTTAGAATCTTTACTCGGTAATGAAGCATTGGCCAAAGCAGGATTAGAGGAATTGAGAACGGTTTTGAATGGGGTAGGCAGCACTAGCGGACTGAACGTACTGATTGATTTTACCTTGGCTCGCGGACTCAATTACTATACCGGAATCATCTTTGAAGTGAAAGCTCCTGCCGAAGTGAAAATGGGCAGTATTGGAGGTGGTGGCCGTTACGATGATTTAACAGGCCTCTTTGGTGTAATCGGAATTCCGGGTGTAGGTATCAGTTTTGGACTCGACCGCATTTACGACGTTTTGGAAGAACTAAACCTCTTCCCCGATACAGTGGCTGTGGGCACCCAAGTTCTTTTTTTCAATACCGGTGAGGCCAGTCAAACCGCCAATTTTACCCAGTTACAGCAGTTAAGAAGCAGAGGAATTCGAGCTGAATTGTACCATGAATCCGTTAAATTCGATAAACAGTTCAAATACGCCGAAAAAAAGAACATTCCCTTTGTAATAATAATTGGTGAAACGGAACTAATAGCAGGGACTTGTGTGGTGAAAGATTTGAAAAATCGTACCCAAATCACGGTTTCATTGGCAGAACTCGAAAAATATTCATTTATTTGACCCGAAATACAATTACCATTAACCATTTTATGAAACGTAATTCCTTATTACTCGGCATGCTCGCGATGGGCCTGCTGATTCTTAGTGCTTGCGGCAGCAAATCAACAAAAATAGCCGTTCCGAAAGATGCGATGTTCGTAATGCACATCAACTCTAAAAGTCTTTCCGGCAAACTCAGCTGGGATGAAATCAAAAAAAGCGAATTCTTCCAAAAAGGATTTGATAAAACAACCGACAGCTTTGCCAAACAACTGATGGAAAATCCTGCCAGTTCCGGTATGAATACCGACGGCGATTTCTATGTGTTTGTGAAGAAACAAGGCAAAGGCGGATATGCCGGCGTTAGCGGTGGTGTAAAAGATGCAGCCGCTTTTGAAAAGTTTGTTGCGAAAATCACCAACAACGCAGCAGTTGGCAAAACCGGTTCTTACAAATCGGCCAACATTACAAATGGACCTGCTATTGTTTGGGGTAATGAGCAATTCTCTATCATTAACGATGTTCCACTAGGAGCCATGAATGGCATGTCGGGTTTTGGTGGCGGAATGAGCGAACTGTACAAGTTTCCTACAGATAGTTTAAAAGTTTTTGGTCAGGTTACACTTGACCTCAGTGGAGATGCAAGTATTGGCAGCGATAAACGTTTCAATGAAATGCTCACAACAGTAGGTGACATGCATTTCTGGATCAGTGGTGAACAATACTTGAACGGAATAGCTGGTAGCATGTTAGGAATGATGAAAATCAACGATATTCTTCAAGGCAATATTTCAACAGCTACGTTGAACTTTGAAAATGGTAAAATTACAGTGGTTTCAAAAGGATATGTGAACGAGAAATTAGCTGACCTAGCCAAGAAGTATCCTTCAAAACCAATTTCCGATGATTTGTACAACCGCATTCCTTCAACCAATGTAGCTGCGGCATTTGCTTTCAACTATCCTCCTGAAGGATTGAAAGAATTCATCAAACTTATGGGCGTAGATGGCTTGGCTAATGGCTTCCTCGATAAAGCAGGTTACAGCATCGATGAGTTTGTAAAAGCAAACAAAGGAGACATTTTAGTAGCAGTTACCGATTTCGCGGTAAAAAGTGAAACCAAAACCATTGGTGGTGGCGACGGAATGGAGCCGTATACTTATACCAACAAAACTCCTGATGCCAAGTATTTGTTTGCCGCTTCTATCAACGATAGAGCTGCATTCGATAAATTGATTGTTACCCTACAAGGTCAACTTGGTGAAGCGGGTTCAATTCCAGGCATCAATTATCAATTGGATAAGAACTGGTTTGTTGCCGGAAACGATCAAACATATAATACGAAATTCCTTGGTGGGGCTTCTACCAAACAAGCTTGGGCGGAACAATTGAAAGGTGCAACGGGAGGTGGATTCGTTGATATTCAAAAATTCATCAAAGGTGGCAAAGAAGCCGTTACAGACAGCTTGAGCATGGAAAGCCTGGTGATTTCTGAAAAATTCTGGCAAGACATTTTCTTTAAATCAGAAGGTTTTAAAGACGGTGCATCTCAAGGTTATTTTGAAATCAATTTAATCGACAAAACCACCAACAGTTTAAAACAGTTGAACACCTACTTAAACAAATTGGCAGCTGTTGAAGAAAAGCGTAAAGCGTCTTACTCTATGTACGATGGCAATGCAGTAATATCAGACACTGCAGTGGTGGCGCCACCGGCAGTCGAAAATAAATAACGAATATTTTCCTTCATAAAAAACCCCGCAAATGCGGGGTTTTTTAAATTGCAGCTATGAGTTTACGCATACAAGAATTATGGCCCGTTTACTTCACTGAAGCGCATCAACGCGCTTCACAAATTTGGAAGCAAGATATACGTTTTGAGAAGGGCAGCCGTGTTCACATTGTAGCCCCATCGGGAAGTGGCAAAACATCCTTGATCCATTTTCTTTACGGTACCCGTTCCAGCTATACCGGAAGCATTCAGTTGAATGAATTCAATATCACGGGTATGAAGCCGGCTCAAAAAGCAGTCATACGAGAAAAGCAACTGAGCGTGGTATTTCAGGACCTACGGCTGTTCCCTACCCTCAGTGTATATGAGAATATTAATATCAAACGCCAACTCAATCCCTATCATTCCGAAGACATGATTCCGGTAATGGTTGAACGTTTGGGCATTACTCACAAGCTACATCAATTGTGCAGCACTTGCTCTTATGGAGAACAACAACGAGTAGCCATCATAAGGTCATTGATGCAACCTTTTGATTTTATTTTACTGGATGAGCCTTTTAGTCATCTCGACAAAGAGAACTCCCAAAAAGCGCTCGATTTAATTTTAGAAGAAGCGGATAAAAGAGGCGCCGGCGTTTTGCTCGCAGATCTTGAAGAGCTACCGATTTTTCCGTACCAAGCATTGTATCATCTTTAAAAGTAGACTGTGGCTGTATCATTTAAACCCATCAAGAAATTATTACATACCGGCTCCTCGCCTGTGAGTCGCTGGTTTTCCTATATTGGTTTGGGCATTGGCGTGTTGTTACTCTTAACATCGGTTCAAATGTATTTGAACGTACAGTTCTTGTTAGGAGAAGAAAGTGTTCAGAAAAATGGATTCGACTATATAGCGGTGCGCAAAGACATTACCAATGAAACCATGGGTAATTTGGAGAAGAACTTATTTTCGGAAGCCGACCTGCAAGAAATAAAAAAGCAGTCATTTGTTGCCGACGCTGCTCCCCTACTCGCCAATAACTTCCGCATTCAAATTAGTGGCGGAGACATGATTCCTTTCATGAGTGATTTTTTCATTGAAGCATTGGATAAAAATTTCATAGATACGGTTCCTCCCGATTTCAGTTGGCAGGAAGGCCAAGAAGAAATTCCATTGATTGTTGCTTCCGATTTTCTGGAAATTTTCAACGTGTTTGCACCAGGTTATGGTTTGCCGCAATTATCGGAAGAAACAGTAACCTCTCTTCGAGTATTGGTGATTTGTTATGGTCCTGATGGTAGTAGACACACCTACCGTGGTCGGATCGTTGCGCTAAGTGATCGAATCAATTCAATATTGGTACCAACTGAATTCTTAAATTGGGCCAATACCCAATTCTCTTCCACAAAAAATGAAACGCGCGCTTCGAGAGTATATATTAAAACAAAGGATGCCAACAATCCGGCTTTTCTTCAATACTTGAATGAAAAGCACTATGAAGTAAATAAAGACAAAACCAAATTCGGTAGGGTGAAAGCCATTTTACAAGCGATCTTCAGTGGGCTGGGTTTATTTGGTTTACTGGTGGTATTGCTTGCATTGTTATTGTTCTCATTCTATTTGCGTTTACTAATTGCTAACAGCAAAAACAACCTGCAATTATTATTGACTTTGGGATATGCACCCGATTGGTTGAGTAGAAAAGTGACGCTGCAGTTTTTACCTGTTTATATAATTGTTATTCTCTTCGCACTATTAGGTACCGAGGGAATTCAATACTATTTCTATAGTCACATGCTCACTTCAAAATCGAGCTTATCAATTCTTTTACATCCTATTGTAATTGGCGTTGCAGGCGCGTTATTACTCCTCGCTTTGGTCACCAATTTTAGAATGGTGAGGAAGTTGATGTATCGGATGAATGAGGAAATTTGAGAACCAATTAAGAATTAAGAAGTAAGAATTAATAATTGAACAGCCGTGGTAATTAATAATTAATAAGTAATAATTAATAATTAGAACGGCCGGCAGTCAGGTTGATTGAGTATCGGAGGTTAATCTGGGAAAATCTTTTTTGACCACAGATTTGAAACAGCGGATTTGCTCAGATTAGAGGCTAAAGTTCAATTAGTCTGATCGAATACTCAACCCCTAATCAGTGTCAATCTGTTCTAATTTGTGTTATCAGTGGTCAAAAAACTAGCTCTCTTATTCAATTCAGTCTTAAACATTTTTCAATCAGATGACTCAACCGCAACGTAACAAAGCCCTTCGACTAGGCCTACGGCCTGCTCAGGGACCTCGCAAAGGCGCGCAACGAAATCCTTAGCGACTTCTCTGCGCTCTTCGCGGGCTCTGCGGTGAACCCCATTATTAATTATTAATTCTCAATTATTAATTATTTTGTTTTTTCCCACACAATCGCCGCTCCCTGTCCTACTCCAACACACATGGTAGTGAGTCCGTAACGAAGATCTCGGCGTTGGAACTCATGCAATAAAGTGGTTGCAATTCGAACACCACTGCATCCGAGAGGATGCCCAATAGCGATCGATCCACCGTTTACATTGATCTTTTCTAAGTCGAGCCCTAGGTCGTGAATACAAGCGATCGATTGAGAAGCAAAGGCTTCGTTCAATTCAATCAAGTCGAGATCATCAACGCTTAGTGAAGCTCTTTGCAAGGCTTTACGAGTGGCAGGTACCGGTCCAATTCCCATAATAGAAGGATCTACGCCTGCAACCGCCATTGATTTTATTTTCGAGATGGGGCGTAGGTTGTATTTTTCAACCGCCTCAGCAGATGCCAAAAGCATGGCTGCCGCACCGTCATTAATAGAAGAAGAATTTCCAGCAGTCACAGTTCCATCCTTTACAAAAGCCGGACGCAGTGTTGCCAACTTATCCATTGATGTTTTACGGGGTTGCTCGTCGGCCTCAAAGAATATTTTTTCATCTTTCCCACCCAATACTTCGATCTTCACAATTTCATCCAAGAATTTTTGCTTCTCATAAGCTGCGAAGTATTTATTCTGACTTTCCAATGCAAATTCATCTTGCGCATGTCGGCTTATATTCCATTGTTTGGCAACATTCTCAGCTGTTTCACCCATACTATAAGGATAGTACATCTCAGCCAATCTTTTATTTGTGAACCTCCAACCAATGGTTGTATCGAATACTTCCGGTGTGCGGTTCCAAGGAGAAGATGATTTCGCCATTACGAATGGAGCTCTTGTCATACTCTCTACGCCACAGGCAATCATCAAATCGCCATCACCACATTGAATAGCACGAGCAGCATCCATAATGGCCTGCAAACCCGATGCACACAAACGATTCACGGTGTTACCGGGAACGGTAACAGGCAACCCTGCCAAAAGAACTGCCATTCGAGCTATGTCACGGTTGTCTTCACCAGCTTGATTGGTAGCACCGGCAATTACATCTTCAATAGCAGCGGGGTCTACTCCGGGGTTTCTGAACAACAATGATTTGATACAAGTAGCCAGCAAATCGTCGGGGCGAATGGTACTCAAAGCACCACCGTATTTACCAATAGGAGTTCTAACAGCGTCTATCACAAATACTTCTTTCATATGCAAGGGATTTTTCCGGGTCAAATATCTATAAAGTCTACCGAATTCAAAACGAATTCATAATCAATGGAAAAGGAGCAAAATTAGGGGGACGACGGGGATTTCGTATCTTTGCACGATGTCTATAGCTAAAGGAAAGAATATCAGGGAGTTATCCAAGGATGAATTGATTCATTTATTCGATACCATGGGTGAGAAGAAATTCCGCGCCCAACAGGTATACGAATGGCTATGGCAGAAACATGCGTTGAGTTTTGCCGATATGACCAACTTAAGCAAAGACCTTCGCCAAAAATTAGGAGAACAATTTAGTTTACCTGCATTAACGGTAGATGCCACTCAATACAGTGCCGATGGCACCGTTAAATCGCGTTTCAAAACATATGATGGTCATGCAGTTGAAGGAGTATTGATTCCTACCGACGATCGCAAAACCGCCTGTGTTTCTTCACAAATTGGTTGCAGTTTAAGTTGCAAGTTTTGCGCAACCGGCTATATGGACCGTAAGCGCAATTTGAATTTTGATGAGATCTACGATGAAGTAGTGTTGATCAACCAGCAAAGTGAACGCGTTTACGAGAAGAAACTGAGCAATATTGTATTCATGGGCATGGGTGAACCCTTGCTGAATTATAAAAACGTGATGAGGGCCATTGAGCGCATTACATCGCCCGATGGATTAGGAATGAGCCCGAGAAGAATCACTGTATCAACAGCCGGAGTAGCGAAGCAAATTCGTCAACTGGGTGATGATCAAGTGAAATTCAAATTGGCACTAAGTTTACATGCGGCCAACGATGCCAAAAGAAATGAGATCATGCCGATCAATGATACCAACAATATTAAAACGTTGATCGATGCGTTGAACTATTTCTACAAACAAACAGGAAACGAAATCACGTTTGAATACATCCTGTTTAAAAACTTCAATGACAGCATCAAAGATGCGGAAGAGTTGATGAAGATTTACCGCCAAGTTCCTGCCGACTTGATCAACATCATTGAATACAACCCAATCGACAACGCTGATTTCCAGAAACCCGATGAAAAAACGGTTCAGCAGTTCATGAACTTTTTGGAGAAGAATCGCGTGAATGTTCGTTTGAGAAGAAGCAGAGGAAAAGACATCGATGCAGCCTGTGGTCAATTGGCCAATAAAGAAGGCGCTCTATAATACAATCTATATTTTATTCATTACTGTTGTAAAACAGCAAATTCACTACAATGGCAGAAGGTTTCAAAAAATTTATTGAAAAGAAAGAAAACGGTGCGAAAAAGAAAGAACGCATTCGTCAGGAAAAGAAAAAACTCCGTCAGGAGACCAAAGAATATTTTGAACAGAAGAAAGCAGCTGCGAGAGAATTGAGAGCGCAAGGAGGGATAAATAGGAACGAGGAACGAGGAAGGAGGAACGAGGAGAGAGGAGGAAACAGGAGTGAGGAGCGAGGAACGAGGAACGAGGAGAGAGGAGGAAAAAGGAGCGACGAGCGAGGAACGAGGAAAGAAGAAAGAGGAACGAGGGGGCCGGTGAAGCCTGCACTTCGAATTGAAAAAGCGGGTAAGAAAGAAGAAGTAGAGAATTTGAAGGAATCGACCATGGTGGGTATGATGCCTTTGAATAAATTCATTGCACACGCGGGAATTTGTTCAAGAAGAGATGCGGCTGATGTTGTAAAGACCGGAAAAGTTACGGTGAATGGAAAAGTGATCACTGAACCCGGATTTAAGATCGGACAAAAAGATGAGGTAAAAGTTCAAGGCAAAAAGATCACTGCAAGAAGAAATCTGGTTTACATCTTACTCAATAAACCAAAGGATTACATCACTACTACCGAAGATCCACAGGGAAGAAAAACAGTATTGGACTTAATAAAATCAGCTACTTCCGAGCGCGTATATCCAATTGGACGATTGGATAGAAATACAACAGGAGTGCTGTTGCTCACCAATGACGGAGAGTTGGCGCAAAAACTCTCACATCCAAGTTATGAAGTAAGAAAGATTTACGAAGTAACCTTGGATAAACAGTTGACGAAAAAAGACTTTGATGCCATTCTATCGGGTGTTACATTGGAAGACGGTTTTATTCAACCCGATGTGCTCGCCTATCCCGATGCCAAAAACAAACACATAATAGGTGTAGAAATTCACAGTGGTAAGAACCGAATTGTGCGTCGCATATTTGAGCATTTAGGATACGATGTAAAAGGATTGGACAGAGTGATGTATGCGAACCTCACCAAAAAGAACGTAGAGCGCGGAAAGTGGAGATTCTTATCGGAAAAAGAAGTGCGCTTATTGAAATTCCTGAATGCTTCCTACAAGAAAAAGCCCAAGCAATAAATACCATGAGTCAGTCATTGAAACCAGCCTATATTCCTCAAGCATGGGAAACGGTTGTTTGCCCCTTTTGCGGTTCTGCAGATCGCACCCTGTATGAAAAATTCGGTAGCGAAATGCAATACAGCTATGTTACTTGCGGAAACTGCAAATTGATCTATCAATCGCCTCGTCCGGTTTACAATCAACATTTTATTGATGCAGCATACGCAGATTATTATCAGTACTCCGATTCACTTACCATCAACGACTTTGCGGCAGTAAAAGAATCGGGAGTAAAAATGTTCCAGGAAGAAATGGACCATTTAATGAAGTACGATCAAAAGAGAACGGCGGTGTTGGATATCGGCTCCGGTATGGGAACTTTTCTGTATGCCGCAAAACCTTATTATAAAGAAGCAGTTGGATTGGATGTGAGTGAAAAAATGGCTGCTTTTGTAAAAGAGCAATTAGGGGTAAATGTGATCGTTCAACAGTTTGAGCATTTTGAATATCCGAGGAAATTCTCGTTGATACACATGAGTCACGTTATTGAACACATCCCCGACCCCAATGGTTGGTTGCAAAAAGCAGCTACACATTTAGAAGAGGACGGCATATTAGTAGTTAATGTACCCAATAAGCGTTCCCTCAGTTTTGTAGCACAGCACTTATGGTACAAGTTAGGATTGAAAAAGCAATTTGCAAGCGATTGGAATGATCCTAGCAGAACACCCGATCATTTGTTTGAACCGGTGATTCCTGCTATGAAATATGTGATTGAGAAAAATGGGTTGGAAATTTTAGAATACTTCACCTATAGTAGAAAAGATCCGAGTTCCACTAAGTCATGGTTCTCCAGATTCATGAACCGTACTTTGAAAGTGGGATCCAATTTGAGTTTTATCACTCGGGTAAAAAAATAAGGACATGAAGCCGGAAGTTTTGTTTGAGAATGACGACATGATTGTTTTGAACAAACCGAGTGGTTTGTTAAGCATACCCGATAGAGAAGGGAAAGAAATTTCTCTTAAAGTAATGCTCCAAGAAGCTTTCGGTCAAATTTTTACGGTTCACCGTTTAGATAAAGACACTAGTGGAGCCATTGTATTCGCTAAAAACGAAGCAGCGCATAAATTTCTATCGGAAGCTTTTGAGAACAGAACAGTGGAGAAATACTATATTGGTATTGTGATGGGCGAACCGGCAGAGGATCAAAAAACCATGGATGGTCCTATTATGGAACATCCGGCCAAGAAAGGACAGATGATGGTGCACCAGCGTGGTAAGGCCTCGCTTACAGACTATGAAGTGGTAGAACGTCTCAAGAAATTCACGTTGGTAAAATTTCAATTACATACGGGAAGAACGCATCAGATACGCGTTCATATGGCCAATGAAGGACATCCCATTCTGGTAGATCCTTTGTATGGCGATGGTGCTCCTATCCTACTCTCTACTTACAAGAAAAAATTTAAACTCTCGAAGGATCTCGAAAATGAGCGCCCCATTATGGGTAGACTGGCACTGCATGCCTCAGAATTAAAACTACCACTATTGTCGGGCGAAACCATTGAAATCATTGCGCCACTCCCAAAAGAGTTCAGTGCATTTTTGAATCAGTTTCGGAAACTATATTCAAAATAACGAGCCTAAAACTCGGAAACTAGAATTGCTGTAGTTGAAATCAAATGTCAGCAAAAGCAATTCAAACTGAGGTACAATACAACTTCCAAATTTGATAATTCACTAACAACATTTTAAGAAAGAGTACCTAAACGATCGACTTTAAACGCCCGATTAGCTTGCTTTGCACTTACACCATAGTGCCGCATTTCATCTTCAATATTTATAGAATGGAAGTGATCGGTGTAATCGATTACTTGAGTAATCAAATGCAAGAACAGGTTCTACTGATTTCAGTAATACCTATCTAATTTTCTCCTACATTATTTATGTGAAAAGAAAGGAGCCAAAATACGGTGCGAGCATTCCGTTAAATCAAATAACTGAACAAATCAGCATCTTTATTGATCTCCGTATAGTTTACTTGAAATTTCTTCATATTTGAGAGAAGAACCTGATAGTCATCCGGGTTTTTAAGCTCTATACCTACCAATGCAGGGCCGGTTTCTTTACTATGCTTTTGCATGTATTCGAATCGAATGATATCATCACCGGGGCCTAGTACATGGTTAACAAATTCTTTCAAAGCGCCGGGGCGTTGCGCAAATCGAATGAGGAAATAATGCTTCAGCCCTTCATATTGCAAGCTGCGTTCTTTGATCTCTTGCATTCTATCGATATCGTTGTTGCTACCGCTTACTACACACACTACATTCTTTCCAATGATACGATCGGAATAGTAATCGAGTGCCGCAATACTCAGCGCACCTGCCGGTTCTGCTACAATGGCATCTTCACTGTATAGCTTCAATATAGTAGTGCATACTTTTCCCTCCGGAATCAAAAGCATATCGTCGAGAACTTCTTTACACAAGGGAAAATTCAAAGTTCCTACGCGTTTTACAGCCGCACCATCAACAAAACGATCGATAGACTCTAGCGTAGTTGGTTCTCCTTTTTCAAGTGCCGTTTTCATACTAGGTGCTCCTTCCGGTTCAACACCTACAATGAAAATTGACGGATCCTGTGATTTCAGATAGGTTCCAACGCCTGCCGATAATCCGCCTCCACCAACCGGTACAAATAGAAAATCAAAAGAAGGCAATTCTTCCAATATCTCCACTCCTACTGTTCCTTGCCCTTCAATGATCTTTAGATCATCGAATGGGGGAATAAAAGTTAGATCGTGCGCCTCAGTATATTCTTTGGCAGCATGAGCGCAATCATCAAACGTGTCTCCCTTTAGAATCACTTCAACCCAACCCTCGCCATGCATTTTGGTTTGAGTAATTTTCTGATTTGGTGTTATCACGGGCATGAAGATGACACCCTT
>DGDD01000007.1 GCA_002385265.1 Chitinophagaceae bacterium UBA3961
TTACTTTCCGTACCAATCATTTCAATATTGAACATGGCCATTACTTGCTCCGGCTTAAATCGGCGAGAGAAGTACTGTGCTCCGTATCCACCTACTTCCTCAGCTGTGAAAGCTGCAAATATGATGGTACGTTCGTTGTCTTTCTTCTGTGCGAAATAATGCGCCAACATGATCACAGCGGTTGTTCCGGCCGCATCGTCATTTGCTCCATTGTAGATCGAATCACCGGCAGCATTTGGCTTAGCTATTCCCAAATGATCGTAGTGACCACTGAAAATAACATACTCTTCTTTCTTCGATTTTCCGGGAAGTATGCCCACCACATTTTTCAATGGCATGGGTGTGATCTCTTGTTTGAAGTTAATAGCATAGGTAGAGGGCTTCTCTGAACTCAACACCAAAATGATGGAGAAATCGGAAGCAAACATTTCTCTGCGCATGCCTTTCAAGCTATTGAATTGGCGTCTGAAACTGGTATCAACCGTTACCACTGCATTCTTTTTCGCAGCTTGCAAGCGACGCACCACATTGAACAAGGTATCTTTCGGACCTACTGAAACCCAATCGTAGCCTGATTTCTCAGTGATGCTCACAGAAGGTTGTGTAGTCAAGCCAACAATGTCTTTACTATCAACAGCAGTTCCATTGATAGTACCATCGGCAGCTACAAATTTTGTACGCACCATGCTAAACTCCTGAAAATAAGAAGCTCCATTCACGGGCTTCAATCCTGCTTTCTTGAATTCCGATGCAATAAAATCGGCGGCTTTGTCAATGCCGGGAGAAAATGTTCTTCTACCCTGCATATCATCAGCGGATAAAATTTTCTCAATACGTTCTACTTCGGCCGGATTAATGATTTTGTCAATATTCTGCGCAACGAGCTTTCCCGAGGCCACTAAAAATAAAACCGGTAACAGTAATTTTTTCATAAAAGAAGATTTAATAAAAAACACGCCGTGTCAGCGTGTTCTCTATTGTTGATTATTTAAAGACTTATAAACTCATCATTTCTTTGAACTTCACCGTTTGTCTGCGGCTCACTTCAATTTTCTCTCCGCCCTTCAATTCCAACAACAAACCGCCATTGAAATAAGGTTCAATTTTTTCGATCAATCGAAGGTTCACAATATGCTTTCTGTTGGCACGGAAGAAAGTTTTTTCATCCAAACGCTCTTCCAACGCATTGAGTGATTTTAAGATCAAAGGCTTGTTCACGCCGAAATATACTTTCGCATAGTTACCAACGCTCTCGAACAAACGAATTTCATTCAATTTCACAAACCAGCATCGTTCACCGTCTTTCACAAATACCTGATCGTTTTCGGAAAGAATGGAACGATTCACATTTACATTGGGATTAACAGGCGCATTGTCTTTTTCTTCCTGCATTTGCAGTTTCTGTATGGCATCGGCCAAGCGTTTGGGCTCTACAGGCTTCAACAAATAATCCAAGGCGTTTACCTCGAATGCCTTCAATGCGTATTCATCATAAGCAGTGGTGAAAATAACATGTGGGGTGCGATCGAGTTCGCTCAATAAATCAAATCCGGTTTTGCCGGGCATTTGAATATCGAGGAAAATTAAATCGGGATTCAATTGTTCGATCTTCTCCAATCCCTCTCCCACATTGGTAGCTTCGGCCACTACTTCAATTTCAGGGTAGTCGGACAACAATTTTTTCAATTCGTTACGAGCCAAACGCTCGTCGTCAATGATTACAGCTTTTACCATTTCGCAACTTTAGTTTATAGATACAGGAATCATCACTTTCACTTGTACCATGTTTTTGGATTCCTGTGTAATTTGAAATTCAGAATTCGTACCAAATAAGAGCTGAAGTCTGTTTCGCGTGCTGGAAAGACCAAATCCTTCTCCTTTTATTTCATCACTCAAAATTCCGGGATTCTGTACAATCAGCTCGTGAAATCTTCCATTGTAATCGGAAATGATCCGAATCAAGCCTCCCTTCACTTCTTTTCCAATTCCATGTTTGATGGCATTTTCTACCAAAGTTTGCAGCATCATGGGCGGAACAGGAGAATCGAGCGTGTCTTCATCAATCTGATATTCCACTTTCAACCGGTCTTCAAATCGAATGTATTCGAGCGCCAGATAGTCTTTCACAATATTCAGCTCTCTCTCAAAAGGCACGGTTTCCAACTTTTCAGCCTGCATACTGCTGCGCAGAATATTGCTCAATTCGGTAATGGCATCTCTCGCTCTACCCGGATTTTCATCAATCAAGGCCCTAATACTATTCAAGGCATTGAAGATAAAATGCGGATTGATATGAGATTTGATGGTTTTTAGTTCCAATTCCTTCACCAAACTCTGCAATTTCAGGTTATTCAGTTGCTGACGACGGCTACTTTCGATGTAATGATAGAAATAATAAATCAGCATCCAAGGCGTAATCAACAATCCGGTATTTAAGACCATCCCGGTCAATCGCGTACTGAAATCTTTGGCACTCTCTTTAACAGCCAGTACTTGAAAGAACAAGATGATGATTAAACTGTAGAAAATACTCGTAACAATGATGGCCAATAAAAGCCGTGGAATCATTTTTTCGATCGACAGCTGCATCCAGCCTTTCTTTTTCAGGTAGCCCCGCATCAAGTGCGTGCTGATGATTCCTCCGAAAAAGAACACCGAGATACGAGCGAGGTCTAAAAAGCTCAAATTCTCCCGAAAGCCCACTTTGTAGAAGATCATGGAAAACACGATCAACCCCCAGCCACCGAGCTGGCACAACCAATAATTTGATATCCTTGAAAACAGTCGCATAATCAGAGCAAATCTAAAAAATAGGGTCGGGTATGCCCGCCTTTTTGGATATAAGGCGAATTCAGCCCTCTATCGGCCCAAAAAAACCATTAGGAGCAGGAAAATAGTGCATTTTCTCAAATAATTGGCGTTTTCATTGAACCCCTTTTGGGTAATTTTGTTCTACCTTAAATACGCCTATTTTTGGTAATTTTGAACATAAACTAGCACCGATGGAAATAACCCCAGGTCCCTTACTGAAAACCATTGACTCTCCGGATGATTTGAAAAAACTCAGCCGAGAGCAACTGCATCAGGTTTCAGAAGAATTACGCCAATACATCATCGACATCGTGAGTGTACACGGCGGTCACTTTGCTGCCAGCTTGGGAGTAGTAGAACTATCAGTGGCATTGCACTATGTTTACAATACTCCTTACGATCAATTGGTTTGGGACGTGGGTCACCAAGCTTATGGTCACAAAATATTGACCGGTCGCCGCGACCAATTCCACACCAACCGCAAATACAAAGGTCTCAGCGGTTTTCCTAAAAGAACCGAAAGCGAATACGACACATTTGGTGTAGGTCACTCGTCAACTTCCATTTCCGCAGCTTTAGGGATGGCCATTGCCGCCAAATACAAAGGGGAGAACAGAAAAAGTGTAGCGGTAATTGGAGATGGATCGATGACTGCAGGTATGGCATTCGAGGCCATGAACCATGCGGGCGTATCAGACAGCGACATGCTGATCATCTTGAACGACAACTGTATGAGCATCGACCCTAACGTTGGTGCACTCAAAGAATATTTGACCGATATCACTACTTCAGGAACCTACAACAAACTGAAAGACGATATCTGGAATGCCTTGGGCAAATTGCCGGTAGGCAAAAACTTCACCCGCGAAATGGCCAGCAAACTGGAACACGGCGTGAAAGGGTTTGTAAACAAAAGCAGCAACTTGTTTGAGGCATTGAAGATCCGCTATTTTGGGCCCATCGATGGACATAACATCACCAAACTGGTAGACACCCTTCAAGACTTAAAAAACATCCCCGGTCCAAAGCTATTGCACATCATTACCACCAAAGGGAAGGGTTATGCATTGGCAGAAAAAGATCAAACCAAATGGCATGCGCCTGGTTTGTTCGATAAAGTAACCGGAGAAATTCAAAAGAAAGTATACGACACGCCTCAGCCTCCGAAATACCAAGATGTATTTGGTCATACCATCATTGAATTAGCCGAAAAGAATCCAAGCGTATTCGGTGTAACACCGGCCATGCCTTCAGGATCTTCTTTGAAATTCATGATGGATAAAATGCCGGACCGCGCATTCGACGTAGGCATTTGCGAGCAACATGCCGTAACGGTAAGTGCGGGCATGGCTACGCAAGGATTGAGGGTGTTCTGTAACATCTATTCATCGTTCATGCAACGTGCCTTTGATCAGGTGGTGCACGATGTAGCGTTGCAAAAACTACCGGTGGTATTGTGTTTAGACCGTGCCGGATTGGTAGGAGAAGATGGACCCACACACCATGGTTGTTATGATATAGCTTATTTCCGTTGCATTCCGAACATGATCATCAGTTCGCCGATGAACGAATCGGAATTGCGCAACTTGATGTATACCGCTCAATTGCCGGAAACGAAGTACCCGATGGTCATTCGTTATCCAAGAGGAGAAGGGGTAATGCCTGAGTGGAAAACGCCTTTCCAAGAAATCAAGATTGGTACGGGCAGAAAATTAAAAGACGGAAAAGAAGTTGCCATATTGAGCCTGGGGCATCCCGGCAACTTTGTAACAGCTGCCATTCGTCAACTCAGAGCGGAAGGCTTGGACCCTGCGCATTACGACATGCGTTTCGTAAAGCCGCTTGACGAAGCCATGCTGCACGAAGTATTCAGCAAATACGATAAAGTGGTGACTGTTGAAGACGGTACTGTATTGGGAGGATTTGGTTCTGCCGTTTTAGAATTCATGGCCGCCAACAACTACAAGTCTCAGGTAACCATCATGGGTATCCCCGATCGATTGGTAGAGCATGGAACGCCCAAGCAATTGTACCGCGAAATTGGATTGGATGCAGAAGGCATTGTAGCCACCGTAAGAGCTTTAGCCGGAGTAAAAGAAATGACAATTTCTTAAAGAAAAGAAACGATACAAAGAGAGCACCGATGCTGTCGGTGCTTTTTTATTTGTAGGCAACAAGAGAAATCAATCCCCTGCCACAACGAAGCAATTCGAAATACATAAATTTGAAAAGAGAAATGTTTGTTTCCCAATAAAGAAACACATATATTTATATAAGAATTCTATGAAAGGAAGATTCGCTATTGTCTTACTTAAGGATGCAGTTGATCATTTAGAAAAAATTGAGCCGAAAGCGAAAGAGAAAATCCTTTACAACTTCGCTAAGTCTCAATATGTGATAGATAAGGAGCTATTTAAGAAATTGAATGGAAATATTTGGGAATTTAGGACTCGGTATAGAAGAAACAATTATAGATTCTTTGCGTTTTGGGATCATACGGATGGATTAGACACATTGGTGATTGTTACACATGGAATTCTAAAAAAGACACAAAAAATCTCAAGCAACGAAATTGAGAATGCCGAAAACCTTAGAGTACTCTATTTCAAAAACAAAACCAGTAATTAGCAATGTCTTCAAAACTCAAAACCATACCTCTAGAAACGCTTATAAACAAACACATCGGGAAAAGAGGTACCAAGAAAAGAGAAAGGTTCGAAGCAGAACTTCGACTTGATGTTCTCGGAACGGCTATCAAACAAGCTCGCCTCCAAAAGAATCTCACCCAAACACAACTGGGAGAATTGGTAGGTGTTAAAAAGGCTCAAATCTCCAAAATTGAAAACAGCGTCAAAAGTGCTCGACTTGAAACCTTACTGAAAGTGTTTGAGGCTTTGCATATTAAAATAACTTTCAGTACTGAACCAAAATAATTCAATCAGGTTTTTTGCGCTTCTCCAATTCGTGACAATCCAATTAAAAGATCAGGTCTAATTTCGATTGTGCAGCTGCTACGTAAATTTGCAGTATGCAGGTGGCTATGCTATGTTTTTTACCTTCTAGACTCACCACTTCTGAGGCTGTTCAGTTTTCATCTACAATGGCAATTTTATCTATAAATCCGCATGTTCCATTCAATAAATACTCGAATTTCAAAAATCTCGTCCAATGCTTCTTTATCTTCTTCGCTAAGATTTGGAGACACCTTTTTGCATCTAGATGTTATTTTAAATCGATTAGAGGCAATATTTCTCCAAACTCATTGGCTGTATTTTTTAAATTTATTGTTGAGGACTTTACATAAACTTTCAAATTGCCAACAATTATATGGCTAATATTTCAGTTGTTCAATGACTATATAGATCAAGATTTTGCTTGATAGCCAAATGCTTTATTTCAGTATTGACTAAGTAGCACTTCACTGTTCAGTGCGGAAAATCTACTAATATTGTCACTATTACCAATCTACTTCAAATCTTATCACACATAAATATTAAAAGCAACTTGTTAAGTAAACCAATTGATGGATTCAGAATTTATTGTCTATTTTTTGTAAAAGAAAATTTTCCAATACACGAAAAGTGGAACTCATTGGTAAAATACAACCAAACTTATAAATATTATCTAACATCTTTAAGCAAAGTATTTTCTCTGAACCGTTAAAATAACGGAGTATATTATTAGATACAAAGTTTGGATTGTAGAAGAAAACTAACATGGTTTCATAAATTCAGAAGAATTTCAATAGACAACCATTTTAGAAAGCAGGCAAGTCAAAAACCATCTTTGACTGCAATGTACATGACAAGATAAAATCCTCCATGGAAGTAGCCGGAAAAATTGCAATTATACCTGATGTGTCCTTAGATCATTTGGTGAACGATTCTTCTTTTGTAGTGAAGGATAAAAAAATACTCCATCGGTTGGAGCTGTTGGAAAAATTTGATGATGATGACAGGAAAACAATTTTAAAAGTAGTTGACAACTATCTTGCCACTGCTCTGCTACAAACAACTCATAAAAAGCTAAAGCAAAAAGCTGACCTTCATAAAACACGAAAGCCGCATTGATACGGTTTGTGTAGTTCATACTACATTTTTATTCGTTTTTTAGTAGCTGTTAACGGAGATGCCGTTGTTAAAGACTGTAATAGTTCTTTTGTTTTTTCAATAAAATGCAATGTACTATTCTCTCCCTTATCAGTAGCTATTTGTTCCAATTGTATTCGTTGCTCTTCTAAAATTTTCAGTGCTTTTATTTTAACCCTATTGGGTATTGATGGAGCAAAGTCATGAACAATGTCATAAGCCATTAACCTTGGCTCATATGCATGTGTACAAATAATTTTAATTAATTCAATAAAATATTTTTTCATATCGAAGCTTCCTAATGAATAAACCAAAGAGCCGTTATTATGAAATAGACCCTTCTCGTTTATTTTTTTAATTATGTATGGGACAGCTTTATTGTAATGAAGGTCTGCAAAAATGAAGGCTATCTGATTTCGTGTCAAGTCATTTTTTGTGACCATAAAAAATCTAAGAAGTTCTTCCAGATCATCATTTGTAAGTTTTTTTTCATCAATTTTCTTTATTACTTTAAACAGTTCAGTTTTCATATTTTAAAGAATTTTCTAAAATGTAGATGCTGCGACAACTAAAGACGCCCCCCCTGTTTCTGGTGCTAAAATTACCGCAGCTCCCCATTTAACTGTTTCCCAAGCGGCTATTCCTACCAATGTCCAAAATCCTGCTGTTGCAACTGCTTTTACAACGGGTTTTCCTAGGTCCTCCCATGTTTTGTACCCCTCCTTAAGTTCTTCTGGCGTAGCATTTCGACCTGGATGGACATCTGGCTTATATTCTCTATGATACCACTTTTGAAACTCCGGTGGATACTGTTTGATATCCCTATCTCTGTCTTTCTGCTTTCCACCTTTTAGTTTATCATCATCTCCTCCCGAGTTTTTCGTCTTATCAGCATCCCCGCCACCGCCAGATTTTCCAGCTATATAATGGGGTCCCATTCCCCGGTCAAAAAAATCATCATCATGCTTATGCCTTCGTTCCAATGGGTCAATAAACTTATCATCGTCATCTTTTGGATTAGGATGCCATGGATTAATATAATCATCTTTTCTTTTGCCTCTTTCTTCAAACTCTTTATCAAACTTCCTATGAATTGCATCGACATTAGCCATCCCATCAGGGTCAATATAACGAATGGGATTATTGTATGCGTAAGTATAAGGACTCCATCTTCTGCTTATTTCAGCCAATGGGTCGGGGTTATGCCACACCCCAATTTGCTGGTCATAATTTCTAAATCCAAAATCGTATTGTTCTAAACCACTTCCATCACCAAACTCAGCAGATTGAAGTTCCTTGCCGTTATACTTCAACTTGTTTGATGGATTTCCGAAGCTTGCAGCTTTAGAGCTAATGCCGCTCAAAACTAACCCAAACGGATAATAATGCGTCTCTTCTGTAATAGCGCCAGAAAAATGCTTCACACTCATATTATCAAAAAACACATCCCAACCGGGTGTTTCATTGTTTACATAAATATACAAATATCCATTCTTTGTTATCGGAATTCCTGTGTAAGCCAGGGTATTTAACACATTGCTGGCATAATTACCTACAGCCAATGCACCGCTCTGAGGATAACTGCTTACATACTGGAACTGTTCATCCAGTAATATCCAGTTGAGATATGCTTTTGGCTTGTTTGCAACTGTTGGATTGTTGCTACTGATAAAGCTATTCAACGCGCCTAAAAGCGGGCTAGTACTCGTATTGCTCAGTTGGTCTAGTGTGCCTTTTGCTCCCCCTGTCAATCCGAAAGCACCATTTGCCAGAGCATTTAGAACATCATTCACAGAGTTATTGGGTGAGGCGTATGTTTGGTCTTTGTAAAAGGCTTTAACAGCCACATCGATCACATCACCACTCATCACTTTTAATACAATAGCCGCCCCTACTTTTTGTCCGCTTCCATTTAACCGCATCAAAGAATCATTGGGATTGGTAGTGCCATCCACCGGATAACCAGATACGGCAGATTTAGGATAGTTACTTGCTTGTAAATTGTAGAATAGCTTATTTTCATTGGTTCGGTAAGCAGCTTCCATTGTAGCTATGTATTGCGCCGTATCGGTTTGTTCGGTGAGTACCATGCGTACATTACCCAAATGGTCTTTCAAAAAATAGTCGTATTCAAAACTATTGGCTGAGCTACCATTTAGGTAGAACCTTTTTGCCCAACGAATCCTTCCTTCCTCATGACCCAGAAACTGCAAGGTGTCGTTCTGATAAACAAACCCATTCAAGTAAGTTGTTGTAGTAGTGAGGGTAGGTTTTACAGTTGTGTCGACCGTTACCTTTTTTAATTTATTACCCGACCAATCGTAGGTGTAAGTAATGGACCCCTTGCCAGTTACCGTGATGATCTCAGGTAAATTCAACTGGTTGTATGAAATAT
>DGDD01000086.1:0-1835 GCA_002385265.1 Chitinophagaceae bacterium UBA3961
TTCGTCCTCTATCTGCTTTTTATTATCATTTACCACTTTCTGCTCGTTATTGTTAATGGCTGAACCATAATTTTTGGTGAAGCGATTTTTAAAAGCCTGGATAAACTCCGTTTTAAGGTTTTCAGCTTTTTCTTTGCTTAACGGGGTTTTGGCATTTACACGGCTAATCAGGCGATCTGCAATAATGCCGGCTTCTTCCATACTGAGGTTGTCAACATCGGTATTTCGATACCAGTTTTGTTTATTGGCAAAATCAGCCATCAATGTTTTTTCTTCCTCACCGGAAACGGCAGTTACATTCAATTTATTTTCCGTGAAAACCGCATTTGCAACAGATGTACGCAAGTCTGGTGTCGTATTTTCTTTCCATACTACTGCAATCACTGTACCTGTTCGGTTCAACCAGGCTTCAGTCACCACGTCGTTTTTATTTTCCAAACTAAGCAGCACAGGTTTGGCTTTGCTGCCACAACCAATTTGAGGTGCTGCGGCACATACCAAAGGAGCTTTATAAAAGCTGATGTTACTTTTAGTATTCGGGGCTTCTTTATTGCCAGAAACGAAAGAGTAAATGACGATTGCTGCTAAGAGAAGGGCACCTGCTACAATTAACTTTTTCATGTTTTATTATTTTTATTATTTTCAGAAAATGGTTTTACTATTATCAACGCTACCAACAGCGCACCACAACAAATAAGATGAAGCCACATAAGTTTTTACAGGCTTTATTGACTATTTGATTTTACTCCTTTGTATTGGGCTTAATGACTTCAGCTTTGTATCCTGCTTTCTCAATGGCTTTAATCAGTTCTTCGGGTTTGGTTTTGGCGGCATCATACTTTACTATGGCAACATCACCCGGATACTCAACTGATTGTTCTATAACACCATTTACATTTTTCAGGGCTTTTGATACATGGTTTGCGCATCCGGCACAGGTCATGCCTGTAATTTTCAGCTTTACCGTTTTGGGTTCTTCTGCGTTTACCAGTAAAAAGTTGTCAGATGCTTTTTCTGTAATATCTCTATTAATAACACTGTTGCCATTTACATTAGCAGCCAATAGCGTTGTAAGGAATAAAATAAAAACTGTTTTCATGTTTATTAATTTTTTGTAATTATTGAATTGGTTGTGTATTGGTTACTTTATACCCAGTTTCATTAACTGCATTTGTAATAGCCAGCTCGCTGGCTTTTGATTTATCAAATTTCACAACGCTGCTTCCGGTTTTATAATCTGTTTGATATTCCAGTACACCAGAAACTTTGGACAATGCCAGATTAACAGTTTCTGTACAACCTTCACAGGTCATCCCTTTAATATTCAGTTTCACCTGCTGAATGTTGCTTTTGTCCACTATTATTACCTGGTTAGTTTGTTTCTTAGGAAAAAAGATTTTTGAGTAACTGGGAAAAGTCATTAACAAAACCGCCAATACTGTTACAATACCCAAAAAGGTCTTGCTTTGCCAGAAAGATGGCTTGTCTTCTTCGCAATCACATTCTACATCTGCTTTCTTTGGCTTCAATTTCTGATACCAGGCAAATCCTAATACGGCAACAGTTAAGCCAATCATATACGGACGATAGGGTTCCATCCATGAAAATGTTGAGGCAATGCCGCTGGTGCCACTTATCAATGCCAATACGGGAGTAATGCAGCATAAAGAAGCTGCGGTGGCGGTCAGTATCCCGGCAATCCATGTTTTATTGCCCGATTTTGTTGTATTCATGCTAATTCAAATTTTGCGTTTAATTCATTAATGTATTTGAATAAGGAACGAAGCATTTTAAGATGTTCGGGTGTGAGTGAATAATAAATTGTTTGCCCTTCT
>DGDD01000086.1:2144-2605 GCA_002385265.1 Chitinophagaceae bacterium UBA3961
TAATAAATTGTTTGCCCTTCTTTACGTGCCTGTATTATACCGCCGTCTTTCATTTTACGAAGGTGCTGCGAAATGGCCGGGATGCTCATACCCAAAATATCGCTTAAATCACAGGGGCAGAGTTCTTTTTCTTCTTCCAGCAGGTAAAGTATTTTAAGTCTGACATCATTGGCCGCTAATGACAACACAGCCGACATCTGGGAGAAAGCATTTTCTGTATTTTCTACCTTTTCCTTGCAACCTTTAATTTGAATCGGGTCGGCATATAAACGAATGCATGTGTTCATAATTTATTTAATTTGGTAACAAAGATAATACTAAGTTTATTATTTAAGCAATTACTTAAATAATTATTTGTAAAAATTTTCATCTGAATGTCAACTATTTGTCAACCGGGGCAGGGAGATTGGCTCTTTTGCAGGGTTTGCTTTGTGTCTGGCTTTGTGTGCCTTGCAAATGTG
>DGDD01000086.1:2941-3296 GCA_002385265.1 Chitinophagaceae bacterium UBA3961
AATGTGCCACATGTGCGTTGGCTTAGAATTTCATTTGTGCGTCGGCAAAAAATTAAAACACGAAGCATTGGTTTGTAGTGTCGGCTTGGGTCTGTCAAAGTTGAATAGCTAATTATTAGTTTGAGTAGTCTGTTATGTCTGCCCAATGTTAGTACTGTCGCCAATAGGCTTGCAGGTAACACGTAAATATATGAATCCCCACATAAAATTGTTATACAACTAAGTGGTTGATTCCTATATGGTTAGTGATATACAAAATTTATTGTTTGTTAGTACAATTCACCAGTCAATCTCGTTACCCTTCCACAAATCATCAAACGGACTCACAATGTTTACCAAGCTCTTTTTGCTTACA
>DGDD01000171.1 GCA_002385265.1 Chitinophagaceae bacterium UBA3961
TGATCTCATTACCGGAAATATTTTATTACCGCTTCAAATTAGATCCGTTCGTAAAAATGGATTCATCGATTATATGAAATCCATTGGCAAACTGGGTGGTCAAAACAAAGTACCCCGACTCAGTAACGACCGAAAAATTGCAGAGCAATTGGAAAATTATATCGGCTAAGTCTTGACTTTTATTATTTTAGTTGTTTAGTAAGTACCATCCATGGCAAAAACATTACCGGTAAAAAGAATAGGAATTTTTGGTTCCACAGGATCCATCGGCACCCAAGCGCTCGATGTAATTCGCGCCAATAAACATATGTTCAGTGCGGAAGTGCTCACCGCACAATCGAACGATGAACTTCTTGTGAAACAAGCGTTGGAGTTCAATCCCAACATTGTAGTAATTGGAGAGGAAAAGAAATACAACAAGGTGAAAGCTGCCTTGGCCAATACTGATATCAAAGTTTTTTGTGGTGAAAAAGCATTGGAAGACGTAGCATCAATGGATGTGTACGATATGATGTTGGCAGCTATTGTTGGTTTCGCCGGATTACGTCCAACACTAAATGCCATCAATGCCGGAAAAGCGGTAGGATTGGCAAACAAAGAAACCTTGGTGGTGGCAGGGGATATAGTAATGCAATTGGCCGTTGAGAAAAGAGTGCCCATTATTCCGGTTGATTCAGAGCATTCGGCAATTTTCCAATGTTTGGTGGGTGAAACACTCAATAGAATTGAAAAAGTAATTCTCACGGCTTCAGGTGGGCCTTTTTTAGGAAAGAAGCCGAATTTCTTGGTAAATGTAAAGCGCGACCATGCATTACAACATCCGAATTGGAGCATGGGAGCTAAAATATCCATCGATTCGGCCACCCTTATGAACAAAGGCTTAGAAATGATTGAAGCCAAATGGCTGTTTAATTTGGAGCCCGATCAAGTACAAGTTGTGGTGCATCCCCAGAGCATCATTCACAGTATGGTGCAATTTGAAGATGGTAGCATCAAAGCGCAAATGGGCCTGCCTGATATGAAATTACCCATCCAATACGCGATGGCCTTTCCTCAACGGATACCCAATAATTTTCCGAGATACGACTTTAAAAAGCCCGGGCAGCTCACTTTTGAAGAGCCTGATACGAAGACCTTCCGCAATTTAGCCTTGGCTACCGACGCCCTTTACAAAGGCGGAAACGTGCCTTGTGTGCTCAACGCAGCCAACGAAATCGCAGTTTTTGCCTTTTTGAGGAACAGAATCGGGTTTCTAGATATGACCGACCTTATAGAAAGAACCATGAATCAAGTGCCTTTTGTGGCAAAACCCACGCTGGAAGAATATTTTGAAAGCGATGCCGAGGCACGTAATTTTGCTGCATCCATCATTAAACTGTAGCCCTAAACTAAAAAACATTTTTATACGTTTATGTAGTGCCTGACCCCTCTGAAAAGTGCGAGATTGAGGGCAGTGCTAAAACATTCATTTACAACTCATGATTCAATTAGCGATCGACTGGTCTGTAGTAGGTATCAAAGCTGGCCAATTAATTTTAAGCCTCTCTATATTAGTAGTGCTCCATGAATTGGGTCATTTCCTTCCTGCAAAATGGTTCAAGTGCCGTGTTGAAAAATTCTATCTCTTTTTTGATCCTTATTTCTCTCTCTTCAAGAAAAAAATAGGCGAAACAGAATACGGAATCGGTTGGCTTCCTTTGGGAGGTTATGTGAAAATTTCCGGGATGATCGACGAAAGTATGGACAAAGAGCAACTGAAAAAACCGGCCGAAGCATGGGAGTTCAGAAGCAAACCTGCTTGGCAACGTTTGATCATCATGATTGGAGGTGTTACGGTAAATCTCTTACTCGGGTTCATTCTTTTTGCAATGATCTTGTTTGTTTGGGGTGAAGAAGTGCTGCCATCCAAAAACTTGAAATACGGTATCTATGTCGATAGCCTCGGGCAAAAAGTGGGATTGAAAGACGGTGATATGATCTTAGAAGTAGGGGGCAAAGAATTACCAAATTTCTTCAAGCTATCAAATGAAGTAATTCTCAACGAAGCAAAATCAATAACGATCTTAAGAAACGGTCAGAAAATAAACTTACCGATTCCGGAAGGTACGATACGTCAGTTGATCTCTCGTAAAGGTGATCCATTGGCCTATCCAAAATATCCTGCCTTTGTTGATTCGGTTTCTCCTGAAATAAACATCGTAGAAGGCACCTTCCGTAAAAACGACCAAATAATTGGTTTCAATGGCGCGTCAATTGATTCTTATGCTGAATTGTTAGATAAGAAAAGACAGTTTAAAGATACGGTTGTGTCATTGCAGATATTGAGAAACGGTACTGATACCCTTATAACTAAGGTGAAACTCAAAGAATCTAGCATTGGCTTTATGCCTAAGAAGGCAAGCAATTTCTTAAAGTTT
Source organism: Chitinophagaceae bacterium UBA3961 (assembly GCA_002385265.1). GTDB lineage: Bacteria > Bacteroidota > Bacteroidia > Chitinophagales > Chitinophagaceae > Endoryza > Endoryza foliicola. Next base: position 2,418 of record DGDD01000171.1, read on the forward strand.
GATACCATTACCTATACCTTTTTCGAATCAATTCCGGCAGGGGTGAAAAAAGGATGGAGTACATTGGTAGCGAATGTCCAAAACTTTAAGATGCTCTTCACTTCTAAAGAAGTGAAAGCAAGTGAAAGCTTGGGAAGCTTCCTGAGTATTGGTAATATGTTCGATGCAAACTGGGATTGGGAACGCTTTTGGAGCATGACCGCCCTGTTAAGCATTGTACTCGCTTTCATGAATATTCTTCCGATCCCCGCACTCGACGGCGGACACGTTATATTCACGCTCTACGAAATGATCAGCGGCCGTAAGCCTAGCGACAAGTTCATGGAATACGCACAAATGGTGGGTATGGTGCTCTTGTTAGGATTGATGGCTTATGCCTTGGGGCTTGATTTTTGGAGATTGTTTAAGTAGCTCTTAGGCTTTGAGTCGTTTCATTTGCAATCAGTGTTGGTTTCAATGATTTAAAAGGCATTGGGCTTTAGGCCTTAGGCTTTGGGCTGTTTCACTTACAATTCAGGTTGGTTTCAATGTTGAGAAAGGTATTAGGCTTTAGGCCTTAGGCTTTGAGTCGTTTTATTTGCAATCAGTGTTGGTTTCAATGTTTAAAAAGTCATTAGGCTTTGGGTCGTTTCACTTACAATTCAGGTTGGTTTCATTGTTGAAAAAGGCATTGGGCTTTAGGCCTCAGGCATTGGGGCATTTCACTTGCAATTCAGGCCCATTACAATGTTTAACAATATCTAACGCCTAAAACCTAAAGCCTAACACCTAAAGCCTAAAACCCAACACCTAACCTAATATTCACTATCTTTGCATCCCGCTGGGGGTGTATTGGTTTCGACAGCGTAGATCTTTGAAGGTGTAAGCATGCCGTGCGTTGGGTAATTAGCACGTAAATCTGAATACTCAAACCATAAATGGCAATACTCAGTATGCCATGGCTGCCTAATCAGTGATTAGATAGTCATTTGGGCCGCGTTGAGCAGGTTGATCTGTTACCAAGCTCCGCCGCCGACTTAAAAAACAAAACAGGTTGCTGCTAGTGAAGGCTGTGACCCTAGCAAAAGACTCATTCAGCTAAGAAGGTAGTTGGTTCGTTCGGTTCCTGCTTCTTTCCGACAATTAATTCCGAAATAAGCATGTAGAAAGCTTTTGGGGAATATGTTTGGACAGGGGTTCGAGTCCCCTCACCTCCACAAATAGATAAAGTAGTAAAAAACTAAAAATTTACAAAGGGCCCTTCATTGAAGGGCCCTTTTTTTGTTAAAGTAGTTCATCGAAACGGCGCAGCAGTCCTTCAACTCAACCTCAGGAACCTCGCAATGAATTCACATAGACTCTTATTTACTTCCCCTTTCTTTCTTTTTTCACCGCAGCGGCGCAGCGATCGCAGCGTTTTCGCAGCGCTGGTAGTTTCTCCTTCTTTCATCGTTTCCTCTTCTCCTCTTTCCCCTTCTTCATTCAACCCGATAAATCGCGTTGCTACAAATCGATCTTTTTGAAAGTCCGCCGCGATAAATCGACGGCAGTCCTCAAGTACACTCATTTCGTCTATTCATAAACATGTTCTTCTACCTGTTTTTCATTGCCACATTCACCAATTCTCCTCCTCGTCTCCTCGCTTCCTCGCATCCTCGTTTCCTCTTCTCCTCGTTCCTGTTTTCCCGGCTGTTCAATTATTAATTATTACTTATTAATTATTACTTATTAATTATTAATTACTCCCGGCTGTTCCATTATTAATTATTAATTCCTTAATTATTAATTAAAAAGAGGGGTCCGAAGAATCGGACCCCGTGTTTCCTTAACTCAACTATTATAACTGTTTGCAGTTATGAATCGTTGGAAATGAACTAACGTCTCTCTTAACTTGCTTTACGTAGTTAGTAAAGCAGCTCGTTTTGCTTTTCTTTTCGAATAAGCCTTCATAATATGGTGCACTGTGAAAGTGGTTATTAATCCTATTACAATATTTACAAAAACACCTACCATAATCAGTACCCCTAATCGAATCTTATCTCGATTGTCTGATTTCCATACAGTACGCCATTTTACAGTTCTCAAAACCTGAATGGATACAAATAATAAGAGCCCCGCAAAAACTGCTACAGGCACGTGAATCAAATAAGGCGCTACGAGCACCGCAACAACCGTAGTAAACACCAACTTTGAAACAAGTAAAACCGGTGTCGCAACGCCTTCTTTGATTTTTATGGAATCACTATTCATGATTCCTGAAACAGGCCCTCCACCAATAATCGGACTCAATATTTGAGTGAAGCCCATTCCTGTAAAAGCTCCCCTTGGGATATTGGAATTGGATGCATTGAGTTCAAAAAGAGCTACTACCGTGATCGAACAACTCAGATACACGAGTTGGGTAATTTGATGAAAATTCCATTCTAAGGACATGGGTTCGAAAAAGACAGGTAAAAGGGATACCGTGTTTCCCCAAACTTCACCCCAGGTTACAATATTTTTTTCACCAAGTATCGTAAGTGACAATACTGTTCCGGCTATCATACCGCCAAAACTAGCAGGAATGAGAGTCCTGAAATTCGACAATGCCATTGCTGCAAAAACCGTTACAGCGGTTATATAAACACTCCAATCGTTCACTTTGTGAATTTGATGAACGGCTTTGTACAAATGAGCGATCCAACCTGTTGAGAAAAATGCAGAGGATTCAAAACTGGAAATACCCAAAATTGGATTCAGTATCAATCCCCATATACTTATTACTACTACAATGGAAAATCCTGTTTTAAAGGTTGCCGGCAAACCGTCAAAGAACTTCTTTAAATCAAATATGCTAAATAGCAATACCAAGAGCCCACTGATTAAGGCAGCAGCTACCCATATGGTATAGTCGCTATCCCGGAATGGATTGGCGCCGGTAACCTCTGTTGCAAAGAATCCTGCCAATATTGGAACCAAGGCAAGGCTGTATCCCATGCGGTTTATGCCAAAAATAGCTCCACTCAATACTGACAACAGTAACCCTATCAATCCAACTTCCGGCCGAAATCCCATGGCCATCGCCACAGCAGCAGCAATCGGTAACTGCGAAAGCGATAACCGAAACGATTGCTTGAGCGTGGTTGGAACTTGACTAAGTTGGTGTTGATATTTTGAATACTTCTTCTTATGTAAGAAAAGATTCTTCATTATCTTGTAACCTCCACTTTATCTGCTGACTGATGCTCGCCATCAATCGTTGCTGTCGACTGTTGAATGAATCCTGTTCTTTGAATGGTTTCAATCAATTGTATCGGCAATGCGGCTTTTCTTAAATTTTTGATTAACCACCTGTGTTGAGCACTTGTTGACAAGGTCCCTGTTGGTAGCATTATCATGTCCACTTTGTTGCCTTCACAGAAATTAGCCAACGCCGCCCTGTTCCAGCCTCTAAACACATCTACAGTAAACTCTTGTATTTTGTTCTCGTGAACATTTTTTATGATATCCAATTCCTCTCGAAATTCTTGATCCAAATATTTACGGATTCTACGGCTCTTACTTTCGAACAACAGAGAGAAAATAGACTCTTCTGTTTGTGACGAAAACACCAGTCGAATTTTCACCGGTTCATCTATTTGCGTTAAACACGAATGGATGAAATTCAATGATTGGTGATTAAAATCGAAAGGAATCAATACCGTTTTGTATCCCATAACTTTTTATTGAGAATACAAAATTCCTACCCCGATATTAGAGTGGCTTTAGAAATAGATTAGGATTTGATTAGAATTATTGTGGAATTTTGGCAATAGGGAGTTTGATATGAACTAAACTGCCCTTATTTTCTTGAGAATCAATCACTAACTCGCCTTTGTGCAAGTGAATGATATTGCGGGTAAGTGGCAGCCCAATGCCGTATCCTTCAAATCTTTTGGCGTTTTTAGCTTTAAAAAAGGGATCGTAAATATAGGGTAGGTCCTCCACCGGAATGCCAATTCCGGTATCAATTACCTTGATGTTTACATACTGGTCGCTAGAAGCTACACTTACTGTAACTATTTGGTAATTCGAATATTTACATGCATTGTTTATGATATTGCCCAAGGCCACCAGTAACAATTGGCGATTCCCGTTTACTTTCAATTTGAAAGAATTCTCCGGAAGGAAATTGAAGTCTAGATTAATACGTGCCTTTGGATGTAATTTTTCAATGGCTGTTGCTGCTTCTAACACCAAATCGTCGCATCGTAAAATCGTTAAATCAATCGCACGATTGTTGTAACCAATTTGTGCCAACAGTAAAAGCGACTGAGTAATGGTGTTAATTCGTTCTGCGTGCGTAAGAATAGAGGTCAACGCCTCCTTGTATTCTTCTTGAGTACGGTCTTTTTTCAACGTTATTTCCGCCTCTCCAATTATGGCAGTTAATGGCGTTCCGTATTCGTGGGAGGCGTTGCTGATAAAATTGTTCTGGCTTTGAAAAGCTGTTTCTAGTCTGCTTAATAAGTCATTGAATGTAGCAATCAAAGCATCTATTTCAGGACTGTTTTTTTCTTTCTCCAAGCGTTCATGAATATTCTCGGTGCTAATGGCCTTTACCTTATTGGTTACCTTTGTAATTGGATCGAAGATGTTCTTTGTGAAGTAATAGAAGAGCAATGTTACTACAAGAGCCATAATAATGATGATGCCAACTAGTAAATAGCGAATGAATTTCAAATGATTTTCAGCGTAATAATTTTCTGCCGATAGAATAACCAAGTAGGTTTTTCCATGCTGCACATATTTCAAGGCCTCGAAAAATACGGTGTTTCGCTGATACCGATTCTTTCCGTTTTTTACAGCCAATTGAATAAAAGAAGAGGGGAGTTCTAACTGTTTGATAATAGATTTGCCACTATCGCTGTTTACCTCAACAATATGAAACGCTTCATTATTGAGTGTTTCTAGATATTTTTCACGAAGCCTTTGATAAGTTTCCGACTCCTTTCCTTCCACTTCGAAATAGTAATCGCCCGTGATGCGGGCCCTTGTTTCCAATCGCTTGTAAAAATCAGTGTAAGAATAGTTCTTAATAAAATAATACGTGGCCACCGCCAATAGTGAAATAATCAACGTACTGGCTGCAATAATTACCCACGCTAGTTTACTGGTTGTTTTCATGCTTATCGTATGGTGTAACCCATCCCTACTACAGTTTGAATCAGCTTGTTTTCAAATTTCGAATCTACTTTCTTCCTCAAATAGTTGATGTACACATCTACTACATTGGTATTTAAGTTGAAATCAATTTCCCATGCCATTTCTAAAAGCTCCGGACGAGAAACCACCCTTCCTTTGTTTTTTGCTAATGCCATCAACAGTCGATATTCGGTTACCGTAAGAGTTAACTTTTCTCCGCTTCTCGTAACTGTTTTCGCATCGTCATCGATGATCAAATCTTCAATTACAATATTTTTCGATTCTTTTTGAAGTACTTGATTGATAATTTGATTCCTTCTCAATTGCGCTCTTATCCTAGCTAACAACTCGTTAAACTTGAAGGGTTTAACAATATAGTCGTCGCCTCCACTGTTCAGCCCAAGTGCAATATTGTCGCTGCTTCCCAATGCTGTTAGAAAGATAATGGGAGTGAGTATATTCTGTTCTCTTAGAATTTTACAAATTTCAATGCCGCTTTTATCAGGTAGTAGAATATCTAGTATTATCAAGTCGAAGCTTTGTTGCTGGGCCATATCCAAAGCAGTAGTTCCGTCAAATGCTACCGTTAACTCAAAGTCTTCCTCCGATAGCCCCTTGTTTAACATCGACACTAAACTCGTTTCATCTTCAACTAGTAATATCTTTGGCATTTCGTTAATGTTTTCAAAATCAGGCGAATACATGCATTGCTTAACTGAGGTAAATATCGTAATTTCCACTCAGAATCCATTAAGGGCAGTAAACAAAGGCCCTGAATAGTAAAACCTTCATTCTATGAAAAAGGTTCTCTTACCTTTTAATATCGTGGTCTTAGTTCTATTGATGGCCTGTTCAAAAAAGAGTGCCAACCCCGATAGTCGTCATTTCTATATGGGTACTACTCCTTGGCCTGCCGACTTCACCGTTGCAGAAGTGGATACGGCGTATAAATTTATCAATACAAAATGTGACTTGGTTTCCCACCATTTCGACGAAGGAATCCCTTACGAAGAGGCGTATACAAATAAGAATTGGCCATCGGCACTCAATACCGATTTACTTACGCGAATCACTAAAGTCAATCCCGGAAAAAAAGTATTGCTAAGTGTAGCCCCCCTGAATTTGTCGCGTAAAAGTAAAGCCGATTACTATGCAACATCTACCATGTCCGATAGCATAAAAAATGTATGGAGAAAGCTTCCGATCAACGATCCTAAGGTAGTGGCGGCTTATGTTAACTATATCGGCTATCTCGCTAATAACCTGCAACCCAGTTTTATCAATTATGGAGTGGAATCCAATTCGCATGAATGGAACAGCGATTCTTTTCGAATCTACAAATCGTTTGTACAACAGGTTTATGATCAGTTAAAATCAAGATTCCCCAATACACCAATATTCCTGAGTTTTATGGTAAGCGAAGCGCCTGCTATGTTAGACAATGCGATACAATTGGTGCCTTATACTGATTATTTTACATTAAGTGCCTACCCATACACCAATGCTAGTTCTACCGCCGATGGCAATACCGATCCTGCAAAATTTCCGGCCGATTATTTCGAGCGTTTTCTAGTGCATTCCGCCGGTAAGCCAATCGCTTTTGCTGAAACTTCTTTTATAGCAGAACCCTTGAAAATACCCTCTTTTCTGCTCGACAAGCAAGGAAATGAAGCTTGGCAAGCAGCCTATTTAGAGAAAGTAATTGGGATTCTAGAGAAAAACAACGGCGTATTTTTGGTGTGGTTTTGTTCAAAAGACTACGATGCAGGTACAGCAACAATTAAATCCATGGGGCTGTTTCAAGATTTATTTCTGGTTTGGCAAGATACCGGGTTGAAAGATCAAACCGGGAGAGAAAGAGAAGCTTTTCGTGTGTGGAGTACTTGGTATGCGAAGTACAAACTATAGCTACTTGTATTACTCGCGGCTTTGAACTAACTTTCCAAATCAATTGACCCCAAATGAAACCTTTTGCTATGGTAGTTCCGGTACTTGTAATGGCGCTATTTAGTTGTTGCCAACGGGAAGTAAATGAATCAATCGATGGATTGATCTACGACACCGTTCCTACAGCACATACCGTTACACCTATGATTCAAGAAGCTTCAGGAATTGCCGATAGCAAAGCCAATCCGGGTTATATATGGGTTCAAGAAGACAGTGGTACACCACCGGAACTCATTCTCCTCGCAAAAGACGGAACGGTGAAAAAGCGTATTTATGTAAAAGGAGCCGAAAACAGAGATTGGGAAGACATGGCCCTCGTTGGTAATACCATTTATATCGGAGAAATAGGAGATAACAATGCCGTTCACGGAACCTATTATTTCTACTTGATGGAAGAGCCCTTGGCAACTGCAGACACGGTTTACAATGTTACAAAAATTGCCTTTACCTATCCCGATGGCAATCATGATGCAGAAGCTTTCATCGTAGACCCAACAACCAAAGACATCTATATTATTTCTAAACGCGACAATCCTTCCATCGTTTACAAACTTAGTTATCCATATCAACCTACACAAGTAGTCACTAAAATTGGCACCCTTGGTTACGGAGGAGTGGTAAGTGCAGCTTTGGCACCAGATAAAAATACAATTTTGGTAAAAACCTATTTCGGTTTGAATCAATTTGTACGACCTACGGGTAAATCACTTGGCGATGCCTTACTTTCTCAACCCAAAGGCATTTCCTATAAAATTGAGCCTCAGGGTGAAGCCGTTAGTTTCGCCCTCGATGGCAGTGGTTTTTACACCCTCAGCGAAAAAGGATTCAGCAATGCTGTGATCTTGTATTTCTATAAGAAGAAATAAGTTTCAGATAGCTGGCTGTTTAAATTCACCACTTCGTTTGACCTATCTCATAAAACTGGCACCATGTTCCAAACTAGCTTTGGCTAAAACGAATAAACATGGAAACCTTAAAAGTTGCAGTGCCATTAAATCAATTACACTTCGAACACAGTTTGTGGAGTAATGAGTTGTCTTTTTACAAAGACGAATTGAAATTGTTGAACAATTACTTAGAAGAAATTGCTTCAAAGAATACCAAACACGATGTTATGGTAGAAGTAGAGCAGTTCCAAAACAGGTTCATTCGACAAAAAGAAGTACTCGATACCCTTTTACACGACATCAATGAACACGAACAATTAGTGCTTCATGCATTTCAAAATCTGAATCCTATTCAGGCTACTAAATCAAAATTTGAGG
>DGDD01000049.1 GCA_002385265.1 Chitinophagaceae bacterium UBA3961
GAAATGAGTTTGAAAAACAATTGGCGATCGCAACCACAAGACAAGAAGAGCGTGATCGAATTTCTGCCGACATGCACGATGAGTTAGGGTCGGGAATGACCGCAATCCGTTTGATGAGTGAAATTATGCGTACCAAAATTAAGGATGATAAATTTCCTGAATTGGAACGCATCTCCAATGCATCGAATGACCTATTGGGAAAAATGAACAGTATTATTTGGACCATGAAAAGTTCGAATGATAGTTTAGAAAGTCTGATTGCTTACGTACGTTCGCACACCCTTGAGTATTTCGACAATACAGAGATCAATTGCCGCGTGGCACTTCCCAATAGCATTCCAAATGTGGAGATGAGTGGAGAGAAAAGAAGAAACATCTTTTTGAGTATAAAAGAATCGCTCAATAATATTCTGAAGCATGCACATGCTACAGAAGTATCCATGGGAATCGAGATCAATACCGACAAGAAGACTTTGGCCATTCGGGTTACCGATAATGGGGTTGGAATTGATCAAGAGAAACTCAAACGATTTGGAAACGGATTAAGCAATATGAAAAGAAGAATGGAAATGGTTGAAGGAAGCTTAGAAGTAAATTCCAGCGATCAAGGCACCACTATCTTGTTTGTCGCACCGTTTTAAGACTTCCAGAACGCTTTTGCCATTAGCAACCAACCAACTATAAAAGCCACTCCTCCCAATGGAGTAATAATTCCAATTCCGCTCAAACCAACGGTATCGGTAGCTTTCAAAGCTGTGAGCGCGTAGAGTGATCCACTAAAAAGTAAGATTCCAATTTGAAAAAAGAGTGCTGCTTGTAAAAGTGCTTTGGATGGAACTTGTGCATACACCACACCGATAATTAATAAAGCAAATACGTGGTAGAATTGATACTTTACACCTGTTTCAAAAGTTGTAACTGTTTCAGGAGGCACCAATTGCTTCAATCCATGCGCACCAAAAGCACCAAGCGCTACGGCAAGGGCACCAAGAATGGAGGCTGTAATCAGGGTTTTCTTATGCATGTACTATTTGTTCGATAAGTGATGCTGGAGTTGCTTTATCTTCTTCTACATGAACATGTGCTTGCTCATAATAGATTCTTCTGTCGTTCATTTTCTTTAAGATGAATGAATGCAAGGCCTCATCGGACACTTCATTCAACAAAGGCCTTTTCTCTTTCTCTTTAACCAGCCTTTTCACCAAGGCTTCTACAGCCGGATTGAGCCATACTACGGTTCCCGACTGTTTCATTAAATCAATATTCTTAAAGAAACAAGGAGTGCCACCACCGCAGGAAAGAATCATCTCAGGATGCTCTTGAATCATTGCATCCAAGGTTTCATGTTCTAATCTACGAAAATACTCCTCCCCCTTGGATTCAAAGATTTGAGCAATGGTTTGGTTTTCCTTTTCTTCAATCACTGAGTCTAAATCATAGAAGTTTATTTTCAACGCATCTTGTAGGATGCGTCCCCAATGGCTCTTACCACTGCCCATAAACCCAATTAGGAAAACTCTCATGTTTCGTTTCTTTATTTAAAAGCATTCAGCCCGGTAACATCCATACCTGTGATAAGCAGGTGAATGTCGTGGGTGCCTTCATATGTAATTACACTTTCTAAATTCATCATGTGGCGCATGATGCTGTACTCCCCGGTGATACCCATTCCTCCTAGCATTTGACGTGCATCACGGGCAATTTGAGTGGCTATTTCACAACCGTTGCGCTTGGCCATACTCACTTGTTGAGGAGTAACGCGGTGTTCGTTCATAAGAACACCCATTCTCCAATTCAACAATTGGGCTTTCGTGATTTCCGTTACCATTTCTGCCAATTTCTTTTGTTGAAGTTGGAATCCGGCTATGGGTCGATCGAATTGAACACGTTCTTTTGCGTAACGCAAGGCTGTATCATAACAATCCATTGCTGCTCCTACCGTTCCCCAAGCAATTCCATAACGCGCTTTTGTTAAACAACCCAATGGACCTTTCAACCCTTTTACGTTGGGTAATATATTCTCTTTAGGAACTTTCACATTATCGAACACCAATTCACCGGTTGCACTCGCACGAAGGCTCCATTTACCATGTGTTGTAGGAGTTGAGAAGCCTTCCATACCACGTTCTACTATTAAACCTCTGATGTCACCGGCTTCGTCTCTAGCCCAAACTACTGCCACTTGTGCATAGGGAGCATTGCTGATCCACATTTTTGCACCGTTCAAAATTACATGATCTCCCGCGTCTTTTATATTGGTAAGCATACCGGCCGGGTTACTACCATGGTTGGGTTCGGTTAGTCCAAAACATCCAAGCCACTCGCCGCTCGCCAGTTTAGGTAAATACTTCATGCGTTGTTCCTCGCTGCCGTATTCATAAATCGGGAACATTACTAAAGAACCTTGAACGGAAGCCGTTGACCGAACGCCACTGTCTCCCCTTTCCAATTCCTGCATCATTAAACCATAGCTAATATAGTCGAGTCCACCTCCTCCGTATTGCTCAGGAATAGTAGGACCAAAGCATCCCAACTCGCCCAATTGTTTTACAATATGCTGCGGGAATTCTGCCCTTTGCGCATAGTCTTCAATAATGGGAGAAATTTCCTTCTTAACATAAGCACGAACCGTATCCCGAATCATTTTATGCTCTTCGGTCAACAAATCATCTACGTTAAAATAGTCGGGCGACTGAAATAGATCCTGGGCCATAAACAAGCAATTTTTTATAAAGATACGTCTGAAAAAGCAAAAAGTAAATGAAAACCTAACAATTGGAAGTCTGTGTAACGTGTTGGTTTTAGTGGTTTTAAAAAAATATAAAGGATTCGTGCAACATTGATTCCAAGGTGGTGTACTTATATTTGAACTTGATTAAAAACACCCAATTTGGAGCTGACTGCCACCATAGCCCGGGATGAACTAGTAGAGCGTTGTAAATCGGGGCATGCACCGAGTTACGAGACCCTTTACCAGAAGTACGCAAAAGCCATGTACAATACCAGTCTTCGGATTGTTAATAATTCCGACGACGCTGAAGATGTGCTGCAAGAAGCTTTTGTAGATGCATTCCGAAGTTTACACGATTTCAATTACCGCTCCACTTTTGGAGCTTGGTTGAAGAGGATCGTTATCAATAAATCGATCAATGTACTCCGCAAGCGTCGGGTTCAGTTGGTAGAAGTGACCGAATTTCATGAGGATGCAGTTGCAGAGCCAGAACCTGTTAATGAAACAGAACAAGCCTGGCAAGTTGCGCAAGTAAAAAGAGCGATTGAAAAGCTACCCGATGGGTACAGAACAGTGGTAACCTTGTATTTACTGGAGGGCTACGATCATGAGGAAATAGCAGAAATATTGGGTATCACACACAATACCGTACGAACTCAATATGTACGGGGTAAACAGAAGTTATTAACGATCATAAAAGAAGGAGGCGTATTATGAGTACTCGTTTGGACGATTTTATTAGTAACCACAGAGATGATTTTGATTCAGAGGTTCCGGGATCAGAAGTGTGGAATAAAATTGCACAGCGCGTGGTGCCGGCAAAAAAATCCGCAAAAGTGTTCAGTTTCTCTGCATGGAAAATCAGTGCTGCGGCCGCAGTATTGGTGATAATGGGAATGCTAGCTGCCCGTTATTTCATCCCGGAAACAAACACCCATTCAATGGCACAGGTTGAAAAATCTGTTGATACAGTAGGCTTGAATGAGATCAATCCGGCCTATGCACAACAGGTGTATCAATTTACAAAACTGGTGGAACTAAAACAGGAAGAACTGAAGTCTTTCGAAAAAGAACAACCGGAATTGTATAAACAATTTGTTTCAGACATTCATCAGCTCGACAGTAACTACCATGTTTTGAAATTAGAGTTGCCGGCCAACCCTAATAGGGAACAACTTCTGGAAGCGATGTTACAAAACTTGAAAATGCAAATGGATTTGATCAATCGTCAATTGTTGATCATCGATCAAATCAAATCATCAAAAAATTCAAATCATGAATCGAATTCAAAAAATCTATAGCACTTTATTTCTTGTATGCCTTCAAATTTCCGCATTCGCAGGAACAGGAGGCGATACAGATCCTTGGGTTGAAAAAACAAAAACCTATTCTAAGTCTTACACACTTTCCGGCTCTGATGCCGTTTCCATTTCCAACCAATTTGGCGATATCAAATATGTGAACTGGGATAAATCGGAAGTGAAAGTTGATGTAACAATGGTAGGAAAAGCAAAAACCGAAGATGTAGCGGAAGAATTACTGGATCGTTTAAGCATTGAAGACGGCAAATCGGGTTCCACTGTGAATTTCAAAACGAAAATGAAAGACAGTTGGGGCAAAGGTTCTCGCTACAACAATACCAGCTTTAGCATTAATTATGTGGTATATATTCCATCTACGGCTACGTTGAACTCTACCAATCAATTCGGAAAAACATTCATTGGTGACTATAAAGGTGCTATTAGCATCGAGCAAAAGTTTGGAGTGTTAACAGCCGGAAAACTTTCAAATGTAAAATCCATTGAAATTGAATTCAGCGGAGGAAGTAGCATTGAAAGTATCAATGGCGGTACCGTATCCATCAAATTTTCCAAAACATTGATCTCTAAAGTGGAAGGTACAGTGAAGATGAATCTTGAGCACAATGGCTCAATTAAATTGGGTTTAGATAACGCATTGAAATCACTTACCATTAAAAATAATTTCAACGAATTGTTACTGGATGTTTCAAAAGATTTTTCGGCCAATTGCTCTTTCCATACAAACTTCTCAGAATTGAAAAACAAGACCGGTTTCGATATTGATGAAGACAAAGAAGATAACGACAGAAGAGGGCCTAAATTTGACCACGACTATAATGGCAAATGTGGAAATGGAGGCGCCACTTTAAAAGTAAACTCTGAATTTGGAGATGTTATAATGGGACATCAATTGAATTTCAATTTGAACGAAGGGAAGAAGAAAGAAAGAGAAATTTAAACAAGGATAACTGAAAAGAAGCAGTCAGCTGAGTCTTAACAATGCCTCAGCTTCCTTTTAAAAAGAACTGAGGTCTATTAAAGAGACTCACAAATTCGGCCCCGTCTTCTGGCGGGGCTTTTTTGTAAAACGAATGTTAACGGGCATTTTC
>DGDD01000190.1 GCA_002385265.1 Chitinophagaceae bacterium UBA3961
CGAAGCATGCTCGAAATGGCTTCGAACATCGTTTTCGGCAGATATGGACGAATGGTACTCAAAAAATGAAATCCTTTTAAATACATAAGAAGTATGAAAAAGAGCTAGTGTAGGAGAATGAACTCTTGCTTTTTGATACCTTCGCTTTTTCTTGATTCACCAATAGCACAGCGCGTTAGATTTATAATGATTTGAGCGAAACCAGCCTTTCAACGGCCCTTTCAAGCGTTTCCTCTTTTTTTGCAAAACAAAATCGGATCACATTGTTGTCGTCTGAATTGTAATAAAATGCTGATACCGGAATGGTGGTAACCCCGGCCTTCTTTGTTAGCTCAACCGCAAATTCATGATCGGGAAGATTGCTTATTTTATCATACTTCGCCGTAATGAAGTAACTACCGGAGCTGTGTAATAACTCGAACGGTGTTTCCTTCATCAATTGAATAAAATAATCTCTTTTCTTTTGCATGGCCGGGCCTAATCCAAGGTATGCTTCACTGTTAGTTAAGTAGCGAGATAGCGCAACTTGTGATGGGGTATGACAACTGAAACAATTAAATTGATGAATCTTTCTAAACTCTTCCATTAGTGGTGCATCTGCAATACAATACCCCAACTTCCAACCGGTACAGTGGTATACTTTTCCAAAAGAAAAACATACAAAAGAGCGCTTTTTCAATTCAGGATATCGCAATACAGATTGGTGTTGCTTTTGATCAAAAACAAGATGTTCATACACTTCATCACTGATGATAAATATATTCGTTCCTTCAACTATTGATGCGAGTGCTTTTAAATCTTCTTCCGTTAGAATGGATCCTGTTGGATTGTGCGGCGAATTGATAATGATCGCCTTTGTTTTTGAATTTATTTTTCTTCGAACCTCATTCCAGTTAACGGCATAGGAGGGAAAGTCAAGTGGGATGCGCACCGCAACTGCACCGTTTACTTCTATGTTTGGAATATAACTATCGTATGCGGGTTCGAATACAATTACTTCATCTCCCGGATTTAATATGGTTGTTAGTGCTGTATAAATGGCATATGTGCCACCGGGTGTGATGGTTATTTCGTTTGCGGGATCAATCTTCGCGTTGTATAAAAAATCAGCCTTTTCGGCAATCGCTTCTCTTAGTGGCATATAGCCCTGCATGGGTACATATTGATTGAACCCCTCTTTCATAACACGCGTAACTTCATCCATCAAAGCTTCGTCCATTGAGAAATCTGGAAAGCCCTGACCTAAATTGATAGCATTGTGTTGTGCGGCCAAACCGCTCATTACTGTAAAAATAGTAGTGCCTACTTTGGGAAGTTTGGATTGAATGTGCATGAATGCAATTTAAGAACCTGGGGCGGTCCACCAGTAAAAATTTGTATCACTTTCCAAATGAAAGCCGGTTGCAGGGTAAAGGCTGTTGCCGATATCATTCGTTTTTGCCGTTTCTAAAAGAAGTCCTGCTGCGTTTGTAGAAATCGCGAGGTCTTTTGCAGCATCTATCAGTTTCTTAGAGATTCCCTTTCCTCTATGTTCGGGTAAAACAAACAGATCGTTGAGTATCCAAATTCTTTTCATTCTTGTGGATGAATAGGAGGGATAGAGCTGGGTAAATCCTATTAATTGGTTCTCTTCTTTAAAACCATAGATCACGGATTCGTTTGATTGAATTCTTGCCTTCAGAAATTCCCGCGCCCTTATTGGGTCTGGTTCTTGTTTGTAAAACGCACGATATTCTTCGAAGAGGAAAGCAATTTCATCGAGGTTGGTCAGGTTTACTAAGATGATCATTCCTATTTCTTTTTATAAACAGGTACTGTACTGCAGGGTTCTCCGTACATGATACTTTTTGCAACCGGACGAAGGAGCTTGGTTGCTTCCAGATAGGCAAAGGCGCCGATTTCCAACTCGCCACAACCCTTTACAACTACTCGTTGGTCTTGATAGTCGGCGGGGTTTAATTCTTGAATCCTTTTTTGCAATACTTGTTTTTGGGCATCTTCCTCTGAACCGAAAATTACATCTTTCGCATAAGGTTGAAGATTCGATGCAACTAACATATATGCCCATACCGGTATGATAGCATCGGATGAGCATGTAACGGCTACAATTTTATCTTGATATTGAGTCCAGTCGTGCGTTTGAAGAGACTGACGAAAATCCTTTTCTTTTAACATCAACTCCATGAAAAGCATGGGCTTTAGATCGAACACCATGATTTCATTTTTAGGAAAATAGGTCTCCAGATCGAGTGTTATCAACCCGCTCTCAGATACTTTATTAATAATTGGAGTAGTCATAGTGCAAAATTAGTAAAGACAGGGAAGTATAGAAGCTCCGAGTATAATATTTCGCATCTCGGAAATGGGCTTTTCTATCATTAAAGTGGGTTTTGGTGCTATTAATGCACAAAAAAGCCGGCCTTATAATGGGCCGGCCTTTCTTTATTCGTTTCTTCTTAGAAGAACTTGTATCTATTGTCCACGATATTCGCTGCTTTTCTTTTCGTGTCGAAAAGTGAGCGTCCTACGAACATTTTAAATTGGTTGATTTGAATTGCTTGTTGTGCTTTCAAATCCAAGCTTGTGTTAGGTACTGCTCCAACATAAACTGTTTGCAAGTAGTACACTCCAAGCTCTCCACCGATAGCACCTGAAAGTTTAGCTTGGAAGCCTTTATTAAAGGCGGCTCCGGCAACTTTAGGTTCAAATCCGATGTTCTTAATTGTAGGGTTACCAAAACTTACGCTATCCGCAGTTACTACTTGTGTTTGAAGCGCATTCGCTACATCAGCCAAAGTAGCCGGATTTCCAACCTTCTTGGCAATCATGTCCTTTTTCTTTTCTTGTCTTACTTTGAACTCTACGTCAGGACGTGCTGCTTCTGCGTCTTTCGTTCCTTCTTTATAAATTTTGCGTACCAATGGAACGATGTAGTTTCCTGAAATTTCGTAAGGCTTTTCAGAAACCGATCCTTCAGAGGCATCATTGAAAATCCAACGAATCATTTCGCGAGCATTGCCTTCTACTCCAGGAAGGTTGGTTGCCAATGGATCGATTTGTTCTGCTTTTAATACATTAAGTTTTCTCGCTTTGGCATTTTCTTCGAATTTTTTCGAATCTCTGCTTTCTGCAGCAAATTGTGTAGCCAATCCAAGGGCCGCATTTGCTGTAGCATCACTTGTAAGAATTTGCTTAGTGAAATAAGCAATCTTGTATGCAGGTGAACCACCTTTTTGAGACAGTATTTCTATATAATGATATCCGAAGTCTGTTTTCACTATACCTTTTGATCCGGCTGGGTTTTCAAAAATGTAGTTATTGAATTCGGGAACCATTGTACCCGGTTCAACTTTTTCATATTTTCCTCCTCTCATTTTACTTGCATCATCATCAGAAAACTTTACACAAAGAGTGTCAAAGTTTGCACCGGATCTGATCGCAGTTTGAATAGAATCGGCCAATTTCTTAGCGTCTTCATCGGATCTGATTGGGTAGGTTTGACCGGTACTTTGGTCCTGCTTTATTGTTCCAATCAAGATGTGACGAACGTTTACTGAGTCGGGAATGTTTCTCGAAGCAATAACACGAGAAAGTACATAGGTACCACCATCATTGTATGGACCGTAGATTGCAGGATGTGCAATAATTGAATCAATTGCGGGAATCTGAATTTTCTTACGAGTGATGTACGCATCGTAATACTGTGTTGCGCTTCCTTGTGCTTGTAAGAATTGAGAAACATTAGTTGTAGTTGCAAAACTGTCTCTTACCGCATTCAATGAATTGATAGTAGAAACGGTGTCTTCGTGATTAGGCGCGCCGCTGAAAAACACAAAATCAATAGATGCTGCTTTTTCTTGCTTGTAGGCTGCTTTGTTCTTATTTACATACGCAGTGATTTCTTCGTCGGTAACTTTTATTGCAGAATCAGGAATGCTGGTATAAGGTACCGCTACAAAATTGATGGTTGCAATTTGGCTGTTTTCGTTTGCACTTTTTTCAACCAACCATTTTGGTACATAAAAGCTATTTGCCAAAAGGTCTTGGTATTTCTCTCTTTTGCGAAATTTCGCCACTGCAGGCATGTATTCACCAAAGAAAGAATTATAGTCGGCACTATTCTTATTCTTTTTAATAGATTGAATTGTTTGGTAAGCTTGGTTGGCATCGTATACGCCTTCATTATTAGTGAAGCGTTGACGGAGATCTTGCGGAGGGTTTGGACCGAAGATATAGTCGCTCAATTCAGCATCGGTTGCGTCGAGACCTAAATCTGTGTAAACAGATTCCATGATAGCATCGTCTGCTAATTCATTCCAAAGCGCTTGTCTTTGTTGTGCTCTGGTATTTTCGTCCATGGTTTGTCCGTACTGGCGAGCATAGTTGTCTTCGATTCTTTTCATTTTTTCCTCGAAGGATTGACGCTCAATGGTAGTACCATTTACTTTTCCAAGAGTGTTTGAGCTGTTTCCGAATACACTTTTGTTTCTCAGACCTTCTTCCACCACAAACACGATAAGGGCAAAAGCAATGGCACCAGAGATGATCCAGGCAGCACGGTCGCGTAGACTTTGAATAATAGACATAGGTTCTCTTTAATTCTTTTGAATGGGTAGCAAAAATAGGGGAAAAAAGATTATGAACAAATTGTGGAAAAACGGCTGAAACTTAGGTGCGGAGAGGGGATAGGCGGTTTTTGAAGCTGTCTTCTGCCTGATTTTGCTAAATTTCGGGATTGGGGGCCGTATTTTACAGGTGATCGCTGTTTTCTAGCCATTTCTACTACTATTGACCATAGTTTAATTGATTCTTAAATCGTCATTTTGAGTTTTATTGAAGGTTTCACGAAAATTCGTATTCTTCCTTATTATATATAGGTATAGAAAGGGTAAGAAATAGGGTTCATTTTGGGTATCCACAGCAGTATGTGAATGGAGCTGATTTTATGTTAATAAACTAGCTTTTTTTACTTTGAAACTGTTAATTGAAATAGAACAAATCATGAAGTTTCTATTAATTCTTTGAGAATTGTGGACTAAAATGATTTTGTACGGTTTTTATCAACAGCTTTATCGGATGATTTCTTTGATTGATTTTTACCCATGGCTTTTTTATCCATACTGTTGATTACTGTACTGTTTTCTTGGTTTCACTGGTTTCCACGATGTGAAAGAAATGTTGATAGCTGTGGAAAAGTCGAATTTCTTAATTTTACAAATTATAGAGACAATAGAATATCCACTAATTCACAGCCGTAATAATAGTAGGTTATTTGTCTTTATATAATATAATACAATTAATACAAGAGAAATGCACATTGACGTTGCTGAGAAAAATTTAGATAAAGTTGGTTTTTTAGATTTGAAGGTGGATCCAAGTTTGGATCTGTTTGTTGAAATCGAAAAGCTTAAGAAGGAAAAGAATATGGTTCTCTTGGCGCATTATTACCAAGAACCGGATATTCAAGATGTAGCCGATTATATAGGTGATAGTTTAGGTTTGGCACAATTCGCAAAAAAGACAAGTGCTGATATGATTGTGTTCGCCGGAGTTCACTTTATGGCTGAAACTGCGAAAATTTTGAATCCTGACAAAAAAGTTCTCTTACCGGATTTGAAAGCGGGCTGTTCTCTTGCTGATAGTGCCCCGGCTGATTTGTTTAAAAAATTTAAGGAGCAGCATCCTGATCATATTGTTATCAGCTACATAAATTGTACTGCAGAGATCAAAGCTTTGAGTGACATTATTTGTACTTCTTCTAATGCTGAAAAAATTATTAATTCATTACCTGCAGATCAAAAGATAATTTTTGCACCGGATAAAAATTTGGGTGGTTATTTGAATAGAAAAACAGGTAGGAATATGGTGTTGTGGAACGGTGCATGTATGGTCCATGAAATTTTTAGTTTGGAAAAAATTACGAAGCTTAAGATTAGACATCCGGAAGCCAAGTTTATCGCGCATCCTGAATGTGAGGAACCTTTATTAAGAATCGCTGATTTTATTGGATCTACTACTGCCTTGTTGAATTATACTATAAAGGATGAGAGTAGATCTTATATAGTGGCGACTGAGACAGGTATTTTGCATAAAATGCAAAAAGAAAATCCGGGTAAGACTTTTATTCCTGCTCCGCCGGATAATAATTGTGCTTGTAACGATTGCCCT
>DGDD01000103.1 GCA_002385265.1 Chitinophagaceae bacterium UBA3961
AATTGAATTCTACTACAAATGTTTGGATGAAGCCCGTTCGCTTCAAATAATAAATTATGAGATTTCCGCTTACAGTGATTTGGCCATAGCATATATGCAGTTGGAAAAGCCTGATGCAGCAAAGGGGTATTTTGTACTCTGTGCACAGAAATCGCTGCAATCGGGTGAATTGCTCTCGATATTAAATTCTTACACTAATTTGGGAGGTATCTACAATACTCTTCACAAATACGATAGCGCCAAATATTATTTGCAAGAGGCCATTCGACTAGGCGGACCTTTAGGCGAATCGGTGTACGATATGAGTACAACCTATAATAATTTGGGTAATACTTATTTCAGAGAGGGAGATTACAAGAAAGCTTTGGAGAATTTTGTCTTGAATTATAAAAAGCATTCCAATGGTTCCGGCGATAATGAGAGCTTTTGGGTCGATCATTTGAACTTATCCGATACCTATCTTCAGTTAGGGCAGATGAAGTTAGCGAGATTGCATGGGGATTCTTCTTTATACATAGCAGAATTGTTAGGATCTATTTCTAAAAAGGCAGACTCTTATGCTTTGAAGTCGCGTATTGAAGCACAAGATCGAAATTACAAGTTGGCGTATGAATATTCATTGAAGTGGCATGAATTGGATTCTGCAATAATTAACAAGGAAACCCAATTGAAAATTGCTGAATTGCAGGAACGATTCAATGTAAAAGAGAAAGAAGCACAAAATAGTTTTCTGATGGCAAGAGTGGAGCGACAGATGTTCCAAAATAGGGCCATCAGTGTTTTGTCGATCTTACTTGGATTGGTAGTAGTGTTGGTGGCCATTGCTTTTATTACCAAACGCAATGCGAATAGACGGTTGGAAATGAATAATATTCTGATGCAAGAGCAGAATGAAAAATTGATTGAATTGAACCGGGAGAAGAATTCCTTGATTAGTATTGTTTCCCATGATTTGAATACTCCCTTCGCCACGATTCAATTGTGGGTACAATTGATGCAAACCGATGCAGGAAATTTAACTGAAGAGCAGCAGAAGAGTTTGCTGCGCATTCAACAAGCAGGAGAGGCCGGACAAGCATTGATTACCCGAATTCTAGATGTGGAAAAGCATGAAAAAATAAGTGTAGCTTCTATTGAGCTTACCAAATTTGATATGATTATGTGCATGGAGAGTTTGAAAGCCAATTTCGAACCTATGGCGGCCAAGAAAGACATCACTATCACCCTAATCCACCCACGCGATGCAGTTTATATTATGAGTGATCGACAGTTGGTGAATCGGATCTTTGAAAACTTAGTTTCTAATGCAATCAAGTATTCGCCTAAAGGCCGTCAGGTTACGATTCTTTTAAAAAACTTTGAAGAGTTGGTTCAAGTTGAAGTGTTAGATGAGGGCGTGGGCATCGCGTCAGATGAACTGCCTTTTATTTTTGATAAGTACAGTAAAGTTAGTTCTGTTCCAACAGACGGTGAATCGTCTACCGGATTAGGACTTTCTATCGTGAAACGAATAGTAGAGGAATTGAATGGTTCAATAGCTTGCAGCAGTGAGTTAGGAAAGGGAACGCGTTTCAATGTGATTTTGAAAAAATAGGGCGAATCAATACTATTGGTCCATAATTTGCGTTATCTGATTGTCTTACTAACCCAATTTTTATAAGACTGGAACCCCAAAGCGAAAGTTTTGGGGTTTTGTTTTTGCGCAAAGGTTCTCGGAGTTTTAGGAGAAACTCAAAGTAAAATGAAAATTTCTGAAGGACTTGGAAAAATACACAGATTATCTCTCGATACAGTTTTGATTGCGTTGATGCGCTTTGGTTTTAAGACCTTAGTTTCGCCTGCTGTCTGAACTTTTTCTTTCCTACCTTTATGGTGAAAACTTGAATTACATGCAACTTTCTATCACCACTCCTGCACTATTGTTTCCCGCGATCTCTTTGTTGATGTTGGCGTATACCAACCGTTTTTTGGCACTGGCGAGTTTGATTCGGAATTTGCACGATAAGTACAAGAAGGATACGGATCAAAAGCACTTGATTGAGCAGATTCGTAATTTAAGAGCTAGAATTCGATTGATTCGCTCCATGCAAGCTTTTGGTGTAATGAGTTTTCTTTTTTGCGTGGTGTGTATGTTTTGTATTTTCAAAGAATGGGAGCATGCCAGCTATATTATATTTGCCGGCAGTATTTTGGCTTTCATTATTTCTCTTTTGATTTCTCTCACAGAAATAACCCTTAGCACCAGGGCATTGGAATTAGAGCTGAGTGATATGGAAGAACTCAGCAAGACCAATATTTTTACAGATATCTTACGATCGAAAGAAGAAAAAGACTAAAGGTTAAATTCCTTTGGAGGGGTGTTTTTGTAGTCTTCGTTGTATCTCACAAAAAAGTAAAGGTAGATAACTCTGCTCAGCCGCATCAACCAGGGTTGCAATACCACCAATAACAGAATGTTCAATCCGAGCCACCAAAAGAAGCGCTTATCATGACTACTCATGCCAATTAAGACCCACCATGCAACAAAGGAGGCAACAGAGAGTGCTACTGAAAGCGCATAGCTAACATAGCCTGTACCATACCAAAAACCCTGCTCCAATTCAAAACGTTGTTTGCATTCCTCACAATGCTCAGGCATGTCGAATACCTTTTTTAAGTTCCAAGGATTGCCGGAATTAAACATTTTTCCTCTGCGACAGCGTGGGCATTTCATTGATAAGATGCTCCAGAAATAGTTTGGGCGAGTGGTATTGCTCATGCTGCAAAGGTAATTTTTTCTTTTTGTTGAAAGGTGACAAACATCACCCTTCCTGATAATCTATCGAAATCTCAATCCATAATCCTTTTTAAAAGAAAATCCTTGATACCATTTTGGAAATGATATCAAGGATTTTGGTTACTGGCCATTTTAGACTGCGTTTATGCGCCCGCTGTCATTTGCTGCCATTTTTTTCTTTCGCCTATTTGCTGACGCCACATAGCGTAGTACAAACCTTTTTCATTCAGGAGGGTTTCGTGATTGCCGGTTTCAACTACATCGCCTTGTTCCAATACATAGATCCTATCGGCATGCATAATGGTTGACAAACGGTGAGCAATGAGAATAGTAACCTGATTTTTTTCTTCTGAGATGGCTCTGATCGTGTTTGTGATGTCTTCTTCTGTCAATGAATCGAGGGCGGAAGTGGCTTCATCGAAAATCAATAACTTAGGTTTTCTCAGAAGTGCTCGGGCAATGGAAAGACGTTGTTTTTCACCTCCCGATAATTTGAGACCGCCTTCGCCGATCATGGTATCAAGTCCTTTTTCCGCACGAGCCAATAATCGTTGACAACTGGCTTTATTCAAAACATCCGTTAACTCCTCGTCCGTTGCTTGAGGGTACACGAATAGCAGATTTTCCTTAATAGTACCGGAGAACAACTGGGTATCTTGCGTTACGAATCCAATTTGGTTGCGCAAGTCGTCGAAATTAATGGAATTTTCGTCCATGCCATTATAAAGAATGCTTCCTTCTTGTGCTCGATAGAGACCCACCAACAATTTCATCAAAGTGGTTTTTCCGGAGCCGGAAGGTCCTACAAAAGCAATTGTTTCCCCTTTTTTTGCATGAAAGCTGATCTCGTTAATTGCTTTAGCCGACGCTGTTTGATGTTTGAAACCAACGCCTTTGAATTCCAATGTTTGAATAGGACCCAAGGGTTTGGGATCAGCAGCAACCGGTTCCGGTTGTTTGTTCATCAAATTATGGAAGTTGTTCAAAGAAGCTTCTGCTTCTCTATAAGAAAGGATGATGTTCCCAATTTCTTGTAAAGGTCCGAATACAAAGAAAGAGAAGATTTGCATGGTTACCAGCTGGCCAGCATCCATTGTTTTATGAAAAATCAGCATCATCAGTACAAAAAGAATGATCTGACGCAGGGTGTTCACCAAGGTGCCTTGGATAAAGCTGATGCTTCGTATGCGTTTTACTTTGGTAAGTTCTAGTCCAAGAATTTTATAGGTGTTCTTGTTCAAGCGGTCTACTTCTTGTCCGGTTAAACCAAGACTTTTAACAAGCTCAATATTTCTCAAACTTTCGGTTGTTGAACCTGCCAGGGAAGTGGTTTGTCCAACAATGGTTTTTTGGATCTGTTTTACTTTCTTACTTAAAACATTGGTGATGAATGAAAGTCCAAGAATACCACCAAGATAGATCAACGGAATGCTCCAGTTGATATAGATGGCGGCATAAATAAATACGAAACCGATACCTACAATGATTCCGAAAAGCAAGTTGATGCTATAAGTCATGAACTTTTCTACATCGGTTCTAACTTTTGTAAGAACGGAGAGGGTTTCACCACTTCTTTGATCTTCGAACTCTTGATAGGGGAGTTTCATGGCGTGTTTCAATCCATCCGTAAACACTTTCGCGCCAAATTTCTGGATGATCACATTGAGGAAGTAGTCTTGAAAGTTTTTAGCAATTCTGCTGATCATAGCTACTGTAATGGAGGCCAAAACCAACCAACCTATTCCGTAGATCACATCCGCTTTACCGGCTTTGTTGATGAATTCTTTTTTCATGAACAGGTAATCGTTTTCTTGGAAGGGGCCAAGTTGTTCTTTACCTGAAAGATGTTCGTTGGCGAGGTTGATCATTTTACCAAAAATAATCGGGTCGCAAAGCGAAAATCCGGTATTAATAGCAGCAAGGAGAATGGTTAAGGCTACCAGCCATTTATAGGGGCTGAGGTACTTTAAAAGTATTTTCATAATGAGGCTCTGGTTTCAAATACTGTGCGAAGCTAGGATTAATTGCCAATATGGCACTTATCCTAAGGTAACTTGCCCTCGATAGGATCAAAATACACCTATGGGAGTATTGGATGCAATAGCACAAATCGATTGTTTTGGGAAACTATTTTACCATGTCGACTCAATTACGCTCCTGTATTAAACCTTATGTTCTTTTCATAGTATTGGTTCTGTTGTTTTCCGGGGCAAAGGCCCAACACACTGGCTATCTGGGACTTCACGGAGGTTGGGGAAGTGCTCAGGGCAAAGAACTGAAGTTGGGGTCCGGTATTTGTTTAGACCTGGAATTGCCTTTGGGAGAAAAAGTACTGTTGAATTTTAGACCCTCTTTGAACCGGAGGAGTTTCAATTATGGTGGATTAAGTCCGATGGTTGAAAAAGCAACCTATTTTGACATACCGGTGACCCTTATTTTCTTAAAAGAAGACCAGGATGATCTGGGCTTCTATGGTGGATTTGGGGCCTATTATGGAATGGCATTGAGTGGAAAAGTGAAACGTTATGATAATTCCGGAAATTTGAGCTGGTCTGCCATGAAGTTTGGGGAAAAAGCAACCGATGATAGGGTAAGGACAGACTTTGGTGCAGTGCTTGATTTTGGCGTTCGATTTGGAGAGGGTAAGCGAACTGCAAAAGTAGGTCTTCAAATTATGCATGGTATTAAAGACATTGCACCGGCAGAACTGCAGAACAATCCCACCGCCAGCATTTCACGCCGACTTCGGAACTATACGTTTTATGTGGCAGTTGCGCTGTTTTAAAAGGATGATTGAACTGTTCAGAGTTTTGCAAAAGATTAGCAGTTCATAGTTGTATGGTTGTAACACTTGAAATAATTTCAAGTAAACACCACCTATGACCAAATTTTTACCAATTGTTTTAGTTGGAATTGCTTTTTATTCATGTTCTAAGAATACGGATAAAGAACTTCCTGCTATAAATGTAGTTCCATTAAATCCTCCATCAGAATATGTTTTTACGGGCAAGCTTCAATTTAGAGTAGATGTTACTGATAATGAAGTTCTAGACGAAGTTCAAATAAACCTTATGGATTCTGCTTCTGTGAATAGTTTCTACGTTCCCGTAATTGATCAAAAATTTAGTTCCATTGGAAGTGCTAGTTTCACAAAATCGTATGAGTTTAACATAATGGTAAGTGTAAAACAAACCATGAGATTGACAGTTATAGCTTTAGATAAGGGAGGGAACAGGTCTGTTCACACCAGTACTTATCGCATTAATCAGTAATTTTTTCATTTAACCTGCCCATCCTTCTCTATCCAAACTTCTAAAATGAATGGCTTCGGCTACGTGTTCGGGCTGAATGCTTTGACTTCCGGCTAGGTCGGCAATGGTGCGACTCACTTTTAATATTCGATCGTAAGCCCGAGCTGAAAGATTCAATTTGTTCATCGCAATTTTCAACAGGTTTTGTCCCACATTGGAAAGCTCTGCATGTTCTTTCAATGATTTTGAACTCATTTGGGCATTGCAATAAATACCCGGTTCGTTTTTATAGCGCTCGGCTTGTAATTCCCTTGCAGCAATCACTCGTTCACGAATTTGCGAGGAACTTTCGCCCTGTTGTTTTTTGGCCAGTTCATTGAAAGGGACGGGCGTTACTTCTACATGTAAATCGATTCGGTCGAGCAACGGCCCTGATACCTTGTTCAAATATTTCTGAACACCGCCCGGTGGACAAGAGCATGTTTTTTCAGGATGATTGTAGTAACCGCAAGGACAGGGATTCATGCTGGCAATAAGCATAAAAGAAGCGGGAAATTCCAAAGCTAATTTTGCTCTGGAGATGTTTACTTTTCGTTCTTCCATCGGTTGTCGCATCACTTCCAATGCCGAGCGTTTGAATTCGGGCAGTTCATCTAAGAACAAGACACCATTGTGTGCCAGTGAAATTTCACCCGGTTGTGGAATGCTACCGCCCCCAACTAGCGCGGCATCTGAAACTGAATGGTGGGGACTGCGAAAGGGTCTTTTAGAAACCAAATGCGCGTTCTCTGGAAGTTTACCCGCCACGCTGTGGATTTTCGTTGTTTCTAAAGCTTCGTGTAAGGATAAGGGTGGAAGAATAGAGGGCATTCTTTTGGCAAGCATGGTTTTGCCGGCGCCCGGTGGTCCAATGAGAATGGCATTGTGACCTCCCGCTGCCGCAATCTCTAAGGCGCGTTTGATGTTTTCTTGGCCTTTCACGTCACTGAAGTCGAATTCAAAATCGTATTGAGTATCGAAGAATTCTTCTCGGGTATTTACTTGAACGGCTTGAAGAGATTCGGGATTGACGAGGAAGTCGATCACTTCATTGATATGCGTTACGCCGTATACCTCTAAATTATTCACCATGCCGGCTTCCCTTGCGTTTGACTTGGGTACTAGCATCCCCTTAAAGCCTTCTTTTCTGGCTGTAATTGCCATTGGAAGGGTTCCTTTAACCGGCAAGATGCTGCCATCCAAACTCAACTCTCCCATGATGATGTATTGATCGAGCGGAACGGTGTATTTCAATGCTTCGCTACCTGCGAGAATGCCAATGGCTATCGGCAGATCGAATGCTGTTCCCGATTTTCGAATATCGGCCGGAGAAAGATTCACCAATATCTTTGTTCGGGGCATTTCAAATTTGTTGCTTTTGAGAGCACTTTCAACGCGCTGCAGACTTTCTTTTACGGCACTATCCGGCAATCCAACAATATAATAGCCGGCTCCTGCCAAAACATTAACCTCAATGGTAATAGTAGTTGCATCTACTCCGTAAACCGCACTTCCAAAAGTTTTTACCAGCACTGTGAAGAGTTTAGATCATTAAATGAGGGTGTAAATTTAGAATAATGAATTCAAGAATGGTGCGGGTTGTACAACGGAAAGTGAGGATGAATTAATAATTAAGAATTAATA
>DGDD01000094.1 GCA_002385265.1 Chitinophagaceae bacterium UBA3961
AGGTTTGAAGTGTATTGAGGATGTCTGCTACTACTACTCCTTTCTGAGCAGCTTTAGGATAGTCAATTTTTACCATATACTGCGGGAAGCTGGCATCGAAAGTGGTGAAAGCGTTGCTCAACTGTTCTTTTGTATTCAATATGGCTGCGAAATCCTTTGCAGTTTTCTCCAACAACTTTAAATCGCCCTTACCCGTTTTATCAAGTAATCTCAACTCAAACCCACTTGCGTTGCCGAATCCCGGAACAGGTGGGGGTGTAAAAAACTCAATTGTTGCATCTCGAATGGTAGAAGTTTTTTTCTTCAATAATTCGATGATCTCTTTATCGGTCATTTCACGATCTTCCCATTTTTTAAGCGAGATCAAATTCATACCATAGGAAGCTCCTGTACCGTCTGACAATACATTGAAGCCTGCCAAAGAAGACACTGTTTCTACTTCCGGAAGTTCACTGGCAATTCGCTGCACCTCATCAACCACTTTCTCTGTACGTTCTAGGGTAGCACCAGAGGGTGTTGTGATGGCGGCATAAATAGTAGCCTGATCTTCATTCGGAATAAATCCTCCCGGTACAATAGAAGCTAAGATGCCGGTAAACGCACTAAATGCAATGATAGCAATTATCGTAATTGCACGTCTGCCTGCCAATACCGAAATCCATTTTTTATAACCATCTTGCAAACCATTGTACCAATTATTAAATCCCTCGAAAAACCTCGCTAGTCCTTTCTTTTTACCACTTGAGTGATGAATAGGTTTAAGAATTAAAACGCACAATGCAGGAGTTAATGTTAATGCTACAACTCCTGATAAAACAATTGAGCAAGCAATAGTAAGCGAAAACTGTTTGTAAAAAATTCCGGCAGACCCCGGCATAAATGACACCGGTATAAACACGGCCGACATTACAAGCGTAATGGATATAATAGCGCCGGCCATTTCTTTCATCGCCTCCATGGTTGCATCGGCAGGGTTCAAACCTATATGTTCCATTTTAGCATGCACAGCTTCAATTACTACGATGGCATTGTCTACCACAATTCCAATTGCCAATACCAAGGCAAAAAGTGTGATCATGTTTAAGGAGAATCCTAACCATTGCATAAAGAAGAAAGTACCGATCAACGATACGGGAACAGCAATGGCAGGAATTAGAGTTGAACGCCAATCTTGCAAGAAAAGAAACACCACAATGGAAACAAGTATAAACGCTTCAATCAGGGTTTTTACGACTTCATGAATTGAAGCATCTAAGAAAGAGGACACATCATAACTAATGGTATACTTCATCCCCGATGGAAATTCCTTTTTCAATTCCTCCATCCGAGCTTTGATATTGGCAATTACCTCACTGGCATTACTTCCGGGTCGTTGTTTCAACATAATTGCAGCTGAGGGCTTACCATTCTCTTTTGAAAGCACATCGTATTCTTGAGAATCAAACTCAACTTCGGCAATGTCTCTCAATCTAATCAATGCACCAGATGCATCACTTTTGATAATAACATCCTCGTATTGTTGAGGAGTATTGAATTTGCCGGTATATTTTAAAACGTATTGAAGTGCTTGTGGCGATCTACCTGAGCTCTCTCCTATTTTACCCGGTGCTGCTTCTACGTTTTGTTGTTTCAGACTATTGATAACATCATCGGTACTGATGTTGTAAGAAGTCATTTTCTGTGGATTCAACCAAATCCGCATCGAATAATCGCGTGACCCAACAATATCGGCAAATCCCACACCCTCAATACGCTTCAGTTCGGGCATCAAGTTGATATCGGTGTAATTGTAAAGGAATTTTTCATCCATCGATGAATCTTCACCCAATACGTTCACGTACAGCAACATGCTGTTCTGTACTTTTTCAACAATTACGCCAGACTTGATCACTTCTTCCGGTAATTCATCTAATGTAGCAGAAACGCGGTTTTGCACGTTTACTGCGGCTAAATCGGGATCGGTTCCGGCTTTAAAGATGATTTGGATTACGCTGGTTCCATCGTTTCCGGAAACCGAAGACATGTAACTCATTCCGGGTACACCGTTGATGGCTCTTTCTAAAGGCGTAACTACTGCTTTCACACAGGTTTCAGCATTAGCTCCGGTATATTTAGTGGTAACATTTACTTCAGGAGGCGCAATTTCAGGGAATTGTGTAACGGGCAATTGAAAGAAAGCTAGCAATCCCAACATTGTAATGATCAATGATATTACAATAGAGAGAACAGGCCGCTTTATAAAAACAGAGACCATTTGTACTAATTAGAGTTGAGTAAATAAAAATCGAAGCTTTGTTAAGGTTTTAACTTAATTAAAAGAAAGATCTGTAAAAGACAGAATTTTGGGTTTTACGATCATCCCTTCTTTCACCTGTTGAATACCTTCGAATAGAATCATATCTGATTCTTGAAGAGCACCGTCATCGATCACATAAATGTGAGGAAGCCTTGTTTTCACTGTAACAGGTTTCATTTTTACTGCACCCGACGTACTTATGGTGTAAACGTATATTTTATCTTGTATTTCGAACGTTGCTTTTTGCGGGATAACGAGAATATTATTCAAGGGCTGTTCAACAAAAATTCTCCCTGTTGCACCGTGTTTCAGCAGGCGCTTTGGGTTTTTAAACTTGGCACGAAAAGCAATATTCCCAGTGGTGGCGTCAATTATGTTTTCACGTGTTTCGATGGTACCGGTTTCAGGAAACCACTCGTTGTTTACCATCATTAAGCGCACTTCTTTAGAGATCCCTTTTTGTTGATTTTGAAGAAGATTTACAAATTCAATTTCACTTACGTTAAAATAGGCATATACTTCTTCGTTGTTTGACAACGTTGTAAGCAATTCACCTTCTTCTACCAAGCTTCCAACTTTATATGGTATTCTGTTTAAAACACCTGAAAAGGGCGCTTTAATTTCAGTATAATTCAAATTGATGTTGGCAATAGAAATAGCGGCTTTTGCTTCTTCAATTTTCGCTTCAATTGCTTCTTTTTTCGCCATCGCCATTTCCAACTCAGGGCGAGCAACGATGTTTTTATCGGCTAGCAATTTAGTATTACGGATATTCAATTCAGCCATTTTCAATTCGGCCTGCAAACTTTTTAAATTCGCTTGCTCTTTTAGTAACTGATCTTTTAAAGTACGATTGCTCAAGCTAAACAGAAGCTGGCCTTTTGTTACAGCTTGGCCTTCATCTACATGGATTTTTTCAATCATTCCACGCACATGCGTTCTGAGATCAATGGTTTGTTTTGATTGAATTTCAGCTACGTATTCTTTTTCATAAATAGTATCCAAACGCTGAGGCTTTACCACCTCAAATACTTGAACATTGTCTTTCTCTGCTTTGGCATTGGTACCACAGCTCATAATAACAGAAGAACATACAATTACCCACACAATAAGATTAACACGCTTCATTTTAATAAAGATGAAATGATGACAAAAAATTATTTCTACTATTAAAAATCTCCTACGCCTGCGGAGGAGGTGTTTTAATATCTAGTGCGGGAAACAAATACCAATGTCCAACTAAATGGTATTTGATTTCAGTTCCCTCTACAAAATGTTCATATGGAAGTTGATCGAGTGGTACTAGTACTGTAATATGTTCTATTTCAGTGTCTGAGGCGCTTTGATTCGGTATATTTCTATCAGCTTCTTTTGAGCCTTCTTCAATAAGATCAACAGTATAACCGAATTCATACAACGGTGTATTTTCTTGAAAAGGATGAAAACCTTTCCAAGTATTGGAAATAAAAACCAATGTTAAGTAAGTGAACAGTAAAATATGTCTTCCCCAAGATTTCATGCCTGCTGTGATGCAAAGTTATTTTTAAAATCTAAACTCCTAAGTATCACACAGCAGCAATCGGCTAATTTAATAGCATTTTAATTCTAAGTAGTGCGCGAGTAGTATAAATATAAGGAATTTCTTCTATCCGCTGCAAAACAAATAAAAAAAAGCGCATTTTAGAACCTGAGGTCAATTCATTGTATCTGTGATATAATATTTATATTTGATAATGCTTTTGGATCCGATACAGCCTTGCGAATATTTGTCGAACTGGATCCGATGTTACCGCATCATCCATTTTAACTTTGAAGAGGGTGCCCCACTTCATCCCAAATTATATACCCCAAGACCTGAGTTCTGCTTGCAGTTTCATTTAAGAGATGCAGAAAGCATTCAATACAATTACACAGCTGCAAAAGAACGGTCCTTCAATGTTAGTCTTTCGGGGCATTATACAAACACACAACTTCGTTATGTACCGAAACATTTTTTAAGTGTGCAAGTAGTATTTCATCCTGAAGGGTGGCGGATGCTTTTCAATAATGAAACGTTACTGGATCAAACTATTGAAGCCAGTTTAGTTCTTGGATCATCTGTAAACAGTTTATATGATGAACTTGCGAATAGCCTCTCTTATCAAGATATTGTTTCAGTGCTAAACAAATATCTTTCGATTCGATTCTCAAAGCTCAAAACAATCGATCATCCTTTTTTTGCAATTCCACGATTAATGCTTGGGCACAGCACTACCAGATCGATAGACTGGTATGTAAAAAACGCCTACTATTCCAATCGCCAATTTGAGCGAAAATTCAAGGATCTCACAGGGCTTAGTCCAAAAGAATATTTGCGAATCGTGCGTTTCGATCGAGTTTTCAGATGGCGAAATAAATATCCCAATGAAGATTGGTTGAGTACCGCGCTAGAATTCGGGTTTCATGACTATCAACATTTGTCGAAAGAGTTCAAAGAATTCACCGGGTACTCCCCTACGCAATTTGAGTCAGTTGACGAAAACGGGCCCGATTCAATTGCGGGCATTGCGGAGGTATAATATGTCTTTTTTTTACCACCAGTTGCGCTCCCTTCTACCTTAATCTTGTGAAAAATTATCTATGGAACGCAAACAATTCTTACAACAAACAGCCCTTTTAACGGCATTTATTGGTATCAGTAAATTCACGAAAGCGAATTCAAAGAGCAACCCCATCCAACCATTTGTGGTGGGTAAAGGGAAAAGTAGAAAAGGGAGAAATCAGTTTTTTAAAGGGAAACACCCCAATGATGTAAAAATATCGGGTAAAGACACGAATCAACAACTGGCGGTATTTGAATACATCGGCTACGATAAAATAGGGCCGTCGCTACACATACACCTTGAACAAGAAGAAATATTCTTCGTTGCTGAAGGAACCTATAGATTTAAAGTAGGAGACGAACTTAAGGAACTAGGTCCGGGAGATACCATCTTTTTACCCAGAAACATTGCTCATACATGGATTCAAACTTCAGATTATGGTAGACTTCTTTATGCTGTAACTCCTGCCGGAAAGTTGGAAGATTTTTTCGACACCATGGAAAATTTAAAAGCTCCTCCTACCCAAGCAGAAGTTGACAAAATACATGCAGAGCATGGGATGAAGCTGGTAGGTCCCGGACTAACTTTGTAAAAGGAGCATTCAGCTCCTTTTTTTTACCTTTCAACCCAAAAAAAGGCGAAGCAACATTTTCGGGGCAAAATTTGTCTAACTTGAAGCCGAACACGACAAATGCCAATGAGAAAGCAACTTATGTCCTGGGTAATCATTTTACTACCCGTATGCCTTTTTTCACAAACTGCCCCCCTTTCAGATTCCGGATTCGCTAAACGAAATGCCGATACCGCTTATCAACAATTTTCTCGACTTTTAAAAGAAAATCTCCCGTACTACATAGGCCCCGCATATACTGGCCATGGTCATGGCATTGTTGGGCATGCATTCTACAAAACCGACGCCTTTCAAAAAGGGTCTCTACAATATGATGGGCTCTGGTATCAAAATGTAGAGTTCAAATTTGATTTGGTTGACGGAACTGTTCTTGTGATGGATTACAATCGAAATTTTTTAGTTGAATTGAAGCCGGAAAAAATTGGGGGATTTGAATACATGGGAGAGCGATTTATTCATCCAAGATTTCACGACCCGTCGAATGAAGATGTACCAAATGGTATATTAAAAGTAGTATTCGATGGGGCCGCATCTGCTTTTGCTTACGAGTACAAAAGAGTATTGTATGAAGTAACAACTGAAAAAACAGTCTATTCTTATAAGTCTTATTCCAAGTACTGGGTAACAATAGATGATTCTTGGTATCAAATAAAGTCAAAGGGGCAAATCATCAAGCTACTTTCTAAAAAAGACCCTGCCATAAAATCTTGGGCCGCTGCCAGTAAACTATCGTTCAAAAAAGATCCGGAGCTATACCTTGCTTCTATTTGCTCACAGTACAAACCTTCTTTGAAATAATGAAATTCATTTTTACCATAACACTTTTGTTGTTCTCAACATGGGGCTGGTCTCAATCCGGGCAAATCAACTGCGATTATAACAATACCCCCTTTGTAAAAGTGGTAACAGACTTTGAAACGCAATCAGGCTTTCGCTTTTTCTATCAACCCGGTACTATTGATTCTATTCCGGTTACATTAAAACTTCAGGGCTCCACTCTTGAAAAAGCATTAGACAAAATATTTGAAAATGGTTATTATCAGTTCTTTATTGATAAAGACGCAAAAAGGGTATACATACTAGATCGTAAAACTGCCATTACAACCTCGTTACCCAAAAACTATTTTACCACAGGTACTAACAAACAAGTACCTACTGAGCCTTCGAGTTCGGGTGAAGAAGCAAAGAAAGAAGCGGTTTCTGAAAATAAATTAATAGAAATAGGCTCCAAAACAAGTGGCCCCTTAACAGGAACAGCAATTGTTGCCGGTTATGTTCGCGATTTCAAAAACGGCGAGGGGCTCAGTGCTGCCGCAGTATTTGTTGAAGGTACCAACACCGGTGTGATCACAGATGGGAATGGTTATTTTTCGATTACCCTACCTAAGGGAAGAAAAGTATTGTTGATCTCCTCTACGGGTATGAAATCGGGCAGACGTGAATTGATGATCTATGGAGATGGAAAGTTAGTGATCGAACTAAAAGAAGACGTTCCTACTTTAAAAACGGTAGTAGTAGTAGCGGAGAAAAATTCGAACGTACGAAGAATGCAAATGGGTTTGGAACGACTTTCGATAAAAACCATTAAACAATCGCCGGCATTATTAGGCGAACCGGATGTTTTGAGAGTATTGTTGACCCTACCCGGTGTTACAAGTGTGGGAGAAGCCAGCACCGGATTCAATGTGCGGGGTGGATCAACTGACCAAAACTTAGTACTGTTCAATGAAGCTACCATTTACAACCCATCCCATGTGTTCGGCTTCTTCTCGGCGTTTAATCCCGATGTTTTGAAAAATGCTGAATTGTATAAAAGTTCGATTCCTGAAAGGTTTGGAAGTCGGCTTTCAAGTGTTTTGGACATCACAACACGCGATGGAAATACCAAACGCTGGTCGGGTTCTGCGGGCATTGGACTATTGACCAGTAAGATATCTTTAGAAGGCCCGATTCTTTCTGATAAAACCTCAGTATTAATGGGCGCCAGAACTACTTACTCAAACTGGATCTTAAAAAGATTGCCAAATGAAACATATAAGAGGAGCAGCGCCTCTTTTTATGATGCTAATATTACCCTAACCCACAATTTCAATTCAAAAAACAGTCTGCAGTTAACCGGATACATCAGTGACGACGGCTTCCGTTTGGGAAATGATACTACTTACAATTACGGGAACAAAAATGCTGTATTGAAGTATAAACACATCTTCAACAACAAACTCTCATCAAGCTTTACTGCGGGTATCGATCAATACTATTATAAAGTTGCAGGAGATGAAAAATCTGTGAATGGTTATCAGTTGAGTTTTGGTCTTACGCAGCAACATGCGCGTTTAGAATTCGTATATACCCCTAACAATAAGCACCAATTTAACTGGGGGGCTCAGGTGATTCAATATGCAATTCAACCAGGGAAATTTGAGGCAAAAGGTGATGAATCATTGGTGGTTACTCAAAAAGTTGCGGATGAACAAGGTCGCGAGTGGGCTGTCTATTTGGGAGACAAAATAAATGTTAGCGACAAAATTTCAATTCAGGGAGGTATACGATTCTCAGGCTTCGCGAATTTAGGACCAAAAACGGTTTTTAATTATGTACCGGGACTGCCTCGTGATGAAAGCACCATTGTGGATTCTGTATTGTATAGGAAGAACAAACCGACTCAAACCTATGCAGGTCCTGAATTTCGATTTGCATTCCGATATACGATTGATGAAAACAGTTCAATAAAACTGGGGTATAATTCATTGCGTCAATACCTGCACTTATTAACAAATACAACGGCCATCTCCCCTACTGATATTTGGAAATTGAGTGATCCGTACATCAAGCCACAAACAGGTGATCAGGTATCGTTCGGTTTCTACAGAAACTTAAAAAACAACATGTACGAAACCTCATTCGAGATTTATTACAAACGAATGAATAACTTCTTAGACTATAAAAGCGGCGCTCAAATAGTGTTAAACCAACATATAGAAAGAGATATCATCAATACAAAAGGGATTGCATACGGTGCAGAGTTCATGATCAAGAAAACAACCGGAAAGCTGAATGGGTGGATCAGTTACACCTACTCGCGTGTGAAACAAAAAATGGACGATCCTATTGCAGGACAACAAATAAATAAGGGACAATACTACCCGGCAAATTTTGATAAACCGCACGCCTTTAATGCAATTACAAATTATAAGTTTACGCACAGATTCAGCATGTCGTTGAACGTACAATACAGCACGGGAAGT
>DGDD01000137.1 GCA_002385265.1 Chitinophagaceae bacterium UBA3961
TTTTAAGAGGAAAGAGGAGACGAAGAAAAGAGGAGCGATAAATAAAAAAAGCGCGGCAGATTCAGGAAAAAAAGGATGCGAAGACAAACCCATCTTTGTTATCAATAATGGTAATAGGTGCCTAATTTTTAATTATTTAACTCTTAATTCTTAATTACTCCTGTCTGCAGGTTTTCTTCTTGATTTTCTAATATGCTTTAGGATCATCTCCGCATGCACTCTTGAGTTCTCAATAAACAATCGGTGAGTGTTCATTCCACCGCATATTACCCCTGCTAAATACAAATGGGGGACATTTGTTTCATGAGTCTTTTCGTTATACGTGGGCTTCTTTACTTCATCTTTCGACAGCTCTATGCCTATTTTCTTTAAAAAACTCAAATCGGGTTGATAACCGGTTAAAGCGATAACCCAATCATTGGGTATGGAAACCTTCCCGTCTGGGGTTTTGATAGTAACACTGGTTTCATCAATCGCCGATACTTCACTATTGAAAAAAGCTTTGATGCTCCCTTCCTTGATCCGGTTGTCAATATCGGGTCTAACCCAATATTTCACTCTTTGCCCAATTTCTTCCTTTCTAACCACCATGGTCACATCGGCACCTTTTCGCCAAGTCTCCAAAGCTGCATCTACTGCAGAATTACTGGCTCCAACCACTAATACTTTTTGCATGGCGTAAAAATGCGGGTCTTTATAATAATGGGTCACTTTTGGCAAATGCTCACCAGGGACGTCTAATAAATAGGGGATATCATAAAAACCGGTTGCAATCACAACATGATCGCAGGTATAAATGCCTTTTTCACTATTTATTCGAAAGCGCGCTTTTTGATCTTTCAAACGCTGTATTTTGACCACTGGTTCAAAAAGACGGATATTCAAATTACTGCCTACGGCTACTCTCCGGTAATATTCCAGTGCTTCGGCGCGGGTTGGCTTCGGGTTATTACTTACAAAGGGTACACCTCCAATTTCCAATCGCTCCGAAGTGGAAAAAAAAGTCATGTTTGCCGGGTAATTGTACAAGGAGTTTACCAAACACCCTTTCTCCAAGATTACATAATCGATCTTCGATTTTTGTGCTTCCAAACCACAGGTGAGCCCAATGGGACCGCCACCTACAATAACGATACTGAAATGTTGCGTTTTTGCCATAGCCTTGCAAAGATACCAAGGATGCCTCAATAAGTGATTTTCAGCGGAATAATGATCATTTTTGGGCTAAATTTGTATTGTTTTTAAACAGAAACACGGTTTAAAAACAATATTTGCCCCATTGCCATGCAAACAATATTTTTGCGTTCGCAAACCCAAATTGAGTTGGGGGCAACTTAAAAACTGAAACGTTCGCTAATATGGCAAGAATTATTACTATTAGAGAAGCACTCCGCGAAGGAATGAGTGAAGAAATGAGAAGAGACCCTAATGTATTTTTGATGGGTGAAGAAGTGGCTGAATACAATGGAGCTTATAAAGTAAGTCAGGGTATGTTGGATGAGTTCGGACCCAAAAGGGTGATCGATACGCCGATTGCTGAGTTAGGGTTCGCTGCAATTGGGGTAGGTGCTGCTCAAAATGGTTTGCGTCCAATTGTTGAATTCATGACTTGGAACTTCGCCGTATTGGCGTTGGATCAAATTTTGAATACAGCTTCTAAAATGTTGGCAATGAGTGGTGGTCAAGTGAGCTGCCCAATCGTTTTTAGAGGCCCGAACGGTTCTGCCGGTCAGTTGGGAGCACAACACTCTACTGCATTTGAAAGCTATTATGCGAATATTCCCGGTATTAAAGTTATTTCAATCTCTAATGCATACGATGCCAAAGGGTTGATGAAAGCCGCAATTCGCGATAATGACCCGGTTATGTTTATGGAAAGTGAATTGATGTACGGCGATAAGGGAGAAGTGCCTGAAGAAGAGTACATCATTCCAATCGGAAAAGCCGATGTTAAGAAGCAAGGACGCGATGTTACCATCGTTTCTTATAACAAGATGATGAAAGTAGCCTTGGGTGCTGCTGCAGAATTAGAAAAAGAAGGAATCAGTGCAGAGGTAATTGACTTGAGAACCATCCGTCCACTCGACTGGATGACAATTTTGGAAAGCGTGAAGAAAACCAATCGTTTGGTAATTGTAGACGAACAATGGCCTATGTGTTCTGTATCATCTGAAATTGCTTACAGAATTCAAAAAGAAGGATTCGATTATTTAGACGCTCCAATTCGTCGTATCACAGCCGCAGATGCTCCTTTACACTATGCTCCTAATTTAGTGGCTGCTGCTTTACCAGACGTTCCAAAAACAGTAAATCTGGTGAAAGAAGTTATGTACATGAAAAAGTAATTCCCTTATAACGGATAAAAAAAAGCCCCGGACTACAATCCGGGGTCTTTTTTTATTGACCATTGTAACTTAAAATGATTGAGTGATTCGGGCGAACAGCAACACAAAAACATACATTGCGCCGATCATCATACCGCCTAAAAAAGCGAGTTTCATAATCACGTTACCTACATGAGGAACGGGTTGCAGTTTTACGGTCGATTTCATAGATAATTGTATTGGATGAATAATGAGGCTAAAATACAAGCCAAATCGAGGAAATGCAAGCCCTGAGCTTTCCTAATGCAGAAATTTACAAGAGAACCCTTACCATTCCATTAACTGATTTTCGTAAAAAACCCATTCCGGTAGCTCAAATCTGGGTTTCTGACGAATTGAGTACCATGGACTTAATGTGCTGCTACTTGGGTTTTTTACGATGTGCATGTCCTGTGCAGGCATATAGCTGTTCATTAATAAAAAAATTTTATCACCTGCATTGTTTTCAGCAACATCCATTACCATCGCGGCATGGCCGGGGCTCCCTCCCTTTATAAATACATCTCCCGGGCGAATTGCTTCCAAACTCTTCTTGGCTTTCAATTGACTAGCTAAACTCAATGTTCCGCACCAACTGAAAACATGTTCTAGGTATTTGTTGAATTCGGTACGACTACCCATAACCGAGAATCGGTACTCTTTCCTATTGTTGTCGAAGAAAAGGATCGGCCCCTTGGTCTTCTTTTCATACAAATATTCTGCTCTTAACCGCATCACAGCGTCTGCACACTGTTGTAGATATTTATTTCCCGTACTTATATTAAGAACTGCGAATGAAGGCCATTGATTTCGTTTTCGTTCACCATTGTACAAATAAACGGTTGGATCCGATTTTAACGCGAATTGTTGCAACCAATAGCTAAAACTGGCACTGTCGTAAACAACCCTCGAATATCCGGCCGGAAGAGGAATCTCACAAACTCTTTGGATCGCCTTTGCAGAAGATTTTATGGTAGTACTATTCCCGTTGGTACATGCAACCAATGGAAGCCCCAAAAAAAGTGGCAAACTTATTGCCTTAATAAGGTTCCGAAACATAGTTGTATTTTTGTAACGCATCCTTGATGCTGCCTTGCACTAAATCCATAGAAAAATTTTGTTAAACATGAGTTCGATCTTGATTATTGACGATGAGAAAGCAATCAGAAAAACACTCTCCGAAATTCTGAGCTACGAAGGTTATAAAATTGAAGAAGCCGGAGACGGTGAAGAAGGGTTGAAGAAATTCAAGGAGAAAACCTTTGATGTGGTTTTGTGTGATATTAAGATGCCCAAACTCGATGGCATTGAGTTTCTAGATAAAAGCCGCGAAATAAATCCTGACGTTCCGGTAATCATGATTTCAGGGCACGGCACCATTGAAACCGCCGTAGAAGCGGTTAAAAAGGGAGCCTACGACTATATTTCTAAACCACCGGATCTCAACCGCTTGTTGATCACGATCCGAAACGCCATGGACAAAACCAATTTGGTGGCTGAAACCAAAGTGCTCAAACGAAAGGTGAGCAAAGTGGAAGAAATGATTGGTCAATCGGGGCCAATTCTAAAAATAAAAGAAACTATTGAAAAAGTTGGACCCACCGATGCTAGGATTCTAGTAACAGGGGAAAATGGGGTAGGAAAGGAGTTGGTGGCAAGATGGGTTCATGAAAAAAGCAATAGAAATACCGGCCCGCTTATTGAAGTTAACTGCGCTGCCATTCCTAGTGAATTGATCGAAAGTGAATTGTTTGGTCATGAAAAAGGATCCTTTACCTCTGCGGTAAAACAACGCATTGGAAAGTTTGAACAAGCCAGTGGTGGAACCCTCTTCCTTGACGAAATTGGAGACATGAGCCTCAGTGCCCAAGCGAAAGTGTTAAGAGCACTTCAAGAAGGAAAGATTACCCGTGTTGGCGGTGATAAGGATATTAGCGTAGACGTTCGTGTTGTGGCAGCAACAAACAAGAATCTCTTGGAAGAAGTTGAAGCAAAAAACTTTCGTCTCGATTTATACCACCGATTGAGCGTTATCTTAATTCATGTTCCGTCCTTAAACGATCGACGAGACGATATTCCGCTTTTGGTTGAAAAATTCCTTGGGGATATCTGTACAGACTATGGGATCGCCAAAAAACAAATTGAACCCGCGGCGGTGGAGGGATTGCAACAACACAATTGGACTGGTAATATTCGAGAATTAAGAAACGTTGTAGAGCGTTTGATTATTCTCTCGGGTAAAACCATTTCACGTGACGATGTAGAGTCGTACGTTCTTCCTAAGAAATAATGGTTTCAATATAAGCATCTATATCCGCCGGGCTTTTCAAGTAATGGAAATTCGGCGGATTTTTTATGCCTTCTAGAAGATAACTGTTCGCGGAAAAATAGAATTCTACGTCTGCGTTTTTAGCTGAAAGTTCGTCAAACAGTTCTTGAATGGGAGGTTTACAAGAATTTGTAATTAAATTAAAGTAACATTCTTTAACTCCCTTGTAATTAATTAAATAATTCAATGTTTTTGTATCAACTTGTACTCCAGCATACAGTATTCTAACCCCGGCCTGCTTCAGCATTCCTTGAATAAGAAGCAGCGGTAATTCATGTGTTTCTCCAACCGGAGTAAAGAGTAAAACCAATCGGCCTTTACCAGTTCTCACCGGCGTTAACTTATCGATTGCAACAATTAGCTTTCGCATAATGGTGTAGCTCGCAAAATGTTCTTGGGCCGGAGTAATATGCCCGGTGAGCCAAAACAGACCAACTTTATTCAAGAAAGGAAAGAAAACATCTAACATTGCTTTTTTAAACCCATAGGATAGAACTACCGAATCGGCTACCTCACTAAATGCAATTTCATCTAGGTCGATAGAAGCCTCCAAGAGCTGATTCACCAATTGGCTGTTCTCTAAATTGTTTTGATCAACTCCCAATGCCTTTGTTCTCTGTTCGTCTTCCGATAGCGACATGATTTCGGAGATCTTACATCCATTATGGTACAACCAGGCGATCCTTAACAATTGCTTCAAATCATCGCTGGAATAAACGCGATGTCCTGAAGGACGTCGCGTTTGCTTGAAAACAGGATACCTCTGTTCCCAAATTCGAAGCGTGTGTGCTTTGATATTTGTTAGGTTTTCTATATCGGCGATGCTGAATTGTACCATCTTTCCTGTAATATTATCCCAAATGATGCAACAAATATATTGTTAACCTGCCCCAAATGGGCAAAAAATCAATATTCTGCCTGCTGAGTGCCAATTTAATATGGTATTTTTGACAGGATTTATAAAATTACTTGCATGAGTTCCAACGATTTAATGACCGTAATTCTAATTACCCTACTGTTAAACATGCTCCCCGCATTTGGAGCTTCTGGTATGTTTAAAAAGGCAGGCGTGGCTTCTTGGAAAGCTTGGGTGCCCTTTTACAATACGTTTACGATGATCCAAATTGCGAAACGACCCAAACATTGGTTCTTTTGGCAGTTCATCCCCGTTGTAGGTTGGTTTATTACACTAGGTATATATATAGAATTTGTTAAGCCATTTGGGAAGTTTACGTTTTTGGAACATACCATGGCCTCCCTTTTAGCACCTATCTATTTTGCATACATTGGAACAAACAAAAAAGACCGTTTTGTTGGAGTAGAGGCAGTAAAGGCTTATAAAAAGTCTTCTGCTCGTGAATGGCTCGATGCGGCAGTTTTTGCCATTGTAGCTGCCACCCTTATCAGAACATTTGTTTTTGAGGCTTACACAATCCCAACCGGATCAATGGAAAAAACATTGCTCGTGAATGATTTCTTATTCGTGAGTAAGTCGAGTTATGGTGCAAGAATCCCAAACACTCCTTTGTCAATACCTTTTGTTCACCACACATTACCGATACTAAATACCAAATCTTACAGCGAACTGATTTATATTCCCTATACAAGATGGTTCGGCTCTCCGGTTAAAAGAAATGATGTAGTAGTGTTTAATTTCCCTGCCGGCGATACGCTTACTTTAGAAGAAGATTCTAAAATTCCATATTACGATATGATTGATGCACGTGTTACTCAATTAATGGGTACTGCTGCCTTTGTTAA
Source organism: Chitinophagaceae bacterium UBA3961 (assembly GCA_002385265.1). Classification (GTDB taxonomy): domain Bacteria; phylum Bacteroidota; class Bacteroidia; order Chitinophagales; family Chitinophagaceae; genus Endoryza; species Endoryza foliicola. Next base: position 6,454 of record DGDD01000137.1, read on the forward strand.
GCAATTCCCAGATGCGAAGCAAAGGGCGGCTCAAGCCTATGAAATTGCTCGTAATGACGTGTGGGATCAATATACCGTTAGAACAAGACCGGTAGATAAAAGAGAGAACTATATAAAACGCTGTGTTGGTATCCCCGGTGATACCTTGGAAATAAAAGAAGGGATCCTTTATGTAAATGGGGAAAAAGCGTTCTTAGCCCCCGGATCAGCAAAAAACTATTTGGTTCAAACGAATACTCAAATTGACGGGGAAATGCTCAGGAAAGCCGGAATCCAAATCAAAGAAACGGCAGATGAGTCTGATTTTATGAGTGTTTCTGCCAATCAGTATGAAGTTAATCTTACGCTTTCCGAGTTGGAAATGATTAAAAAAGTTCCAGGTGTAGTATCTGTTACTCCTGAAATCAATCCGGCCAATTACCTTATTTTCCCTCGTGATACATCTGTTGCTAATTGGTCAATTGATAATTTTGGACCGTTGGGCGTACCTAAAAAAGGAGCTATTATTGAACTTTCCAAGAAAAACATTGCGTTCTATAAACGTGCAATCACTGTTTACGAACAAAACAAATGGGAAGAAAGAGACGGTAAAATTTTCATCAATGGCAAAGAAGCATCAACCTATACTTTTAAGATGGACTATTATTGGATGATGGGAGACAACCGCCATCGTTCGCAGGACAGTCGCTTCTGGGGGTTTGTACCTGAAGATCATATCGTTGGTAAAGCCTCTTTAATTTGGTTGAGCCTCGACAATGGTATTCGCTGGAAACGATTGTTCAACATCATACGATAAATAAAATTAACTAACTTTAATCCTCTCTAAACAGAGGATTTTTTTATGTCTATACAAAGCATTCATTTTAGTTGGCAAGTTTTCGAAAGTTTGGAACAAGTACCTGCAAACCTTCAGCCCTTAATTATTCAAGCGCGCGAACAAACGAAGATATCATATGCGCCCTACTCTCATTTTCATGTAGGTGCAGTTGCCTTATTGAATAATGGGGAGATCATTAAAGGCACCAACCAAGAAAATGCTTCTTACCCAATTGGTATTTGTGCAGAGCGAACCTTATTGTCTGCAGCGGCAACAGTGTTCCCGGAAGTAGGAATTAAGGTGATGGCTATTTCCTATTTCAATCACCGCCCAAATGAACGTTCTGATACACCTATTTCGCCATGTGGAATGTGCCGCCAAGCGATGTTTGAGTTCGAAGAGCGCACTTCAACTCCAATTCAAATATTGCTCACAGGCCAAAGTGGGCAAATATATTTGATCAATCGCGCAGCTGATTTACTCCCATTGGCATTTTCGGGCGCTGTTCTGAAAGACTAAGACTGGTGGGCATGTTTCACAACTACTCTTCCCATGATTTCTCCTCGAAGAATTTTATCAATATAAATATCTGATAGCTCTTCTAAGCTAACTACTTTGGAAATTGCTTGAAACTTATCTGAGATATTCCATTCACCGGCAAGTAATTGCCACAACTGTTCTTTTGTTTCGTGAGGTGTTTCGGCAGAGCCTACGCCCAGTAAACTTACTCCATTGAGAATAAATGGGAAAACCGTTGTTTTCAATTCCGGCGACTGAACCAATCCGGTACTTACAACAACTCCTTCTAAGCCACAACCTTTTAAAAGTGTTGCCAACACATTTCCACCAACTGTGTCAAATGCACCGGCCCATTTTGGCTTTATTAAAGCTTTTCCGCTGCTATCATCTACAAAGCTCCTTGGGGCAATTTCTTTGGCTCCAAGAAAATGTAAGTATTCTGCCGCATTCTCTTTTCCACTAACGGCTTTCACAGCATAACCCAGTTTTGAGAGGAGCGCCACTGCCATGCTGCCAACGCCACCGGTAGACCCTGTTACAACAACAGTACCTTGATTAGGTGAAAATCCTAATGAGCGCATTTTGAAAAGGCCAATAGCAGCAGTTATGCCTGCTGTTCCCAAAACCATCGAGTCTTGTAAGCTCAATCCATTCGGCTTGTGAACCACCCACTGAGCCGGAACACGGATGTATTCACCATAACCACCGGCTGTATTCATTCCGAGGTCATATCCGGTTACGATCACTTCATCTCCACTAATAAAATCGGAATGGGTACTCAATTCAACAATTCCTGCTGCATCGATACCTGGCGTATGAGGGTAAACTTTTGTGATTCCTTTATTACCGCTTGCGCTTAATGCATCTTTGTAATTCAATGAAGAATACAGTACCTTAATCAATACCTCGCCTTTAGGCAAGTCCTCCAAATTCCGCTCCTTAATTTCTCTTACGAATGCGGGTATGCTTCCTGCATTTTCTTGAATCATCAATGCTCTAAACTTCATATTAGAATAGGGTTTGAACTCCGTGAGTGAATTTTTGTTCGTGCTCTAACAACCACCGCTTTCGCCACAAACCTCCGGCATATCCCACCAAATCATTCTTCGATCCAATTACTCTGTGGCAGGGCACTACTATCGCTAGATGATTTTTGCCGTTTGCCGAGGCTGCGGCTCGTATAACTTTGGTATCACCTAATTGTTTCGCTAAGTCCAAATAACTAATGGTTTTACCGAATGGAATTTGAACTAAACGACTCCAAACCTCTTTTTGAAAAACGGTTCCATTTTGATCGAAAGGTGTTTCAAAAACCAATCGTCTTCCTGAAAAGTAAGCATCTAACTCTTTCAAAATCTGTTCCAAAACAACCGGATACTTTTCAGGAACTTTCGCTTCAGGAGGGTGCTCAATGCCATCAAGAAAGTTGATGCCATGTACAACATCGTCGTTGGCCTCTATGCATAAATAGCCAATGGGTGTTTTGTAAAAATAGGTGTAGAGGGCTTCCATTCTAGTTTAGCCAATCTTCCATCCGTTTGCAACAGGTTGGTCGGGCTGCAATAAAACTACGTTTTTTTCTTCTGTGTACACTCCGAGTACCAAACACTCACTAATAAAATTTGCGATTTGTTTGGGTGGAAAATTTACAACGGCAATGATTTGTCGACCCACTAACGCTTCCCGATTATAAAAAAATGTAATCTGTGCAGAGGATCGCTTCAAGCCCAATTCCCCAAAATCTATTAACAATTGATAAGCGGGCTTTTTTGCTTTCGGAAATTCGTTAACTTCCAGAATCGTTCCAACTCGGATGTCGATTTTTTCAAAATCACTCCAGGTAATACTCATTCTTAAATTTATTATAACTGCAAATTATGAAACGTTCCGCAACTGCTATTTGGAAAGGTGCCGGTAAAGACGGCAAAGGTCATTTGACTACTCAAAGTAAAGTAATGGATGGACAAGCCTATGATTTTAAATCAAGGTTTGAAGATGGTACTTATACAAATCCTGAAGAACTGATCGCTGCAGCGCATGCCGGATGCTTTGCGATGAAGTTAAGTTTTGTATTGGGTGCAGCAGGATTCACAGCCGATGAATTAGATGCAACTGCTACAGTAACCTTAGATAATGGTGCGGTTACAAGTTCTGCACTTGTTCTAAAAGCTAAAATACCCGGAATTGATGAAGCGAAATTTCAAGAATGTGCTGCTGATGCAAAAGCAAATTGCCCTATCAGCAAACTCTTGAATGCCGAAATTTCACTCGACGCGAGTTTGATCTAACTATAAATTGCCATATGAATCAAAACAGAAGAAAGTTTCTTAGAAACACAGGCCTTGCCGCCGGTAGTTTTTTTATTGTTCCTCGACATGTGCTGGGCAGAGGCCATATCGCTCCAAGTGATAAGTTGAATATTGCCGGAATAGGTGCCGGAGGTAAGGCAGAAGTTAACCTTCCTTACGCTTGGAATAACGGTGCCGAAAATATTGTAGCGCTTTGTGATGTAGATGATCGTATGGCAGTAAATGCTCGGAAACGCTGGTCAAAAGCTCCTTATTACCGCGACTATCGTGAAATGCTCGACAAAGAACATAAAAACATTGACGCAGTAATTGTGACTACTCCCGATCATATGCACGCAGTTCAAGCGCTTGCAGCAATGCAGCTCGGCAAACATGTATATGTTGAAAAGCCACTGACCCACGATATTCATGAAGCCCGCATTCTTACACAAGCCGCAGAACGTTATTGA
>DGDD01000060.1:0-11032 GCA_002385265.1 Chitinophagaceae bacterium UBA3961
TGCTACCGTGAATTCAGTGATCTTGATACCTTGTTCTGTAGCGGCTTTCATCAAACTGTATTCTACTTCTTCACCAATTACATGCTCTCCAAAAGCTGATATAAAATGTTTTATTCTTCCACTTACCACCAAGCGGTAGGGGTTGGTAGAAACAAAACGTACGGTGTCGCCAATACTGTAGCCCCACAATCCTGCATTGTTATTAATCACGAGCGCATAGTTCTCTCCCACTTTTACTTCGTGCAATTTCAAGCGGCGCGGGTTTTCATTGAATACTTCCGAAGTGGGGATGAATTCAAAGAAAATACCACTATTGGTATTAAGCAGCAAACCTTCGGCTTCTTGACTGTCTTGAAAAGCAATAAAACCCTCTGAAGCAGGAAAAGTTTCTACGTGTGGAATAAATTTTCCGATGGTATCAAACAATCGTGCTTTGTAGGGTTCAAAATTCACACCTCCGTGAACGATTACTGAAAGATTCGGGAACAGTGCTGCTGCTTTTTTACCGGTTCGTTCTATGAGTCGATCGAAATACATTTGCATCCAAGGTGGAATGCCGCTGATCAGGCGCATGTCTTGTTTCATGGTTTCGTCGATGATTCGATCTAGTTTCGACTCCCATTCTTCGATGCAATTTGTTTCATAAGAAGGAAGCTGATTGGTACGGAGATAGCCGGGTACATGGTGGTTAACGATTCCACTGAGGCGTCCGGTAGGGATGCCACCTACTCTGTCGAGTACTGGAGAACCGGATAAAAAGATCATTTTCCCGTCGGTAAACTTGTTGTTCCCTGTTTCTGCGATGTGGCAGAGCAAGGCATTACGGGCGGTGTTGATATGATTTGAGATCGATTCTTTGGAAATGGGGATGTATTTTACGCCGCTGGTTGTACCTGAAGTTTTGGCAAAATAGATGGGTTTCCCCTTCCATAATACATTGTGCTTTCCCTCTTTGATGCGCTCGATGTAAGGCTTGAATTGTTCGTAATCGCGCACGGGCACAGCTTGTTGAAAATCAGCGTATTGAGATATTTGATCGAACTTATGATCTTTCCCAAACTCTGTAATTTTGGCTGTTTTGATGAGGTCTTTAAAGATACGGTCCTGGTCGGCCAGGGCATTTTCCATATCTTTTTTTACACCTTTATATATATAGCCGGCGAAGGGCTTGGCGAGAAGTGATTTGAATTTCATAATCCTCTATTCGGGCTTTGAAAGGCAAATCTACCCTAAAAAGGGAATACTGCCATCGGTTCGAACCTGTTAAAAATCAATGAAAAACCGTGGAAGGGGCGATTCGGGTATAAGTGGTGGAAAACCCCGAAATTTGGCGAAATTCAGAGGTGGGGGAAACTCTTCAAAAAAAAGTTGAAAGGAAACTGCATTATGTCTTGGAAAATCTTACCTTTGCCGTCCTAATTTTTGGAAAATCATGTTTGCAGTAATTAAAGTGGCCGGTCAGCAATTTAAAGTTGAAAAAGATCAGACTTTATACGTTCCTCGCGTAAGTGGGAATGCCGGCGATAAAGTAGAATTTGCTGAAGTATTACTGGTTGATGCTGATGGCAAGTTATCAGTAGGCACCCAAGTTAAAGCGGTAGTTAAAGCTGAGATCCTGGATCAGGTTCAAGGTGATAAGGTTATTGCTTATAAACAAAAGAGAAGAAAAGGTTTCCGTAAGAAGCACGGTCACCGTACTCATTATACTAAAATCAAAGTAACTGAGATCGCTTAATTGCGACTTCGTCCAACTTAAAAAATCGTAAATCATGGCACATAAGAAAGGGGAAGGTAGTGTAAAGAACGGCCGCGACTCACAGAGCAAACGTCTTGGAGTTAAGATCTATGGTGGTCAACCTGCTATTTCCGGCAATATCATCGTTCGTCAACGTGGTACTGTATATCATCCTGGTAAAAACGTTGGAGTAGGTAAAGATTATACGTTGTTTGCGTTAACAGACGGCGTTGTGGAGTTTAAGAAAACCAAGAACGATAAGACGGTAGTAAGCGTTTTAGCTGCACAATAAAAAATTTTTTCACAAAATGTGAAAAAATTTTTGACGGTTTGAATTTAGTGTTTATTTTTACCGCTGTTAAATTCTATTTACTAACCGTTAAATTTTCAAACAATGGCAACTAAGAAAGCTGCTCCTAAAAAGGCTGCAAAGAAAGCTGCTCCTAAGAAAGCTGCTAAGAAAGCCGCTCCTAAAAAAGCTGCAAAGAAAGCTGCTCCTAAAAAGGCCGCTAAAAAAGCTGTTAAGAAAGCTGCTAAGAAGAAGTAATCTTCGCACTTCAGCTGAAAATACTAAAGTCCTCCACATTGTGGGGGACTTTTATTTTTATCTTGCATTTAAAGTATCCGATTCATGTCGCTCGATAACTACGCCATTGCCGACCAATTCTCGCTTCTGAGTAAACTCACCGATATTCATGGAGGCGACTCCTTCAAATCACGCTCCTACGGGGCCGCCGCTTTTACCATAGAAAAACTTCCGCAGCCATTGGCGCAGATGAGCGAAAGTGATATGGCTTCTACTCGTGGTATAGGAGCATCTGCCGCTAAGAAAATAATGGAGATCCTAGAAACCGGCAGTCTGTCGGCTTTGCAAGAACTTATTTCTCAAACGCCACCGGGCGTATTGGAGATGCTTTCAATAAAAGGGCTAGGCCCCAAAAAAATTGCCACCATTTGGAAAGAGATGGAAATCGAATCCATCGGAGAACTCTTGTATGCTTGCAATGAGAACCGTCTTTCCATGTTCAAAGGCTTTGGAGAAAAAACACAGAAGAACATCCAAGAAGGCATTGAATTCTATCTGCAACACCAAGGCAGTTTCTTATACGCAGAAGTAACGGCTTGGTATCCGAACATTGAAGCATATTTGAAGAAGAGTTTTGGCGCAGATAAAGTAGCCGTTACTGGCGCGTATCGCAACCAAGACCTTACTATGGATGAATTGAGTTTTGTAATTGCAGCAGGTATCGATAAAATAAAACCGGTCTTTCAAACAGCACAACCTCCTGAAATAGTAGAAGAAACCGACACCTTTATTTTATATAAATTAAAAATAGGGTTGAAGTTGAAACTCTACAGTGCTGTTTCAAATTTCGGATCAGTATTGTTTGCAACCAGCGGTCATGAAGCGTTTCACCAAGCTTTTGAAAAGCGCTTCCCCATTGTAAAAGAGCAGGAATTTAACAGCGAAGAAGACTTGTTCAAGAAAGCAGGCATCTCCCCTATTCTTCCTATACTCAGAAACGATGCGCATTTTATTGATACTCCTACACCAACTTTAATACAACCGGGCGATATCAAGGGCATCATTCACTCGCACAGTACTTGGAGCGACGGCATGAACAGCATTGAAGAAATGGCAAAAGCCTGTATAGAACAAGGCTATGAATACCTTGTAATCAGCGACCATAGTAAGGCTGCTGCATATGCGGGAGGACTATCGGAAGAAAAAATAAAAGAACAACACAAAGAAGTGGACCGACTCAACAAAGAACTGGCTCCTTTTAAAATATTCAAAAGCATTGAATGTGACATTCTTGGCGACGGTAGCATGGATTACCGCGATGAAATACTTTCCACCTTCGACTTGGTAATTGCATCTGTTCACAGCAACTTAAAAATGAGTGAAGAGAAAGCCATGATGCGTTTGCTTTCTGCTATTCAGAATAAATACACTACCATACTTGGACACATGACGGGCAGATTGTTGCTCAGTAGAAGTGGCTATCCTGTTGATCACAAAACCATTATTGATGCCTGCGCCGAGTACAATGTGGTGATTGAATTAAATGCCCACCCTCGACGACTGGACATTGATTGGAGTTGGATCCCTTATGCCACAGAAAAAGGCGTATTCATTTCCATTGACCCGGATGCTCACGCCATTGAAGGCTATCATGATTGTTTATATGGGGTATTAGCAGCTCAAAAAGGAGGCTTAACCAAAGAGCAGAATTTGAGTAGTATGACGAGAGTGCAGTTGGAGGAGTTTTTGGGGAGAAGAAAGTGATTGTGAGTTCTGTGTACTAGGTGTTAGGTGTTAGGCATTAGGCTTTGGGAGTTAGGCATTAGGCTTTTTTTATAATATACAAGCCATTATCATGGAACAAAACTCAAAAACTTATCACTTATAACTTCTTTGAGCTCCTTCTTTAACTCTGTGCAACTTTGTGACATGTATTTAGAAAAGCGGCGAAGCCGCAAACTCAAAAACTAAAAAACCGAAAAACTCAACAACTTCTTACTATTCCTTCGTTCTTACAATCGGCAATTTTACAAAGAACACGGTTCCCTCGCCCTCATGGGTTTCAAACCAAATGGAGCCTTGAGCGTTCTCAACAATGCCTTTACTCATGGCAAGTCCGAGGCCGGTACCTGAAGTTTTAGTAGTGAAGTTAGGGGTGAAAATACGGTCGCGAGTATGGGCAGGAATACCTTCGCCATTGTCTTCTACTTCTATGATGATATGCGCATCTTTGATTGATTCGCGGATGGTGATTTTTTTCAAATCGCGCGAAGAAGCCGCTTCCACAGCATTCTGCAATAAGTTAGTGAACAAACGATTTAGTTGCGTTTTATCGGCAAATACGATCACTCGTTGTGAAATGGGCTGCCATTTGAATTCTGTAGTTTCTGTAGCACTGTAAAGCGCACTGAGCGATTGGAAGATTTCATGCAAATCAAACACTTCATTTTTTGGATTCCCAATATTCGCGAACTGAGAGAAGTCGGACGCTATTTTTGATAAGTGATCGATCTGCTCTACCAAGGTTTTGGCAACATTGGTGGTCATCTCTTTCACGTTAGGAGAATTATTGTCGATTGCTTTTTGTAGGTATTGAATACTTAATTTCATAGGTGTAAGAGGATTCTTGATTTCATGAGCTACTTGACGGGCCATTTGTCGCCAAGCCCCTTCCCTCTCACTCTTCGCTAAGGCAGCGGCACTTTCTTCCAATTTTTGCACCATCTTATTGTACTCAATAACCAATTCCCCAATTTCATCGTTTCTTGTCCAATCAATTTCCTGGTTTTCTTTGCTCAAGTTGATATCACGCATTTTCTGACCAATCAACGTGAACGAATACGTGATTCTATTTGTGATGAAGAGCGCTATTGCACCTGCAATTAAAAAGATAAAGGCATTCAAGTTGATCAGGGTTACTAAGAAATTCGAGATTTCTTGTTTCAATTCACCTTGAGAGCTATAACTTGGCACATTCAGATAAGCGAAAATGGTCCCATCTGCCGTGCGAACCGGATTGTAGATACTGAGAAAGTCTACCTTTCCCATTCGCTCTTGCTTCACCGTTTGGATAGCGCTCATTACATGTAGACTGTAATAAGCATCAGGGTTCATTTTATCGCTTAAAACGCCTTTATTATAGATCAGAGGCCTCGACGTAACTCTAAGGGTACCTTGAGGATCGTAGAGGTTGATATCGGTACCATGGATCTCGGAGGTTTCCTCCATGAGTTTAGCCAATTCTTCGTTCACACCGGCTTCGTACAATGCAAGTCCATCGTTGAAAGTATTGTATTGCTTTAACTTGTTTTCAACCGATTTGATCATGATTTGCATGGTTCTGCTCAATCGCTCTTGATTGTTCCGGTTGTAGCGATTGATAAAGAACACAATGGTAGCTGCACCAATTACAATGAAGGAAAGCAAACTCACCAATAGGATGGTGCTGTGAATTTGAGATTTGATGCTGAACTGAAAATGCTTTTTAAACACGGACCAACGGAATCGACTTCGGATCACCACCGCAGCCATCCAATAAAGTGCAATAAGCACCAGGAACGTACTGAATAGGTATGCAAACAAGGTAATGGACTCAATAAAAGCATTTCCTTTTTTCGCAATCACCACAATTTTATCGGAACTCTTACGGTACCACAATTCTTCGTAATCTCCGTTCTTTCTGGTTTCGAACTCTGTTCTTGGCAACCTTACTCCTTCTAAAGTTGACGGAAATCCGTATTCATTGTAATAATCGAGTAGTTTATAATCGGAATATATGGCGTAGCTATAAATACCTGTATTTTCAGGCATCATGTATTCCCTCGCCTGGCGAAATAACTCCGGTACCAAAGCGTCTCGTTTATATTTCCTAGGATCGGCGATGATGAAGCAATAACCTAGGGTTGCACTGTCCTCAGTAGAGCGAATTTCTCTTTTGAAAATATATGAATATTGATCGAAGCTTTGTTCAAAATAGCGAAGGTCGGCAATTGAAGTAGGTTTCCCTTGAACATTATAGATGGTGTTCAGGGTATCGTATGAAATGGGATCCTCGTTGTACATCGATTGCGGATTCGCCCCTGCTTCAAACATGTACATTCGAGCATCGAATAAGTTAAGGTATGGGCTAAAATTGACGTTGAGGATGCTATCTTTCAAAAACAGGTTGGTCGATTTGTCTCGGAAACGAAGGTAGTTGTGGGCGAGAAAATCATTGTCTAAATAGGTAAATGCGATACTCAGCAATCGTTCATTCGAAGGGTCGGCTTGAAGGGAAAGTTTTTCAGCAAATCGTTTGCGTTGTTCAAATTCAATTTTCCTGTTTTCTCCGAAAATAATAGTGGAGATAGACATAGAGAATACAAACAACCAAAACAAAACATCTGCCACTTGAAAGCTGCTGCTTAATCCGGCAAAATACTCACGTTGCATTAACCAAACAAACACCACCAACCAAAGTAGGGTCATTAGGTTTAGCTCCATTAAATCGGAGTTGCCAGAGAAAGTGAGAATTAAAAGTCCAACCGCTCCTATAACGATGTAGTTGATATAAGACACCCCATTGCTGAAATACTGAATGTATCTCAACAGCACTTGAGACATTAGAAAATAGGCCAGTCCAAGCGTTGCCAAGGTTCCAAAGGCTACTGCTGAGTATATATTGAGGCTAAAAACATTGGTAACATTAAAGGAAATTTTCGCATCTGCTACAATCGATTGAATTACTCGCGCAAACAAAAGAGTGGAAACCACCAATACTATGGTTAATGCTGCAACCAGTAGCCAATTTAACCAAGAAGGCTGTTTGTTTTCAGAAAAGAAGCGCGGAATTCTTCGATTGATAAAAAATGCTACCCAATAAAAGAGCACAACATTGATGAGCAAATCACCGAGCGATCCGAGTAAATAACTGGAACTATAGATAGCGGGATCAAAAAGTTCGAATTGACGTAAGTCGAGGAGAGACGGAATAAAATAGATGACCAATCGAATCATAATGATAGCTGCAACAAGTACCAGCGCACCTTTCCACCACCCTAGTTTAACAGCTATTTTATGAGCCAACTGATGTACAAACCAGCTTAAGAAGAAGAAGCCGAGCAATACCAATACTATCAATAATGGATCGGCTTTGTGTTGGTTTTCATTGATGGGCTGTAAATAAAACAACGTATTACCGAAAGAGCTGTTGACCTTATGAACTGTAGGTTGTGTTGAATACTGCACATATCGCAAGGCATCAGGGAAATCTTCGAATTCTGTTTGCAGATTTTCTACTTCTACAAAGTATTTGTGCAATACGGGAATGATGGCTTCAATAGCATACCGTTTCCCCTTTAAATTGAGTTGTTTGCTAACATGAACATATTGTCCATTTTTCAAAGTCACCATTCTGCTTACATCCGACTCTTGCATTAGGTTTAGCGGAGGTAGTGCCGATTGGGTATTCCAGAAACGCAAAACCGGTTCACCGGTGTAGGACTCATCATAAATGAAGAATCCATAACCCAATTTGTCTTCTAATAGATCGGTAAGGGTATCTTGTGAATAATTGGAGTTTACAAGAGCAGCAATGAGCGCCGTGTCTTTATTAAGGGATTGAAAGTGCTTCTCTTTTTTTTGAATGTTTTTTTCGATTTCATTGGTGTAGTAAGAAGCCGTGCTGTTACTTCCCAAGAAGCGATTCCAAACAAAAGCAAGTATAAAAAAGACCGTTGCCAAGAGCAACAGGTACAAATTGGTTTGTGCCCATTTTTTTAATGCTTGCTTCAACTCGATCTATTTTATTTTTTTCATACGATTCCACAATTCATCCATTTCGGTCAAACTCATTTCTTCGAGCTTTTTTCCCTCGGCTTTGGCCAGTTCTTCCATACCCATGAATCGAGTCATGAACTTTTTATTGGTCAACTCTAATGAATTCTCTGCATCAATCTGCAAAAACCGTGCATAATTGATCAAAGAGAACATTAAATCACCAAACTCTTCTTGAATCTTATTGGGATCGCCATCACTAACAGATTCTTTCAATTCACCCATTTCTTCTTCTACCTTTTCCCAAACCTGTTCTTTGGTATCCCATTCAAAGCCAATTTGTTTGGCTTTTTCTTGCAATCGAGTGGCTTTAACCACGGCGGGGAGTGATTTCGGAACACCACTTAAGATCGATTTTTTCCCTTCTTTTAGCTTTAACTGTTCCCAGTTTCTCTTTACATCTTCTTCATTGTTCACTTTAACATCGCCGTAAATATGAGGGTGCCGATGAATCAATTTTGCAGCAATTCCATCCAACACTTCCGTAAGGGTAAACTGCCCTTGCTCCTCGCCTATTTTTGCGTAAAAAAGCAGATGAAGAAATAGATCGCCTAATTCTTCTTTGATCCCTTTCCAATCGGAATCGGTGATAGCATCTGCCAGTTCATAGAGTTCTTCTATGCTGAGGGGTCGAAGCGTATGAATGGTTTGCTTGCGATCCCAGGGGCATTGTTCCCTAAGCTCGTCCATTATAGTCACCATTTTAAGAAAAGCTTCGCTTATAGCTGCTTGTTTGGTAGTCATAGTTTATGCCTGGAATACGGTCCAGCCGAAGAAAATTGTGAACAATAACATCAAAGTGAAGATGGCCAGAATATTGAGAATAATGAACTTCACCAGTGTTTTCGATCTGCTTTGTCCATAGAAATTTCTAAAACATCTGTAGGTGTAATAAAGGCCATACAAAATATAGACGCCCATTACCCAATTCAGCCAAGTCCAATCCAGCTTGTCTCTTAAGTATTGAATACCCAATAAAACGAGTAGAAACAGGAAAGTATAGATATAGAGGTAGATGAGGAACATCCCATGGTCGGCAAAATAGTATTCCTTGTGTTTACGCCTGTACATCAGCCACAAAAAGAAGGCATAGAGGGGCAAGGAAACGAATAGCATTGCCGGTATTTTATGGAGAAATTTATCGATGAGGGCGTTTATGAAAGCTGCATCATCTCCTTTGTATTTTTCGTCGATTTGAAAGTTTTTGTATCGCATTTGACGTTCAAACCAGCTATCGCGCTTGTCTTCAGGAAGTGCCTTTTGAGCTGAATCGTATTCGGCTTTGTTTTTGAATTCGTCGTCATCAGTCAATCGATTGAATCTAACAACATTGCTGTCGTCTTTTTCACTTGTATCCTTTTTGGATTTTGGGGTAGAATCAACTGGTGAACTCGTCAATACAGTTGAGTCGCCATTCTTGTACCGATAAGGTTTTGTTCCTGTTGTAGTATCATTTTTTGGCTTGGGAAGATCGAATTGGAAGGGTCGAACTACTTGACTGGTATCGCCATAGTTCTTCACAATTTTCCGAAACCGTTCCATGGAGGCTGTTACAAACTGACTGTCTTTCTTATTTTCCACTGTAAAAAGAGCTTCTTTTTCGAAGCGGTCAATTTTACCGGAATTGAGTCCTTGTGTTCCCACTTTATCGGATTCGATGAGTTTGTGAACGGATTCGAGGTTGAAGAAGACCAGAAAAAAGACGAAAGAAGAAAAAACATACATACGGATGGGATGCAGGTAGGTGGCTCTGCGCCCGGCCATGTATTCTTTCGGGAGGAATCCGGGTTTGCGTATCATTGTTTTCAAGGTCTTGAAAAACTTCCCATCGAAGTGAGTGATATCGCTAAAGAAATGACTGATAAGGGACCAAAGGGTTTCTTTGGGTTCAATGTTTTCTTGTCCGCAGTTTTGGCAAAAATGGCCTTGCACTTCTGTGCCGCAGTTCAAGCAGTTTTTTTCGACTCTTTGTTTGGAGTGGGACACCGTGTAAATTTTCTTAAAATTAAGGATTCGGGGAAAATTTTAGGCAGTTTCTGGTATTAAAACGCATTATATTGCGTTCTAGAACACGTTAAAATTCAATTCAATGAAACATTTGTTGGTATTGGCGGCAAGCGCTTTGATCGTTTTCAGCAGTTCGGCTCAGTTTTTATACAAGGATCTACTTACCGTAGAGGCTGCCAATCAGAAGCATTCTATATTCAAAAAAGAGAAGGTTCATTCCATTGAGTTTATCAGTTTTGATGGCGAAGGCAAGCCTATTGAAGGATTCTCGAGCAATCAAATGGTAAACAAAGCCAGTACAGAAGTGGCCACCACTACTTCTACTCCCCTAGGCGCTCCTACTTACAGCGTAGGATATTACAACAGCAATGCACAATTGATCAAGTCATTTGACACTACCGATGGTTCCAAAACCACGGTAACCTACGAATACAATGCCGGTGGGAAATTGGCTAGAATCTTAAACATTACAGTATCTGCAGGTGATTTTAAGATCAAGGAAGAACATTTGTGGAGCTATGGAACCGACGGTTCGCCGGTTAAAATGTTGAAAGTAAAAAACGATAAAGACACCACCGTTGTAACTTTCATTAAGGACGAAAAGGGAAACATCATTGAGGAAAGAAGCACCCAAAAGGGCAAGCCCCTACCTACCTACTACTACTATTACGACGATGCAAAGCGCCTTACGGATGTAGTGCGCTATAATATTGCAGCAAAAAGACTGTTACCTGACTATGTGATGGAATACAATGAAAAAGGTCAGTTGGCCACATTCATGGTAGTTCAGGAAGATGGGGACTATCAAAAATGGTATTATAGCTATGATGAAGACGGACTGAAGGCTTTGGACGCTTGTTATTCTAAGAGCAAGGTGTTGATTGGAAAGGTGGAGTACAATTATAAGTACTGGGAGTAATACAAATTAAGAATTAAGAGTTAAGAATTAA
>DGDD01000060.1:11337-11459 GCA_002385265.1 Chitinophagaceae bacterium UBA3961
AGAATTAAGAGTTAAGAATTAAGGAATCCCGACGAAAGTTGGGATTTTTTTGTTGATAGAGGGAAGGAGGCCCCACTGAAAGCACGAATTCGGCATCTGACTTATTGTGTATCTTAGTTAAC
>DGDD01000060.1:11809-12238 GCA_002385265.1 Chitinophagaceae bacterium UBA3961
AAAAACATGAATTCATCTACCGCACGATATCGAAATGGCCTGTTGCATTTGTTTGTATTCTTCCTTTTTTTGGTGGTACCATTGATCGCTTTTGTGAGACCTCCCGGTGAGCACCTATTTCAATTAACCCGGCCCTTTGTACAAAACACTGTGGCAAATACGCTTTTGTATGGCTTCTTTTATCTGAATTATTACCTCTACATTCCACAATTCTTCTATACCAAGAAATACGTTATTTACATCGCTTTATCGGCTGCTACCTTGTTTCTACTATTATCGATTCCCCATTTGGCGGGCAGTAATTTGATGGATCAAGGAATGATTCAAAAAAGTGAGCTAGAGCGATTAGAGGAAGCCAATTTTTCTATACCAAAGCAAAAAAGTGGTTGGCTCTTTGCCTTTGATGAAGTAAGAAGGCATTTGTTTTCA
>DGDD01000060.1:12552-13008 GCA_002385265.1 Chitinophagaceae bacterium UBA3961
AAGTAAGAAGGCATTTGTTTTCAATATTCAGTGCCGTATTTCTTTCCTTACTCTTTAAAGCTAGAGAACATGTAGCTCAATTGCATGAAGAGAAATTACAAGCTGAATTGCTGTTATTAAAAAATCAGATCAATCCGCATTTCTTGTTCAATGCTATGAACTCGGTATACTCGTTGAGTTTAACAGGTAGTGAAAAAACAGCAAAGGCCATACATGAGCTATCTGAAATATTGCGTTATTCGATGAAAACAGCGAATGAAAGCAGCATTTCTTTGAGAAATGAAATTGAATATATAAACAATTACCTCGCGTTCCAAGAAATCAGGCTTGGCGATACCGCCAAAATTGAACATACAATTTCGATTGAACGAGAGCAGCTAAAAATAGCTCCTATGATTTTGATCTCGTTTATTGAAAACTGCTTCAAGCGTGGCATCAATAACGACGCGAATAGTA
>DGDD01000042.1 GCA_002385265.1 Chitinophagaceae bacterium UBA3961
GACTATGGTGTAGGGTTTGACCGTTTGAGACCCGGTACCAGCTTTAAAGATGCCGGTAGATTTACCTTTATGTTAGGATTTGAGCCGCAATAAGAAGCAGCCAAATGGAGAAAATACGCGTCTTATTTGTTATTAAGGCAAGTGTGACGTAATTTTCTCGATAATCGTTTCATTGTCAGTACCAATAAATATAACCTGTATGAAAAAAATCCTTTTTCTGGCCATGGCCCTGTTCATGGGTTTTGCCGGTTTGAAAGCGCAACGATATGCAATTGTTGACACGAAGTACATCCTCGACAAAATGCCTGAGTACAAAGATGCTCAGAAGAAATTAGACGAGTTTAGCATTCAGTGGCAACGTGAAATTGACGAGCGTCAGCGCACTTTGGACAAAATGTACAAGGATTTTGAAGCGGAGCAGGTAATGCTGAGCGATGAATTGAAGAAAAAGCGTGAAGATGAGTTGTTTATGAAGGAGAAGGAATTGCGCGATTTGCAGCGCAAGCGTTTTGGATTTGAGGGCGATCTGTTCAAAAAAAGACAAGAACTGGTAAAACCTGTTCAAGATAAAGTATACAATGCCATCCAAAAGATAGCACAGGCAAGGGCTTACGATTTTATTTTGGATAAAAGTGAAGGAATTACCGTTATCTTTGCCGACCCCAAGTTAGACAAGAGTGAAGATGTTTTGAGAGAATTGGGGGTTAAATAAGTTCCAAAGAATCTGTTAAAGAAGCGGAGGGACGCAACGACTCAAGTAAGTTTTTCAACTTAGAATATACACTCGGACTTGTCCGAAGCTTGAATTTTAAAACACAACGCAAACATGAAAAGAATTTTTACCGTAGCAGTATTGGCTTTAGGTTTATTAGCCGCTTCATCAGCCAGTGCCCAAACAAAGATTGGTTATATCAGTTCTCAGGAATTGATTTCTCTGATGCCAGAAACTAAAAAAGCAGATTCTTCTTTACAACAATTAAGAGCAGCTTTGATTCAAAATGCTCAAGACAAAGAAGCTAAGTTGAATGCTGATATTGAGCAGTTCAATAGAGACAGTGCAAAATATTCTGAGGCAGTAAAAACTGTAAAGCGTGCTGA
This sequence comes from Chitinophagaceae bacterium UBA3961, assembly GCA_002385265.1. Lineage (GTDB taxonomy): Bacteria > Bacteroidota > Bacteroidia > Chitinophagales > Chitinophagaceae > Endoryza > Endoryza foliicola. The sequence continues at coordinate 1,099 of DGDD01000042.1, forward strand.
ATTACAAAAAGCATATCAGGAATTAGCCGGTGAAGAGCAAAGAATTCAAGAGCAATTGCAAAATGAACAACAACGTTTGTTGGCGCCTATTCAGAAGAAAGCTAATGATGCAGTTCAGTCGGCAGCTAAAGAAAACGGATTCTCTTATGTATTTGAAAGAGAAGTGTTGATTGTAGCTCCTCCTGCAGAAGATTTATTGCCATTGGTGGCTAAAAAATTGGGCATCAAGTTGCCGAGTCAAACTCCGGCCAACAATCCAACGCCAACCGCTCCTAACGGTGGTGCTGCGAAGCCTCAAACAAAACAATAAGCATCTCGCTTAATGATAGTAGAAAGTCCCGCCAAATGGCGGGATTTTTGTTTTAATTTAAGCGCATACCCTAGCCGATTCTATGAGTTGGAATTTGGATAAATTTGGTTAGATTTTGTTTGTGTTGTTTTTCTTTTGCACTCCTGCTTTCAATGCAAATATTTGGGAGGCCTGGTTTTGGGACACTACAATAAATTGATAGTTATGCGCACGATTCTGACTCTTGTGCTGCTGGTAGCCATTTTATCAAAGCATGTTTTATCAAGCAAATAATCTCTACATATAAACTTGGGCAGTGTGTTAAGTTGTATTTTCTGATTTACTTCTCGCCTATTCGATATTTTTTGATAAATTCATTAGGTAATGGATAGTGTTAATGTAGGTACATACACTTATGTTTTTAATAAAAGTAAAAATTTTTGTTGCGCAAAAAGCTTTTATATCAAAATAAAAAGTAAATTCATATCGAGAAATTGAACTGACGCCTTTTTTAAACCTTTTTGTTCATCCTTTTAAAGTACTCTTTTGCGATACATTGTTTGTATAGCATTAGCTTTCTTTGTGTTTATGAACCTTAACCAAGCTCAAACTGCTGGCCAACACTTCCGTATAGTGAATTCGGCCGATACGCTCCCTCAGCTTGGTTCCGGTGGAATCTTCTCTATCCCCATCTTGTCATCTTGTAAGAACTTTTCATCACTCAGATATATTATTGTAAATGAGCCACAAGCTATTTCCATTCAAGGGGATACTAGTGTTTTACCCAATCCGATGTTTTCTCGTCATAGTGTACTAACGTTAACAGGGTACATTAGTTACACAAATAATTATCAGGCTTTTATTGATACCCCTGTTTCTGAGAGAAATCTTATGCAGCAGACTGTTCAGGGCCGTTTACAGGGCGTCTTTAAGGAGCGATATCCATTTAATATTAACTTTAGCTATCGCTTTAATAATTCGTCGCTTTTTAAAGATTATTTTGACCTGGGCTTAAATTACAATGCTGAAGATTTTAAAAGGCTTTTACTCAGGGCTTTTCGCGATCAGGTGAATACTAGATTGAGTCAGTATCAAAAAGAACTTGATTCTCTATTAGCTCTTGTAAAGCCACTTACTCCCGATCTTACGCAAAAGTACATGAGTCTTTCAATGCCGAATGCCCCCCAGATTGAAACAGAGCGAAATGAAAGGCTTTTTCTCCAGCAACAAGAAACGAAGTATGATTTGTATGAAGACTCACTGCGAGCATTGATTGATCGTGGTGAAAGAAAGGGAATGAATTATTTTAAGTCATTTCAGCATAAGGGTGATTCTTCAGTAAGTAGCATACAGTCAAAAATTCCCTCTACAAAATTTGATACTGCTTCTCGG
>DGDD01000083.1 GCA_002385265.1 Chitinophagaceae bacterium UBA3961
GCTCAAATGAAGAGCGAAAACCCGCTGGTTGGCGGCGCGGCGATGTATAAAAATAAAAATATCGTTGAAAATGCGATGAATTCGGCAGACCACACGACTTTGGTCGCCGCCGTCAAAGCCGCCGGATTGGTTGAAACATTGCAAACTGCGGGCCCGTTCACAGTATTTGCACCAACAAATGCAGCCTTCGAAATGTTGCCTGCAGGAACAGTTGAAACACTTTTGAAACCAGAAAATAAAGCAAAATTACAAGGCGTACTTACTTATCATGTGGTAGCCGGTAAACTGGACGCAAAAACATTGGCTGCAAAAATCAAAGAAGGAAAAGGGAAAGCGGTATTAACTACTGTAGCAGGTGGTAAATTGACCGTGTCGATGGAAGGAAATAAAGTGTTAATAACTGACGAAAACGGTGGAAAAGCATACGTAACCATCAAAGATGTTTATCAAAGTAATGGCGTGATTCACGTTATAGATCATGTGGTGTTACCCAAGAGCTAATGCTCTTACGAAGGCCTTGTTTCCAGGGCCTTCTTTTCATGTTGTAGTCGTGGTTGATAACAATCACGACTTTTTTATTTTGCAAAGAACAGAGTTTTTAAATGATCAATGAATGAAGTAAATAGCAGTACTGAAACCACACCTGTAAGAGCGAAGAGGTATTTGGCATGAACGATGCCGTAATATATTCCAAAGCCAACAGTGAGCACAATGAGCAGGTTTGCTACCCAATCGAAGATTGGCTGAATTGACTTAGACAGCGCCGTTCGAATTCCGGAAGTAACAGCGTGCACCAACATTTTCACCAAAAAAAAGAGAATCAACAGCATTAATATTCCAACGAAAATTTTACAAACCGTACCCAAAACGGAATTACTGATAAAAGGTCTCCAATTCTTACTATTGATAAACGTATTCGTATAAGTGAACATCACATAAATAGCACCGAGCAGTAAAACAGGACTGTTCGCGATGGTATCCCAATGCCATTTAGGACTCGAATTAGACTTTGCCACGAGAAAGGATTGTTACCAACCGCTGGCCAATATATCAGCGATGTGATAGGTTTGTAATGAAAGTTGCTTGTTCTTTATGACTCCATCGATGTGCATTAAGCAAGACATATCCGTAGAAATGATGCATTCAGCGCCGGTTGCAGCAGCATTATTCGCTTTTTGATCGCCCATCCCAATAGAGATCGGCTCAAATTTCACAGCAAAAGTGCCTCCAAATCCACAACAAGTTTCAACATCTGCCATTTCAACCAGCTCCAACCCCGCTACATGTTCTAGGAGTATTCTGGGTTCCTTTTTTAGTTTACATTCACGCAAAGCCGCACAACTGTCGTGATAAGTGGCTTTTGCATTAAAACTGGCACCCACATCTGTAACGTTCAATACGTTCACCAGAAAATCAGTAAACTCATATACTTTTTTCTGCAGCTCTTTTACTTCATTATGAAGGGATGAATTGTCAAAAAGTGCAGGATAATAGTTCTTAATAAAGCCAATACATGAAGCGCTTGGCGCAACTACAACTTCGGCGTTCTTAAAATCGTTCACAAATTTGGTACAGACTGCTTTTGCTTCATCTCGAAAGCCGGCATTAAAAGCAGGTTGCCCGCAACAAGTTTGTTCTGCATTATACACAACTTTACAACCCACTTTTTCCAGCACTTTCACCATATTAAAGGCTGTTTGAGGATAAAGTTGATCTATGAAACAAGGGACAAAGATTGCTACCGTTGGTTTATCTTGAAGTTGTTCCATTGCAATAAGTATTATGCTTTTGATTGTGCCAATGCAGCCATTTTTAGTGCTGTGATAGCTGCTTCGGTTCCTTTGTGACCATGTTTGCCTCCTACCCTTTCAATCGCTTGTTCCTCAGTAAGAACTGTAAGGACGCCAAAAATAGTAGGAACAGGAAGTTTTAGATTTAATTGAACTACACCATCGGTAACAGCTTTACACACATAGTCAAAATGTGGCGTATCTCCCTGAATAATACATCCAAGAGCTATATAAGCTACCGGCTTTGAGGCGTTACTTGATTTTTCCCAATGATTCTTGATTGCAAAAGGGATTTCGAAAGCACCTGGCACGCTTATAACTTGGTAATTTTTGAAACCCTGCTCATTTAAGTAAGCAGTACATCCTTCCTCTAATTGATCAAGAATCGAAGCATTCCAATCGGTTCGAACAATAACGATACGGGCATCCTTATTAAGAATGCCCGTATCGATTGTATATAATTTACTATTACTTACGTCAGCCATATTAATTTAATTCGCCTAAACGAGCTAAGTTTTTGTCCGCATCATTTGAATGTAAAGATGCAGGGAATTTCTCTTTTAATTGTTTGTAAGCTGTAATTGCTTCGGCGTTTTTCCCAAGTTTTTCATACACTTGAGCTAAGCGATACAAGTATTCTGCACTGTTTATTTCATCTGTTTCAAACACAGAACTTGCCTTCTTATAATAATCGGCAGCTTTGTCGAATTTACCTGTTTCACCATAAGCATCCCCTAGGTTACCATACAAACGAATTTGCAAGTTTGGATCACTAGTTGAGAAATCTTCTAAAAACTTAATAGCGTTATTGAAGTCCTCCAATTTAAGATAACACACACCAGCGTAGAATTTGGCTAGTTCGCCGGCTTTGGTTCCACTGTGCTCTTTTGCAACTTTTAAAAAGCCGATATTGGCTTTGGTTCCGTTTCCGTTCAAAGCTAATTTGAATGAATCGGTTTTAAAAGCGGCTTGGGCGGTCCAAATAGCGTCCAACGCTTTATTTTCAGCAGGTTTCTTAATCAATAAATCATAAGCGAAATAACCACCTACTAAAACCACCACTGCGCTTAGGGCAATCAGAATTTTCTTACTGTTTTTACTCCAGAACTGCTCCGCACTCTGGCTTACTTTTTCCTCTACATTTTGAGGGGCTACACTTTGCTGTTCAGCTGTTGACATATTCTTTTTTTCTTGGTGTTAGTTGTCTATTAGTCTACAATGAATGGATAATTAGGTTCCATAACGATGTCTTTCAATACTTCATCCTCGTTAGGCCATGGGCTTTCTTCGGCAAAACGCACTGATTCTGCTACTTTGTCGTTCACACGTTTGTTGATCGCATCAATTTCTTCTTGAGTTGCAAACTTGTTTTCAAGAATTGTATTCAACACATGTTCAATTGGATCGCGTTGTTTGTATTCCTCCACTTCGTCTTTGGTACGGTATTTCTGTGGATCAGAAATTGAGTGCCCTTTATAACGATATGTTTTCAATTCAATAAGTGTTGGGCCTCCGCCTTCACGCGCGCGTTTTACTGCACGAGCTACTGCATCGTGCACCGCTTCTGGGCTCATTCCGTCGATTGAATCGGCCGGCATTTCATACGCATCTGCCAGTTTATAGATGTCTTGTACGTTACTGGTTCTAGCAACAGAAGTACCCATTGCATAGTTATTATTTTCACACAAGAAAATTGCAGGAAGCTTCCACGTCATCGCCATATTAAAGATCTCGTGCAAAATACCTTGGCGAGCAGCACCATCGCCAAAGAATGACAAACTTACATTGTCAGTACCCTTATACTTTTCAGCGAACGCCAATCCGGCGCCGGTTCCAATTTGAGCACCTACTATTCCGTGTCCTCCAAAGAAAGCGACATCTTTTCCAAAGAAGTGCATACTACCACCCTTACCTTTTGCACATCCGGTAGCCTTTCCATACAATTCAGCCATACAAGATTCGGGGCTAACACCTTTTGCCAATGCCAATCCATGGTCACGGTAACCTGTAACAAATGGGTCTTCAATTCTTGTAGCGGTCATACAACCGGCTGCAATTGCTTCTTGACCCACATAAGCATGGAAAAAGCCTCGAATTTTACCTTCCATTTTATACTTTTCTTCTGCCATTAACTCGAATTGGCGAATCAGGTACATTAATTCGTACCAATACATGTAAGTTTCTTTGGAAAATCTTGTAGCCACGTTTATTTGAATTTGATGGTGACGCCAAAACCCAAGGGTCCTAGCGGGGGCAAAGATAAGGGGTTCAACCCATTTTAAAAACAGCATCCTGACATAAAAAATTCAAGGATTTAGGTATTGAAAACCACCGATTTCTACCTAAAAACCAAGAAATCAGATTTCGGAATTCAAATCAGCCCATCTTAGCCAAAACGAAGTTAACTTGCAGGCTGAAAATGCTTCGAGTTACCAAAATATCAGTGCTACAGTTCAAGAATTATAGTCAAAGGGAGTTTCCCGTTGAAAATAGCCTTGTTGGGATCGCTGGGCCCAATGGTATTGGAAAAACCAATTTGCTCGATGCTTTGTACTATGCCTGTTTTACCCGTTCTTATTTTACCAAATCCGATCAAATGGTTGTTCAAAAGGGTCAATCCGGCTTTAGACTCGAAGTTGTTTTCGAAAAAGAAGGCCAGCAAAATACGGTTACCGCCATTTTGCGAGAGAACGGTAAAAAAGAGTTTTTGGTTGACGGCATCCCCTACTCTCGGATTTCACAACACATTGGGTTGTTTCCAGCCATTATGATCGGGCCCGATGATATTCAAATAATTACAGAAGGAAGCGAGGTTAGACGTAGTTATCTTGATAGCTTGATTTCTCAAATGAATGGATCTTACCTGCAAGATTTGATCGACTACAACAAGCTGATGTCGCAACGCAACAGTCTTCTAAAACAGTTTGCGGAAACCAGAACCTGGAATGAAGCACTTCTAGATGTATACACCGAACAATTGTCTCCTCTTGGCGATCGAATTTTTAGTACTCGAAAAGAAGTACTTGGAACCCTGATTCCAACCATTGGCAAACTCTATGAGTCGATTGCGGGAAAAGATGAAGGACTGACTCTGCAGTATTCTTCCCTTCTACATTCAAAGTCGATGCGCTCTTTATTGGCTGAAAATCTTGAGAAAGATCGCATGCTGCAAAGAACCAGCCAAGGAATCCACCGCGACGATATCATCACAACCTTGTTCGACGAGCCCTTTAAAAACATAGCCTCTCAAGGTCAAAGGAAGAGCTTGTTGTTTGCATTTAAATTGGCAGCTTTTGAATACCTCAAATCACAAAAGGGGTTTTCCCCCCTGTTATTACTTGATGATGTATTTGAAAAGTTAGATGCAGAACGAATGCATAATTTATTGGTTCAAGTTAGTGCAGGAACTGAAACTCAGATCATTATCACTGATACCCATGCCGAAAGGATCAAAACTCATTTCAATCAGCTCAATAGAGACTTTCAATTAATTGAAATGAAATAAGCGCTAATGATTAATTTTGGGCCATGTCGGAGTTTTCATTAGGTGACGCCATTCAACAATTCTTGAACAAAAGTAAGATCAAGACATCGATTCAAGCTATTCAGATAGAAGATGCTTGGGAACAGATTATGGGCAAAACCATCGCAAAATATACGGAGAGCATCAAGATTCAAGGGCATACTCTTTTTATAAAAACGCCTGTAGCGCCTTTAAAACAAGAACTGTTGTATCAAAAAGAGAACATAATAAAAAGGGTCAATGAATGGTTGGGCCAAAATCAAATTTCGGAAGTAGTTATTCTTTAACCCAATCGAATTCTGGGATCATTCCAAGCATTTAGAAGATCAGCAACAATATTCATTAATACAAAAAATAAGGCTGATACAAGAACAGAACCCATTACAACCGGAAAGTCAAGTTTTTCCAACGCATCTACAGTTACTTTTCCTATACCTTTCCAACCAAAAATATATTCAACAAAAAAAGCACCCGCTAGCAATTCGGCAAACCATCCGGTAGAAGCTGTTATAACAGGATTGAGCGCATTTTTAAGGGCATGTTTCCAAATAACCTTATGAGCGCTTAGACCCTTTGCTATTGCTGTTCTGATAAAATCTTGTTGCAACACATCCAGCATAGCAGATCTTGTGAGTTGGGTAATAATAGCCATTGGACGAATACCAAGGGTAATGGCAGGCAAGATCAAATTTTTTAGTTGAAGATGAGTGCCCAGAAAAGCATCTGTTTCGTGCAAGCTACCATTCATTGGCAGTCCTATATAAGGGAACAGGAGGAACCCGACCAAATAGGCTATGATGATACCAATAAAAAAGGAAGGTGCCGAAATACCAATAATTCCGGTAAAAACGGCGGAACTATCAACCCACGTACCTTTATATCTTGCGGCCAATACGCCAAGAGGTATTCCAACAACACATGCTAAAAACATAGCCGTAAGGGCTAATAAAAATGTTCCCGGTAAGGCTTCGGCAAGAACAGTACCTACCTCTCGCTTTGACTGATAGGAACGTCGCAAGTAAGGGAACTTTAATACAATTGACGATTTACTCGTTTCTACGAGGCTAAGGTAGTTCGCCCTGTTTCTTAAGGTAGAACTATCGTACCAACTGACGAAAGACAAATCGTTTACATACAGAACCAATTGTTTCCATTTTGGTTGGTCTAAGTAAAGTTCCTTTCTAATATTTTGTTGGGTAGTTGCATCGGCTCTCTGTCCAAGAACTAACCGAGAAGGATCTCCAAAGCCTTGAAATAGTAAGAAAACAATTAACACCACTCCCATCATCACTAAACAGCCATAGGCCAACTTTTTGACGAGGAAGTTGATCATAAATTAATATTGCTTATAGATCTTGCGGATGGTTCTAATGGCATCGTCAATATCGGCATAGCTCCATTTCTTAACGATTGTATCCTTATTCATTAAGAAGATGGTTGGATTTGCTCTTGCAGCCGTTTTTATGGCAGTAGCATCGCAGGTAAAAGGTGCTACTTGATAAAACAATCCGGGAGGTTTTTCATACAATTCTTGTAAGGGAACACTTGTTATCAAAACCCCTGGAATTCCACCTTGATGCGACGATTCATAGATCAATTTCTCTGCCTTTGGAATCCAGTCGCCTTGATTGTAATTTTCTCTCAAGAAAAAGAAGACTTTATAACCTTCGGCATTCAAAATAGTTTCGGTTGCAGGTTGTCCTTGTTGATTGGTGAGCGAAAAATCTTTAATTGCGGGCACCGCGTCACCTTGACGAATCAGTTTATCATAGCGACGAACAAATTCATAAGTAGTATCATTGAAGTCTTCAGGGAACTTATCGGCTGTGAATTCAATTTCTTTCCCTTTGTTCTTGTACACAAAAGTAATAACAGTACTATCAGGCTTTGCACCGGGAGGTATTTTCATGCCGCCTAGAATATTTATCCCTTCTTTGTAGGGCAAACAGTCAACTACAGGAAGGTGCAACAATGTGTACCACATGAAAGAAAAGCTGAAGACTGCACTAAAGAATAGTACCAATACATTGTTCATTGTTGAGAGCAGCGGTTTGAACTTGTTTCTTTGAGAGAAAAGTAGAAGTATCAGCCCGGTTAGTACCAAATCTTTTATGAACGATTGCATAGCTGTTAACGGAATACAATTTCCGAAACAACCACATTCTTTTATTTTTCCGGAGATTACGGCGTATCCTGTTAAGAAGGTAAAAAACACAATTAGTAGCAGCAATAACCAGCTAAATAAGCGCATTTGCCAACCTACGATCACGGCAACTCCAGCAATAATTTCAAAGCCAATCATCGCAATCGACAGCGCTAAAGTGTATTCGTTGAATTGGTGCAGGTTCCATACCTCAAAAAACTCCTGCATTTTGTAGCTCAAGCCTAATGGATCATTGGCTTTCACCAAACCGGAAAAGATAAACAGTAGCCCTACTACCCATCGAATGATCATCCAAACTGCTTTCATAAAAAGTAATTATGGTTTATGTTTTCCTTCTTCAATCAGAATCAATCCGAATACCGAATAATTAATAATATCAACGAAATTCGCATCAATGCCTTCGCTAATCAGCGTTTTACCATCATTGGCTAAAATTTGCTTTATTCGTAAAAGCTTCATCAATATCAGATCAATGAAGCTTTCCTGGCTCATGTCTCTCCAAGCTTCTCCATAATCGTGATTTTTATCAAGCATCACTGATTTAGCGAATTCAATTTTTGTATCAAACCAATGCTGCACTTTATCGATGGGAAGATCTTCCATGCTTTCGCCATTTAATTCTAACTGGATCAACCCAATTACTCCATAGTTCACAATACCTTTGAATTCACTGGTGATACTATCTCCAACTTTTTGAACTTGCGTTTGCTGAAGTGTTTTGACACGTTGGGCTTTGATGAAAATTTGATCAACAACCGAAATAATTCTTAAAACGCGCCAAGCGGTACCGTAATCACTCGCTTTTTTGACGAAAATGTCTCTGCAACCCTGTACCGCCTTCTTATACTGATCAATTGTACTCATAAAATATACTTCTCCCGTTCAAATTAAGTTGGGTATGGAAATAAATGTGCAATTTTATCGTCCAAAAATAAAGATTCAATGTCAATTTTTAGTTTGAATTGTAAGGGTAAGTTGTTGATTGTGAATAAACCCATGGTTATGGGGATTATTAATTGTACACCGGATTCTTATTTTTCAGACAGCCGAGTTGACAGCCTTCCCGACATTCTCGCTAAAGCCCACCAAATGGTTCAAGATGGAGCCGGGATACTGGATTTAGGTGGACAAAGCACAAGACCAGGAAGTAAAAGAATTCCTGCAAGTGTTGAGATGGAACGAGTAGTTCCGGCTGTCAGGGCCGTTCATGTGTCATATCCAGATATTATCATTTCAGTTGACACCTACTATTCTTCCGTTGCAGCAGCTGCCTTGGAAGCAGGCGCATCTATTGTTAATGATGTTACCGGAGGCAGTTATGACCCTGAAATACTTGAAGTAGCTCAGCAGTATAGAGCACCCTACGTATGCACGCATTTACCGGGAAATTTGGAATCGATAACGGATGCCATGCAAACCAATCAAGTGAGTGCTGAAGTGCTGCGTTTTTTTGAAACCAAATTGGATTCCCTGAGAAAAAAAGGCCTCAATGATATCATCATCGATCCTGGATTTGGTTTTGGGAAGTCTGTAGCTCAGAACTATGAACTACTGAAATCTGTTGCGGCTTTAAAAGCTATTGGCGCCCCCTTATTAATTGGGATTTCAAGAAAATCGATGGTGTATAAACCACTAAATATCAGTTCATCGGAAGCGCTTAGCGCAAGTTCCGCTTTACATATGTATGCGTTAGAACGCGGCGTAGATATTCTAAGAGTACACGATGTAAAAGAAGCAACAGAATGTATTACGCTCTATAATTTATTGCAATAAAAAAGGCAACGAAATTCGTTGCCTTTTCTAATTGATATCTTATTGATTAATGACCACCAGGCATTTGCTGCGCCGATTTAGGCATTGTATCAGAAACTTCCACAACTTCTACATCAAAAATTAGGTTTTCGTTTGGCTTGATGTCTTCACCTGCTCCTTGTTTTCCGTAAGCATAGGCTGAAGGAATGTACAAACGACCTTTCCCCCCTTTCTTAAACAAACGCAATCCGTCATCCCAGCCTTTGATCGCACCACGACCACCGATCATAAATGTGTACGGTTGGCCTGGGTGTTGAAATTTAGGATCAATGCTTGAGTCGAACACTTTACCAGCCATAGTTTGACCAGTATACATTACTGAAACGTACTTACCACTATCCACTTGAGCACCGGTACCAGGATTGGTAATTTCTACCAAAGTTCCTTGGGGCGCAGATTGAACGGTAATATTCTTCGATTTTACGTATGCATTCAGTGTTTCAAGATCTTTTAATTTTTGTTTTTCAGCTTCTTGTTCGGCTTTCTTCATGTAAACTTCCATGGTAGCCTTTCTGTCTGCATCCGCTAAATCTTGGGTAGCAAACAGGTCGATTACTTTGATAGTGAGGTATACTTTGTCTTTCGACTTTAAGAAAGCGGGCAACTGACCACCATTCTTTTTGCGAATGGTATCTGCTTCAATGATCACCACGGCTGAATCCCCTTTTCTAAGAAAAGCAAAAATTTCATTGGGGTTGTAGTCTGGTGTGGCTGCGCTGTCAATAACAACGTAGGCAGGTCCATTTTCAGCAGAACTGAATAAAATTGAATCGCGAACTTTTTGAACGTATTCAAACTTTAGAAATTGTCCATTCTTAGGAAGTGGATTTTTTTGATCAGAAATAATCTTGTACATCAATCCACTTTTAGTGCGTTTAAAACTACCGCCACCATTACATGCAGCAAAACCTAGCACGAACAAGGCAGCCAACGCCATCAAACTGAGTCTTTTCATTTGTTGTTTTTTAATATTTATTGTTGCGATCGTAGAGAAAGATAAAGGTACGCGGTTTTAAGGCGCTACCCCAATTCCTCAGCATAATTCTTGATTACTTGTTGAAAATGATGCACTGTTGATTCAAGGCTGTCGCTGCTTCTACCGCCGGAGGCGTTGAAATGCCCACCACCTTCGAAATGGCGTCTTGCAAATGTATTTACATCGAAGTCGCCTTTGCTTCTAAAACTCCATTTGCGTTCTTCGTCGCGATCAATCACTAAAGCAGCCATTTTAATACCTTGGATACTTAGAGGATAATTGACCAATCCATCAGTATCTCCGGTTTTAATTTGATAGCGCAGAAGATCCTTTTTAGAAATAGCAATCAATGCGGTATTCAATTCATAGTAAACCTCCATTCTATTCGAAAGTATGTGTCCGATGAATCGAAGGCGATTTTCTAGGAAATTATCGTAAACATTTTCGTGAACTTTTGTATGATTGAGCCCGGTAGCCTTCAATCGTGCAACCATTAGGTGAACGCTGGCAGATGCAGCCGGAAATCTAAATGAGCCGGTATCGGCCATCACCCCGGCATACAGTGCAGCTGCAATATCTTGATCTAGTAAATGATCATTTCCACTTTCTTGGATAAAATCATAAATCATTTCGCAAGTAGAGCTCTTCCCGGTATTGCTAATTCCATAGTTGAAATTAGGGGTATCAGGTTCTTGGTGGTGGTCGATTAGAATTTTGGTACAGTTAGCGGCTGCCAGCAAACCGGCCAAATGCTTGGTACGGTGAAAAATATTGAAATCTAGGCAAAACAGCCATTCCGTATCGTTCAAGATACCTGCAACTTTCTCTCTATTGTGCTCGAAATCAATTACTTGATCCACTCCCGACATCCAATTTAACCATCCGGCCCAATTGGTGGGCGACACTACTGTAACCTGGTGGCCTAATTTTTTGAGGACGGCAGCAAGTCCTAAAGACGAGCCCATGGCATCAGCATCGGGCTTTTGGTGAGTAGTAATAACCACTTTTCGTGGGCTACCTAAAAGTGGGTATAACGCTTGAATTTGTTCCATTTGAAGTTGGCAAATTTGCGGAAATAATGGCCAAATCCCAAATTCAAATGGCTAAATCGACGATAAATTATGAACTCAAGCAAATTGGGTGTAACTTTGCGGCCTAAATTGAAAAACAGACTATGAGTAATCGTACGTTTACCATGATTAAGCCTGATGCCATGAAAAATGGTCATGCAGGAGCGATCCTTGATCGAATCATTAAAGAAGGGTTCCGTGTTGTGTCTTTGAAGCTAACTAAATTAAGTGCTGAAAAGGCAGGTGAATTCTATGCAGTGCACAAAGAGCGCCCTTTCTTTGGCGAATTAGTTGAATTCATGAGCAGTGGTCCCATCATTGCCGCAATCTTGGAAAAAGACGACGCAGTAGCTTCTTTCAGAACCTTGATTGGTGCTACCAATCCGGCTCAAGCTGCAGAAGGCACCATTCGCAAGTTGTTTGCGACATCTGTTGGTGAAAATGCAGTACACGGAAGCGACTCAGACGAGAATGCAGCGATCGAAGGAAGTTTCTTCTTCAGTGGACTTGAAAAATTCTAAATAAAAAAAAGAGGCGATGCCTCTTTTTTTTATGGGTTTGCTTCAATACCTGATTTTACAATATTAGGGATTGGACGAACCGTATACCCTGCATTACGCAATAATTGCAATACTCCTTGTTTTCCCGGTAAATGCCCCGCTCCTACAGCAATCAAATACGAACCTTTTGGCATGAGTTCTTGTAGCTTCTTCACCCAATTCTTATTTCGATTGAACAATAAAAGGTCCAAGTAGTTCGATGTTCCCGGATCCGATTGAACCGTCATTTTTTCAATTTCGTCTAAATCTTGCTTTTTGTAAACCGATACCAAGGCCATTGTTTGATCTAAGTAGTAAGATCCACTGTCCACATATCTCATCAATTCTCTGGCTTGATCTTTATAAGGAATACTATCAAAAATACCTGCTTGATAGGCCACGGTTTCCAAACCATTGATAACCTTATCATGAGCTTTTGCTTCCTTCATAATTGCCGATTCCATTCCATCTTTTTCTTTACAATCGAGCCCCGATTCAGTTATTAATCCACTAATGAAAAAAGGCTTAAAACGAGTCATCATCGATAAGGGCAGCGGGCTTTTAGCCTTTAGATAGGTTTCCAATTTTTTGTATTCATCTACAGTTAACAGATCTGACAGCTTCACCCCTCCTTTCATATTTACATGCTGCAGCATCCCCATCATTTGCATAATATTGTCCATGTCTATCTCAAAATACACCTCATTTACTTTATGAATTATTGTCTTAAGTGAATCACTTAACTGCGCATCTTCTGCACATAAAACATGCATGGTACCAAAAACATAAGTCGGCGCTTTTAGCCCATTCCCGGAAACCTCCCAAAGTAATGTGTTCATCTTTGAACTTGAATTATTTTGGGCTGCTTTAGGCTTTGCCTGACTGTAAGTGTAAGTACTGAGCAGCAGTAATAGCGACAACAGAAAAATAGTCTTGAAATAAATTTTACAAACTTGCATAGACAAAAAATTCGCAGATTTAAAATTATGTATATATTTATCGCGCGATCTTAATTTAAACCATTTATGAAACCTTCCTTTTTACTACTGTGCCTTCTACTGGCAGGGTCGATTGTATTCGGCCAAAAAAAGAACGACAACAAAGATATTCCAGGATACGGTAATATCGAAAAATCAGTTTTAGAGAAAAAAGTATGCGATTTTGACAAAGACGCGGAGGCAGAAGTGCTGTTCGATGTGGGTGAATTCGTGTGCGATATAGTTGGTAATATCCAACTGGAGAAGCATGTTCGAATCAAGATTTTGAAAGAATCAGGATTAGACCATGCGAATGTCAAGATCCGTTACCATAGCTATCGAAATGATGAATCGATCATGAAGTTTCAAGCGCATACCTACAATGTTGATGCAAATGGAACTGTGGTGGCAACACCGGTTGACAAAAAGTCGATTATTGAAAAGCCATTAAACAAAAGATATACAGAAATGGTGATTGCTTTTCCTAACGTTAAGGTTGGAAGTGTAATTGAGTATAAGTATATCCATCGTAACCCTGGATTCCCCCGCTGGTATTTCCAAAGAGATATCCCTGTGGATTACAGTCGCCTGAAAACCGATGTTCCAACTCAGCTAGAAATCAATTTAGTTCCTTACTGTAGTTTAGAATACCAAGCTCAAGAAGTACCGGTTAGAGGTGATAGATCTGTAAAGCAATTCAGTATGAGCAATGTACCTGCACTTCGCGACGAACCTTTTATTAGCACAGACGATGATTATTTACAAAGAGTAGATGCACGGTTAATTGCAGTAACCCTTTCCGATGGTCGCAGACAGAGTTTGGTGCGCTCATGGCCCGGTATCATCAAAGAATTAATGGAGGATGATGATTTTGGAGTTCAATTGAAGAAAAACATTCCAAGAACTGATGATCTTGAGGCGGCATTGCGCACCGTAACAAACCCTTATGAACGGATGAAAACAATCCATCATTATGTTACAAAAAACATGACTGATAATGGATATACTTCCATCTATTCATATGATGGTGTAAAAGCGGCATGGAAAGACAAAAAAGGTACTGCGAGTGAGATCAATTTAATTCTGGTGAATCTATTGAAGGATGCAGGTTTAGATGCTTATCCTGTATTGGTTAGTACAAGGGAGAATGGTCAAATTAATACATTGATTCCTTCGTTTGAGTACTTCGACAAAGTTATGGCCTATGTTATTATCGATGAGCAAGTCTATGTTCTAGATGCGTCAGATAAAAACACGCCAACGCACTTAATACCGGAAGATGTTTTGGTGACTCAAGGATTGGTAATTGAAAAATTAGAGACCTATCAGTTGGGTTGGAGAACG
>DGDD01000099.1:0-5502 GCA_002385265.1 Chitinophagaceae bacterium UBA3961
GTTGTTGAGTTTTTTAGTTCTTAAGTTGTTGCACTATTGAAGAATGGAGCCGATCTTCAGGCAAAAATGCCCAAAAGCACAAATTCAAACCAGTGTCTTGTGCAAAGCCCCAAACACAAAAACTAAACAATAGGTTTAGTGAAAAAAATAGTTTCAAAACCGTCTCTTCTCTAACAACACATTGTTAGTTTCCTTTATCAAATGCCAAGCTCTTAAGTTATTTAGTTTTTAAGTTCTTCAGTTGCTACACTATTGACGCATGGCACTCATGTCCACGCAAGAATACCAAAAGCACAAATTCAAACCAGTGTCTTGTGCAAAGCCCCAAACTCAAAAACTAAACAATAGGTTTAGTGAAAAAAATAGTTTCAAAAGCGCCTTTTCTCTAACAACACGTTTTGAGTTTCCTCTCTCGCTGCGGCTGCTTCGCAGCCTCGCTCGATCGGAATGACGGGGATTTTTTAAAAAGAACCCAGATTTCTCGCATACTTCTTCAGGCCTTTGGCCTTTCGAAGCATGCTCGAAATGGCTTCGGACATCGTTTTCTTCATAGATGGACGAATGGAACTTAAAAAATGAAATCATTTTGAATATATAAGCAGTATGCGACAGAGAAAATGTAAGAGAAAGCAGTCTTGCTTTTTGATGCCATCAGTTTTTCTTGATTAGCCATTAGCACAACGAATTAATAATTAATAATGAGGCCCACACTATTTTGTGAGGCCTTTCTCTTTAGAGCCAAATGGAGAAAGGGCTTTCAAAATAGCAATAGTGAATCGCTTGCGAAATCCAGTGTTGTCAATATTTGCGAAGCAACCCAATTCTTAATTCTTAACTCTTAATTCTTAATTACCTTCCCTCCTAACATCACAAATCCCACTGCCTTCACTGCCCCAATATTCTTACTAGGGTCACCGTCAACAGCAATAAGATCGGCGAGTAATCCGGGTTTGATGAAGCCCAGTTTATCGGCTACACCGAATACCGTGGCATTCACAGAAGTGGCAGATTTCAATACATCAATTGGAGTCATTCCGTATTCAACCATCATGATCATTTCACGGGCATTATCGCCTTGCGTAAACACGCCTACATCGCCGCCCATTACGATGGTAACACCTGCTGCAAGGGCTGCTTGAAAACTTTTCTTTTTTTGTTGAATGCTGGCAGGAATAATTCCGGAAGCTTTGTTCCAGCCACCGTATTGTTCATACGCATCACTGGCCGCAAGGGTAGGGCAGTAGGCGATGCCTTTTTCTTTCATCAGTTTGAATACTTCTAGGGTGCCCTGATCGCCGTGCTCTATGGTGTACACTCCGGCAGCAATGGCTCTTTTCATGCCTTCCACACTGGTGGCATGGGCGACTACTTGTCGGCCGCCCGATTGAGCAATTTCCACCGCCGCTTTCATTTCTTCTACAGTAAAAGTAGGCATGGCTTCATGACTTTTACCCCAACGGTAATCGGCATATAATTTTATCAGATCGGCACCTTTTGAAATTTGAAGGCGTACTTCACTTTGCATTTCTCCTACATTGCCCACTTCAGCAGCACCTTGGTGGAAATCGATATCAGAACTGGCCGGACGTGGCGCATAGGTTCCTCTCGCCACAATAGCCTTGGTAACTACTTGCATTCTTGGTCCAATAATGAGTCCTTTTTCAATCGCTTTTTTCAATCCCACATCATCGTATTCAGCACCTTCGGTACCTAGATCGCGCACCATGGTGAAGCCCGCTAGTACGGTGGCTTTTGCGTGATTGCCCGCACGCAACATGCGTTCGGCTCTCGATTCTTTCAAAACCTGATCTTCCCATTTTGTTTCGTTGTAGGGATGAAGTAAGAGATGAGAATGCCCTTCAATCAATCCGGGCATCAAGGTTTTGCCGGGCAATTCAATGATGGTAGTGCCGGCAGGCAGCTTGAATTGCTGCGGTCCTGCAGCCACTATGGTATCATTTTTTACAAGCACAATCCAGTTGTCGTGCATTTCAACGCCGTCGAATACACGAGCGGGCTTGAGTAAAGTGTATTTGTCTGTTTGACCGAAGCTTTGAGCAGATATCAATAAAAGAAGGAATAGCAAACGCATGAGAGTCGATTTGCTATAAAGATATTGGATAATTTTTAGAGAAAGTGCGCAAAGTGCGCAGAGAGAGCGCAAAGAGGCGCAAAGGGAGAATAGAGTAATGTTTTCTCCGCGTATCTCCGCGCCCTCCTTCTCTTTGCGATGAAAAAAGCCGGATATTACAGCATTTCGATTGGGTCATCCACCACTCTAAAATTCTCATTCAATCCACAGAGTCTTTCCATATCAGCTTCACTAATTTCAAAATCAAACACATCAAAATTCTCCCTCAGCCTTGCTTCATTCGATGATTTCGGAATAGTGGAAACCCCCAACTGCAAGTTCCAACGAATGATGATTTGTGCGGGCGTTTTTGAATACTTTGTAGAAAGTTCTTGAATCAGCGGATCGCTGAATTTCTTACCTCGAACCAGTGGTGTATACGATTGCAATTGAATCCCGTCTTTTTTGCAACGATCCAATTCGGCTTTTAAATACAACCAAGGACTGAATTCCATTTGATCGATCACCGGAACAATATTGGCGTAAGATTTCAATTCATCTAGAAAAGGGACCAAGTAATTGGCCACTCCAACCGATCGAACCCGTTTTTCTTCGTACAAGCGCTCCACTGCTTTCCAAGTATCTTTTCGCTTTCCTTTGATAGGCCAGTGCACGAGGTAGGCGTCTATGTATTCGATGTTCAATAATTTCATACTGGTATCGAATGCGCGTAGGGTAGAGTCGTATCCCTGATCTCCATTGCCCACTTTAGTAGTTACAAAAATCTCATTTCTCGGTAAGGAACTATTTCTTACGGCATTGCCTATCTCTTTTTCGTTTCGATAGAGCGAAGCCGTATCAATCAATCGATATCCGATCTCCAATGCTTTTGAAACTGCCGTTTCTGCTTCAGCGTTGTACATGTCGTACACACCCAATCCCAGCAGCGGCATGGATATTCCGTTGTTTAATGTTGTAGTCATTTGGTGGTATGTTTTTCGGGGCAGGTAGCTTTTTTTTTTGAGTTTTTTAGACCACAGATTCGCACAGATTATAACGGATTAACACAGATTAGAGTCTGAATATTTTGTCTTGCTGATATTCTTTCGGCCTCTAATCTGTGTAAATCTTGTATTTGTAATCTGTGTGTTCTGTGGTCAAAAAAAGCCTAAAGCCTAAGGCCCAATGCCTAAAACACCGAACTCAATAACTCAAAACTTGATCTAAAGGTGTTCTGTGTTCAAAATAAAAAATCATTCTCTAACTCCAACTTCTCAACCCCAACAACTTCTCCCCCAATTCCGTCAACTCCGCTGTTCCGTATTTATTCTGCTCCCATTTTCTTGGATCGCCGGGGAATGCATACCCTTCCGGTGCAATACGGTCTCTCCAAGAATTGATGCGCCATTCTTTTAATGCAGGATTGTCTTCTTCCGCAGGCATCATGGAAATGTACTGTGCAATACGCACTTTATTGCCCGATAAATTCGGACGAATGCCGTGCGCCAAAAGACTATTGAAGATCAACAAATCGCCCGCTTCCATTTTTACTTTTACCAGATCAAATCCGGTTGTATCGGGACGGAAATGGTTTCGGTCTTCCGGCTGCGTTAGTTTCCACGTATCATAGGTTCTGTACAATTCGGGGATGCATTGAAAGCCGCCCATGTTTTCATCGGTTTGATCGGCCAAGGCCAATACCCCTTGAACGTTTTGTGGTTTGGTTTCAGGGTCGTAGTCCCAATGAATAAAGCCTTTGAATTCAAATCCGGGTCGCATAGGGAAATTCAAATTCGCACGGTCGATGGTGACCCATAGCTCTTCTGTTCCCCAAATATCACTAAAGGCATCGTATACCCGTTGCATTTGACGGTTGTTCCACAAATGTTGGTTGTTGTACACTTCTACCATGCCACTATTAGTAAGCTCTTTCATTTGTATTTCTGCGCGAGGTGGTGCGTACCAAGTCTCCGGATCATTCGGGTCTTTCTCTTCAAATTCCCAGAGGAAGGCTGCTGTGGCTTCGGCTTGTTCTTTGGGAACCGCGTTTTTGATCACTATATAGCCGTTCTCGATCCAGAACTTCCAATCTTCTTCCGACAAAACTTTCAATGGTTTTCCATTGGAGCGGTCGTTCAATCGTTGTTGGCTGCTCTTCGCAACGGAAGGATTGCCGGGGATGTCTTTATGGGCATTGGTGGCCATCGTTGGGGCCATGGTTGCCGCCATAGTGGGGTTCATTGTTGGTGTGGGATTCATATAGCAATTGATTTAATACACCAAAGCTACTTTTTCATAGAGGCTGAATACAAGCCCTGTTTTGGCTATTTTTTGCACTGTATTGACCGTTTTTATCTTTTCTGAACCAAAATTCAGTAAATTCAGGTATGAAGATCTTGCTGGAGAACATTCAAAAAGATGAGGATAGTTCCTTTAAACTATTGCTTACGCCGGGGTTGAACGATGTCTATTATTGGCATTTTCACCCGGAGTTTGAATTGTTGTATGTAGAAGCAGATCGTGGACCCCGACAAATTGGAGATCATGTTACTTTTTACGAGGGTTCTGATTTGGTATTGATAGGTCCGCATACGCCACATTTGAATTTCGATTATGGAGTGAATACACCCATTGATCAAACCATCATTCAACTCAATGAAGATTTTCTTGGTTCGGCGCTCACGCAATCGCCCGAAATGAAAAAGATACGGTTAATGATGGAGAAAGCCCGAGGAAGTTTGGTGTTTACAGGATCCATCAAAGCTCAGGTGGGACCGCTATTGCAAGCCCTTCCTCAAAAAAACAAATTCGATCAATTACTGGAATTGCTGAAAATTCTGCAGTTATTGGCCAGCAGCACTGAATACTTGGAATTGGATGCCAAGCCCTATAGCTCTGAAATATTGCAGAAGCACCAACGAAGAATGGAATTGTTGTACCGACACGTAGAAGCCCACTATTTAGAACCCATTGAAGTGCAAGCGGCGGCGGATTGCTGGCATTTAAGTGTCCCTGCTTTTTGCAGAACCTTTAAGAAACTCACCGGTAATACCTATACGCATTTTGTATTGAACTATCGGATCAATCAAGCCAAAAAGCTATTGATGCAAGGAAGCACAGTCACCGAAGCAGCCTTCGATACCGGCTTTGAGAGCTTGAGTTATTTCAATAGGGTGTTTAAGAAGATTGAGGGGGTGACGCCTGGGAATTGGGGGAGATAATTAAGAATTAATAAGTAATAATTAATAATTGAACAGCCGGAGGTAATTAATAATTAATAAGTAATAATTAATAATGGAACAGCCGGAATACAGGAGGGAGGAGGGAGGAGACGAGGAACGAGGAAAGGCAGAAAAGAAAAGGGAGGAGGGAAGATAGAGGATGGAGGAAATACAGAGTGACCGCCAGCGCTGCGTTAACGTTGCGATCGC
>DGDD01000099.1:5898-6063 GCA_002385265.1 Chitinophagaceae bacterium UBA3961
AATCTGTGAAAATCTGTATTAATTTGTGCTATCAGTGGTCAAAAAAAATGCGAATTCTCGAATTAATCTCCGATCCTAAAAATTTTAAATCAGTTTACTCTACCACAAAGTAACAAAGTGCGCAAAGGTTCGCAACGAAAGTCGCTGCGTTAACGTTGCGATCGC
>DGDD01000099.1:6472-12509 GCA_002385265.1 Chitinophagaceae bacterium UBA3961
AATCTGTGAAAATCTGTATTAATCTGTGGTATCCGTGGTCAAAAAAAACAAAAACTACTCTGCGAAACCTTCGCGCTCTTGGCGCCCTTTGCGGTGAACCAATCATGAACCTATTTCTTCACAAAAATCCCCTATATTCGGATAAAAGCACAAGCATGGGTTCAACGCTATTTGTTTCAGGCGCCGCCGGCAATTTAGGAAGCGCCGTTGCCGCTTATTTCAGTTCACACGGATACACCGTCTACGGCACGGTAAGCAAAACAAGCGAAGCCCCATCTTTCAAAGAACTGGTGCTAGATGCGACTGACGAAGCACAATGCAATGCCACCATTGCCGCCATCATCCAAGAAAGCACTCAAATTAACGCCGCCGTTCTTACCATCGGCGGATTTGCCATGGGAAGTTTGGAAGAAACCGATTATGCCTCCATCGAGAAGCAAATCACCCTCAACTTCAAAACAGCCTACCTACTTGCCAAACCCTTATTTCTTCATTTTTTAGAAAAAGGAAGCGGCACGCTGTTTTTAATTTCTTCCTGTGCCGGAACCGACCCCTCCGCAGCAACGGGTGTGGTTGCTTACGGATTGTCGAAAGCCTTGATTGTAGATTTGGCTGAACTATTAAATGCATTGGCTGCTAAAAAGAAGTCGGCAGCACGTGTGGTAGTGGTGGTTCCCGGAACCATCGATACCCCTCAAAACCGAGCCGCTATGCCCAACGCCGATACCGGCAAATGGATCAGTCCCCAAAACCTTGCGAAAGCCATTTTTGAAGAACATAGCCAAAATTTGAAATCTGAACAGAAAAACACCCTGAAATTGGGCTTTTAGCAACAAAAATTCAGTTTGTTTTTCAATTTGGTTATCATTCTATCCAATTCCTTTTATTTTTTCTAATATCACGTTTTTTCTTATATTGAGGACAATGGTTGCTTGTCCGCGAATATCACGGATCAGTAACCATTTTTACTATAAAACCGACTGCTATGACGGGTGAACAATTATTAGCCAGGTATATTGCCTCCCAAACCTGGGACGAAATGATGGGGCCGGATGGGATCCGAGACCCTTACAAAAGTTTGCTGCAATCGATCGGTCATTTGTCCATCGAACAGCTAAAACAGAAAGACCTGCAGGCGGGTGAACTCTTCATGAACCAAGGTATCACCTTCACGGTTTACAGCGACGATGCCGGCATTGAACGCATCTTTCCTTTCGACATTCTTCCCCGTATCATCACCGGTACTGAATGGGATCATATTGAAAAAGGAATCAAGCAACGCTTGAAAGCCTTGAATATGTTTCTGAGAGATGTGTACCACGATCAACAAATCATTAAAGACAAAGTGATTCCCGGATCGCTCGTGGTTTCTTGTCCGCACTATACTAGAGAAGTGTTTGGCATCAACGTGCCTTACGATATCTATGTTCACATCTCAGGTATTGACTTGATTAGAGGAGAAGACGGCAAGTTCTATATTCTTGAAGATAACTTGAGAACTCCTTCCGGTGTTTCTTATATGTTAGAAAACAGAGAAGTAACCAAGCGCTTGTTCAGCGATCAGTTGGCCGCCAATCATGTGCGCATGGTGAACAATTACCCCTTGGTATTGCACAATATTTTGTTGTCCCTTTCGCCCCGTCCGGTAAGCAATCCCGTTGCTGTTATTCTTACTCCGGGTGTTTACAATTCTGCCTACTACGAGCATACGTTTTTAGCCCGTCAAATGGGTATTCCCTTGGTAGAAGGAAGAGACTTAGTAGTGAACAACCACAAAGTGTACATGAAAACCACTCGCGGGTTGGAGCAAGTAGATGTGATCTATAGAAGAGTGGACGACGAGTATTTAGACCCCTTGACGTTTAGACCTGATTCAGCTTTGGGAATTCCCGGACTTATAAGCGCCTATAGAAGAGGAAATGTGGCCATCGTAAATGCTGTGGGCAATGGAGTAGCCGACGATAAAGCGGTGTACGCTTATGTGCCCGATATGATCAAATACTATTTGAACGAGGAGCCCATTCTTCCCAACGTTCCTACTTATCAACTCAAAGATCCCGATGCCAGAAAGCATGTGTTCGAAAATATCCATAACATGGTAATTAAGAGAACCAATCAAAGTGGCGGATATGGAATGTTGATGGGCAATAGTGCGAAAGACAGTGAGATCGCTGAGTTCAAAGAAAAAGTGGAAGAGAACCCAAGAGAATTCATCGCACAACCGATCATAAAATTATCAACTGTTCCCTGTTTCATTGATGGAAAATTGCAACCCCGTCACGTTGACTTGCGCCCCTACGCGCTCTGTGGACCTTCGGGAATTGAAATTGTTCCGGGTGGATTGACCCGTGTAGCACTCAGAGAAGGCTCACTGGTGGTGAACTCATCGCAAGGAGGAGGAAGTAAAGACACATGGGTAGTAGACCTATAACCAATCAATGAACAACGTAAAACAACCAACTAGTATGCTTAGCCGAATTGCAGATTCCATGTTCTGGTTAAATAGATACCTTGAACGTTCAGAGGGAATGTTACGCATGTTGCAAACAAGTTATGTATTGTCGCTCGATAAAGGCCCAACAGGAAACAACAACTGGCAGCCTTTGATAGAAATATTCACCGGACTCGGAAAAGAGGGTGTAGTGGAATTGATGAAAAATCCAAATGGAGCGGTACAGCACTTGCTATTAGATTCGAAAAATCAGAACTCTCTAAAAGTGATCTTGAACAGAGCTCGTGAAAACGCACGAGGCATGCAAGACCACATCACCAAAGAAGTGTGGGAACAAGTGAATCATTTGTATCATTTGATCAACAATCCCAAAATTGCCACTCAATTAACAGACGGTGATAGCATTGCAGCTATTGAAAGCATGCTCAAGAATTGTTTGCTTTATACCGGGATCACCGATAGTACTATGCCGAGAGGCATGAGCTGGAGTTTCATGAGTTTGGGAAAATACATTGAGCGTTGTTTGCTAACCATTGAATTGGTAGACAAGCAATACAAAACCATTGATTACGATTTTACCAACACAAAAGATATTTTGTATTGGAGAGGATTGCTTTTCTCCTTATCGGGCTATGAGTTTCACTTGAAGAATTACCGCAGCAACGATTACAATTACAATGTGGCGCATCAGGTTATTTTCAACCCCTTGTTTCCGCATTCCATCATGTATTCGCTTTCTCGTGTAAAGAAATATTTAGACGATGTGGTGAAAGAAAACAATCCAACAGAGAAATACGCTTTGCTGAAACAATTCGGAAGATTGTACAGCAATGTAGAGTTTGCCGATTTTGAATGGATCAAAAGAAGCGGCATGCCCGAGTATTTGGAAGAAACCCGCGGAAATTTATTGCAATTTAGTCGCGCTTTGAGTCAATCATTTTTCTCTTATTCTTAAGTTTGCACAATGCCAGTATTCAAAATACATCATATTACGAAGTATGCTTACGAACAACCTGTTTCAGAAAGCATCAATGAGGTGAAGATTTTCCCGTACCAATGTAAGGAGCAGGAAGTGTTGCAACACGACCTGATTATTTCGCATCAACCAGATATTCATTATTTCAATGATTATTGGGGAAACAAAACCGGAACCTTTACTTTAATAGACCCGCATACCCAATTGATCATCGAGAGCAAGTTGATTGTGAGAACCACTCAAACCACCCAATTATCGGTGAACTTTCATTCAGGTTTGGATCAACTTCAAAACGATGTAGACTATGATCTCACGCTGTTGGAATTGATGAAACCCGATGATATTGAGAAACAAGAAGAATTGCAAACCATCATCGATACCATCTACAATGCAACCAAGAGCGTGGCACAAATTGTAGAGCAATCGAGCGAATACATTTATAAATACTTCAAGTATACCAAGGGTATCACCACCATTGAAACTACGGTTGATGAAATTTTGGAAGACAAACGTGGTGTTTGTCAAGATTTCGCTCACGTATTGTTGCAATTACTCCGTTCTATGGGCATCCCTAGCAGGTATGTAAGCGGCTATATTTGTCCCAACAAAAACGGCATGCGCGGAGAAGGCGCCACCCATGCTTGGGTTGAAGCTTGGATTCCTTCCTATGGATGGGCCGGCATTGACCCTACCAACAATGTGTGGACCACCAACAATCACATCAAATTAGCCGTAGGTCGCAATTTCAGAGACTGTTCTCCGGTAAAAGGTACCTTCAAAGGACCATCGCGTCAAGATCTATTCGTATTCGTTTCTGTAGGCTACGAAGACGGTCAAATTTTCGAAGAAACCACACAAGTTCAAATGGAGAAACTCGAAAAAACTCCCGAACAAAAAGAAGCAGATTATTTGAATGCGACGTTTGCGGCGCAACAGCAGCAGCAATAAGTTTTAAGTTTTTAAGTTTTTTTGTTATTAAGTGGGTTCCCGCTCATTTCAAGTAATGTCCTACTAAAAAACATAATAACTCAAAAACTAAATAACTCGATTCTCTCATTTTGTGTGTTTTCCCGCTCACTCCATTGAACGCATCACTAAACAACTAAATAACTAAAAAACTAAATAACTCGATGCTTTCATTTTAAGTGGGTTCCCGCTCATTTCATGGAACGCATCACTAAACAACTAAATAACTAAAAAACTAAACAACTCGATACTTTCATTTTAACTGGATTCCCCTCTCATTCCATGGAACGTCCTACTAAAAAACATAATAACTTAAAAACTAAAAAACTCGACTTCTCATGGCAAATTCGTTCAATTGAAACGCTTGCCTAGTTTTTAAAATTTCTGCTTATCTTCCGTCATGACTTTGCTCATCATTGCTGCCGCCATTGCAACCCTCATTTTGCTCATTACTTGGGCGAAATTTCATCCTTTCCTTGCCTTCCTAGTGGTATCCTTAATTACAGGAGCTTGTTTAGGAATACCAATCGAAAAGCTTACCGCCTCTGTAAAAAAAGGCATTGGTGATATGATGGGTGATCTCATCAGCATCATTTGCTTGGGCGCGATGTTGGGAAAACTGGTAGCGCAATCGGGTGCCGCTCAACGAATCTCCAACACTTTGATGAAACTGGCCGGCGAAAAGTATTTCAGTTGGGCCATGATGGTAACGGGCTTTGTGGTAGGCATCCCTCTATTTTACAATGTGGGTTTTGTATTAATGGTTCCCCTAATATTCTCCGTGGTATATCAAACCAAATTACCTGCTGTGTATGTGGGCATGCCGATGTTGGCAGCATTGTCGGTAACGCATGGATTCCTTCCACCCCACCCTTCTCCTACTGCATTGGTTAGCCAATTTCATGGTGACATGGGTAAAACCTTACTTTATGGTTTTGCCATCGCCATTCCTACCATCATTATTGCAGGACCGCTGTTTGCAAAAACACTGAAAAACATCAAAGCTGTTCCACTTGACACCTTCCAACCGGAAAAAATTGACGAAGCAAAACTCCCCGGAGTATCGAATAGTTTTATATCAGCCCTATTGCCGGTTGTGTTGTTATTGATCACTACTTCTATTCCATTGATCTGGACAATATCTGCAGAAACGGAGAAAGTATTAAAATTCATTGGTGATCCGGTGATTGTTATGTTGGTATCCGTACTAACAGCAACCATTACACTAGGAATTACCCAATCAAAAAAGTTAAAAGAAATCATGACCAATTACAGTGAAGCTGTAAAAGATGTGGCGCTGATCCTTTTAATTGTGGCTGGTGCGGGTGCTTTGAAGGAAATATTTGTAGCGAGTGGTGTGAGCAAAGAGATTGGAGAAGGTCTTAAAACCTTGTCGTTAAACTTGCTAATTGTTGGCTGGCTGATTGCTGCGGTGATCCGCGTTTGCTTGGGTTCGGCTACTGTAGCGGGATTAACAGCTGCGGGTATCATGGCACCCATAATGGCGGGCACAGGCACTGATCCGAATTTAATGGTACTTTCCATTGGTGCGGGAAGCCTCATGCTCTCCCATGTTAACGACGCCGGTTTCTGGATGTACAAAGAATATTTTAACTTGAGCCTTTCCCAAACCATTCGTAGTT
>DGDD01000072.1 GCA_002385265.1 Chitinophagaceae bacterium UBA3961
TAGGAATTAAGAATTAAGAATTAATAATTAAACGGCTGGCAGTCAGGTTGATTGAAATTCGGAGGCTAATCTGTGTAAATCCGTTCAAATCTGCGCGAATCTGTGGTCAAAAAAATCCGAATTCTCAATTTGATATTTAACCATCGGAATTTTCAATTTGTTTACTTTACCGCAAAGAAACAAAGAACGCAAAGTTCCGCAAAGAAAACCAATCGACTCCTTCGCGATCTTAGCGGGCTCCGCGGTGAACACCCAAAGCAGCGAAGCTGCACAAACACAATAACTTAAAACTTAACTACTCAAAACTTCTCTTTCTACTTCCTAAACCTTTTCAACAACTTCGCCCAGAACGGTAAATTATTCACCCGAATCGCCGGATAGGTTTCAGGATGTGCGCCGAAGCTACTGTAGAAAAATGCAACATTTCTTTGATCCGATCCTTCGAAATCCAGTGTGAGCCCTTGTTCTGAGTGTTCTTCAATAAATCGGTCAATCAAAAAATGAGAAGCCCCCATGGTTTTACTATTGGGATGGTTACCCACCAAAATATAATAGGCACGGTTATGCGAAAAGAGGTATACACATGAAGCTACTAAGTCTTTATTCGGACCAAACACGCCACAAGCTTTTGCCTTTTTCTCCTGATAAAGTTTCATGAATAATTTTCGAAAACGATAGTAATCGTGTTCTGTATATTCCTTTCTAATTTCGTTTTGAATTCTTGATAGTTCAATTACTTGATCAACCGAGATATCGTTATTATATGTACAATTGAGTTGTACTGCTTTCTTGATATTACGTTTCACATTGTCTTTGTACCCCTGTTGAATTTCCTGGTAAGATTTGCTTAAGTCTAGAACAAAATTGTTGCGTAAAAGTGATTGACCGCTGGTATGCGGAACGCCGTTGCCCGGATTTAAATCAATTTCAATGAGTTTGAAATCATCCGGTATTGCGTTGTAGAATTGCTGAATAAGGGTGGGTGGGAAATCTGTTCCAAAAGCGCCCAAAGCCGCTGTGAATGGGGGTTGGTAGAGATAGTGAATCCCAAATTTGCGGTTCCAAGTAAGTGGCATTACGTATTCATAATCGCCGTATACCAATGCATCCCAGTGTTTCGAAATACGATCCAAATAGAACGAATACGCATATATAACACCGTTAGTAGCATTGTCGATACATTGATCCCATTTTTTCACATCTAACCGATCTCTGGAAATGAATTTAACGCGACTCATACAATTATAAAGGTAGCGATTTGCCTAAAAACTTTTTAAGGGTCCAGTGTTGAATGTCGATACTAAAACTCAATTTTTTCAAGAATTTGTTTTCTTCCGGAACTGATTTCAGATTATCGGAGAAGAGTTTGCTGTATACCAAGGGGGCATACACATTGATCGCGCCTTTGAACAGCGATAGTTGCAAACCACCTACGTATAGAAAGCGCGTAGTATTGTTGTTTTTGTCCCAAGCTTCTGCGTAAGTTCCGGCATCCAAAAAGAGTTTGAGGGGAATGAATTTGGGTATCAAGGCCGGGGGTAGGCTTGTTGTAAAGTTGATAGAAGCGATCCATTTTTCACTGCGACCTTGAAGTCCTTGGAAAAGGTCGGTTCTTAATTTCAATCCACCGTCGCGCATCATTATTTGCTGGGATGCAAACCCGGTGGTTTCTTCTCTGCCAAAAAAGTAATTACTGTAGGTATAATCTTCATAGCCTCTTACTGCCGTTAATTTCGGTTGGAAGGCTAATGTGTTGAAAGCCTTGGTGCTAGTACGTTTCCCAATAAATCCAAAACCGGCAGCAAATACGCGCACATTCATACCACCATATTTCTTATAATTGAAAAAGTAGTTTCCGGTGGCGTTGAGTCGGTAGAAGTCCTTTCCTTGTTGAACTTGTAATTTTAAGTCGTAAGGGTACAATGCTCTGCTATCACTGAGAGAATAGGTTAATTGTTGAATCGAAGTGAAGCTACGTTTCGTGAGTTCGGGGTGATAAGTGGTATCCGATTTTCTCAGCACATATTTGAAGCCCGTATTACCCAAAATGAATGCTTTGAATTCGATCCATTGTTCCCTGGTATCTTTGTTCAAACTATTGCCGAAATACCATTTAAAGCCCGGTACAATTCGAATCACATTGCTGGAAATCGCATTATTCAAACTATCGACACCACTATTGGTGCTAAACTTCATACCCGATAAACTCCATATTTTCTTATTCCCCGATCCTTCATAGTTGGTATAAGAAAGCCGAACCGCACCATTGAGTGATTTTGATTTGAATCCATACAGTGGCGCAATCAACCAGTTGAATTTCGTTGGTAACGGGTTGTAATTGTGTAGCAACAACCCGAGTTGTACACCGTCGTAATTGTTGAAACCAAAAGCAGGACTAGCAGACCAAATATTGTATCGAGGTAAATTGTTGATGTTCTTGAACAGCCCGAATTTTAGTGGGCGATGTGTTGATATGCTATCGGGCGCCGCCGTTCCATTCAGATAGCTCCAGCTTGCAGCTACTGTTGGACCTCCTTTGGCCTCTAGTATGCGTAGAAAATCTTCCGGTTGTGGATGTTTGTGCTGCCATTTTTGAAAGTATTCTTTGAAGACTTCCATCAATTTTTCCTTTCCCATCTTTGCTTCAATGGATTGGAGCCACAAACTTGTTTTACTATACGATAGTACCAAATAGTTGAAGGGGGTGAGAGAATCGGTAACCGTGTTTATTGGTTGAGATCTTCCAATAAGACTGGTATAATTCAAGATCATTTTTTCGAAATCAGTTCTAGAAGTACCTGCTTTTTTAGATTCATTTAGAATCATACGATCGAAATAGCTGTTGAGTCCTTCATCTAACCAGGGGTAATCGCGTTCGTTGGAGGCAAGTGCCGATTGGAACCAATTGTGTCCGGTTTCATGAATCAAAAGTTCATTCAAATCTGTTTTCGGGCGATCGGTGCGAATGGAAGTAATGGTTGGATATTCCATGCCGCCTTCTTCTCCAAAAGGAATAGACACGGCTGAAACTACCTGATATGGATATTCGCCAATAAGTTCGGAATGCTTGCGGAGACTATTTTTCATCAACTCAACACTGCTGTTCCAACCTTCTGCCTCTGAAGGTTCATAGAAACTGGATACTACTACTTCTTTGGACTGTAGCATACAGGTATCTGACTGCACCACCCATTTCTTACTGGCAAACCATGCGAAATCGTGAACTTGAGTTTGTTTGTATTCCAGTGTTTTGGATTCTTTAGCACTTGGTATCACCACCATTTTTACAGCCGGTGCTCCGGGTTTTTTTCGAACGAGAGTAGGTGCCGGCATTTTGAATTGAGCACGAGCATTCAACCATGCTTTTTCTTCTTCATTCTGTAGTAGTCCGGTTGCGGCAACAACATAGTTCTTGGGAAGACTGATCTTTACATCATAGTCGGCGAACTCACTGTAATATTCCCCCAATTCCAAATAAGGCATGGGATGCCATCCCTTTGAATCGTACACTGCTGGTTTTGGGTACCATTGTGTAATGGCAAAGGTTTCATCTTTGTATCCACTTCTTGAAAACCCCGCTGGAAGTTTCACATGAAAGGGTGTCGTAATTTGTACAGATGCACCCGGTAGGAGTGGCTCGTTCAGGAGTACCTTCACTACATCAATGTACAATGGATGATCAGCAACTTTCAATGTTTGATTGTTCGATCTGAAATCGAGCTGATTGATATAACCTCGTTTGTCTTTGTCTGAAAAGTAAAAATCGGTTCTGCCGGTTCTGAGCATTTGCTCGCTAAAGGCAGTGCGGTCGTTTTTATAGGCATTGGGCCATAGGTGGAACCAGATAAAGCTGAGCGTGTCGGGCGATTGATTTTTATACGTAAGTTTAAGAAATCCGTTCAATGATTTGTCTTGGTCATTCAAACTTACATCAATGATATAATGAAGTTGTTGCTGCCAATAGGACTGAGCCTTGGCAACACCCAATGATAGCAAGAGTAAGCAGGTAAGAATGGGGTTTTTCAATTTCAAGTTCTTTTGGGTGGCTTCTTGCACTATCGAAAATTTCCACGTTTTTTTAATAATTTAAACAGCTCATCTACATTTTTGCCACTTACTTCTTCTACAATTGCTTTAAAGTCGTCGGGATAAGGGTGTTTGAATTTCCAACGTTCGAAATAGGCCTTAAAAGCGCGGTCCAAAACGGATTTTCCCAGTGACTTTTCCAGCAAATAGCACCACACTGCTGTTTTCACATAAATAACGGTTCCATAGGCGTCTTTATTGGAAAAGTTTTCAGAAGAAGTTTCAATGGCTTGTTTGGCGACCAATCGGTTTAGAGCACCGTAGATTCGGTCTAAAAAATCATCTAACTGCAAGTCAGTGATATTAGTTGGCAATAGGCTTCCAATATAGCTATTATAGCGGTATTTATTGGCTTCGTACCAAAATTGAAAATAGCTATTCAGCCCCTCATCCATCCATGGATGGGTACGTTCGTTGGTTGCCAAAACCCCATAAAACCAATTGTGCCCCACTTCATGGGTAATTACGCCATCCAAAAACGGAATTGTTGACTCGGGGCTTGTGATCAGGGTAATCATCGGATATTCCATTCCCCCGCTAGAATAATTGGACGGACCCTCTACTATTTGAATTACCGGATAGGGGTAAGGTCCAATTCTATCGCTGTAATAATGAATCGCACCTTTTCCAAACTCAATAGCCCTGCTCCAGGACTTATCTTGTTTATTTCTTTTGAAAACAAAGAGATCGATTGTACGATTATTGATGACAGCAGTATCGTGCTCAATTACTATGTTTTTACCTGCAAACCAAGCAAAATCGTGGACCGAATCGGCCTTGAATTGAAGCTGCTTCCTGCCTTGCAACGAAGGGTAGGGAAGGATGACTGGTGAATTAAGGTGTTTGAAATTGGAGTCTCCAATGATTCGGTAGCGATCTAGCTCTTCTTGGTTTTGAAGCATGCCCGTAGCCCCAACCACATACTCTTGTGGCAGATCCAAGGTAACATCGAAAGATCCAAACTCACCATAAAATTCTCCTTGGTCTAAATAAGGAAATTGATGCCATCCTTTTTTATCGTATACCGCCGGTTTGGGATACCATTGGCATGCTATTATTTGATCTTTGGTATATCCGGATCTAGAAAAATAGGGTGGGAGCTGAACGGTAAATGGGGTTGAAAGAACTGTTTTCATCCCCGGCAATAATGGACTATTTAACTTGAGTAAAAGGATGTCTATATTCGGTTGACGGACGGTTTTGATTTTTTCTCCATCTTGTTTAAAGTCCAAGTCATCAATCCAACCTTTTAAGTTGATAGTAATATTTTCTTCTGAAGTCGTTTGTTCTTTTAGTTGGCGGGCTAAAGCGGTGTTTTGATCTCGGTAGGCATTGGGCCAAATATGGATATAAATTTGATTTAGGGTGTCCGGAGAGTTATTGATGTATTCAATTGATTCAAAACCGGTGATTTGTTTTTTTACTTCATCCAATCGAGCAGATATGGTGCTATTGACTTCTTGTTGCCAGTAATTGGATTGGCTCCAAGCAGCAAAAGGCAAAATGCAGGCAAGTATAATTATTAGGTACTGCTTCATGGCACTGTTTCAGCTATTAAAATACACTATTTGCCCTTACCTAGGAAGATGATTCGAAGGGTGTAGATCATTATTTTTAGGTCGAGGGCGAGTGAGATATTGTCGATGTAAATAAGGTCGAATTTCATTCGCTCAATCATTTCTTCCACGTTTTCGGCATAGCCAAATTGAACCATTCCCCAAGAGGTGATGCCGGGTTTTACTTTCAATAAATATTTGAAGTAGGGTGATTTTTGCTGAATCTGTTCAATGTAATAGGCACGTTCGGGTCTAGGGCCCACTAAACTCATTTCTCCTTTTAAAACATTCCATAATTGGGGCAATTCATCGAGGCGCCATTTTCGCATGGTTTTGCCCCAGGTGGTGATGCGTTGATCTCCATCACTGCTCAACCGAGGACCATTCGGTTCTGCTTCTTTTACCATCGACCGAAACTTGTAGATATAAAAAGGCTTGCCTTTGTAGCCGATGCGTTCCTGTGAATAAAGAATGGGTCCCGCTGACGATAGACGCACGCGGATGGCGGTATACAGCAGCAGCGGACTTAAAAGAATCAAACCAAGTAGGGCTATCACCACATCAATCACTTGCTTAATGTTTTGCTGCCAGTTGGGCATTAAGCCCAGTTGAATGTCCATCAACACCGCACCCAATACATTACTGGTCTTTACCGAGCCGGAGAGGATGTCGAGAAAGTCGGGAAGAATTTTGATGTCAACATCCAAATCATTCAGGCGATTGATGAGGGCAAGAACAAGATCCTTATCTGTTTTCTCAAGTGCAATCACCACTAGTTTTATTTTCTGACTGGCAACTATGGATTCCAGTTCGTCGAGACTACCCAAATTGGGTAAAAAGTCTTGGATGCCATTGATAGGACCGGGTCCTGAGAGAAAGCCAACAAAACGGTGTCCGGTTTTTCTGAGGTCTAAAACCGATTCGTGGTAAACTTTGGTAGCAAGTGCATCACTGCCAAGGATCAATGTATTGAATTGAACCGCGCCTGTCTCCAGTTGATTTTTAGTTCTATTGAGAATCAATCTACGCACCCACCAGGTGAAAAGAAATTGAGCAAAGAGGTAGATGGTATATGCTTTATAATAGTAGGTATAATTGTGTTGGGGGTCGTTGATTACAATTAAAAAGAAGATGATAGTGCCGCCAATTATACTACTCAACAGGCTCATACCGAATTCGGTGAGCCTTGATTTGTTGTAAAGCGACCGATAAGCTCCCAGTATCGCATGAAACATGATCCACCCGATAGGAATGGTTGCAATACCCATCCAAAATCGATTGTTTAAGAATAGATTGTGTTTTAAGAAAATGGGCTCTTGAAGTAAATAGCGGCGAGATACATACAATACAAACCATGCGAGTATGGCGGCGATATAATCGCCCAGCACGTACCAACTGATATGTAATTGTTTTTTATGCTCCATACCACGGCTACGCGAGTAAACTGTTTTGTTTGATTTTTGCCAGAATTTGATGGGCAATGTCCATTGCTCTAAAACCGGCAACTTCGTCTACTGGGGTAGGGGTATTGTTTACAATGGCATCACGGAAGCGTTCCAATTCCATTTTGATGGCATTCACTTCGGGAATCTGAGGATTCGCAACGGCTACGGTCTTCTTTCCACCGTTCGGCGTTTCTAAATCGAAGGTGAATGCCTCGTCGGTATCGTCCTCCGTTTTTTGTTTGATGATCTCCGTTTTCTTATTGAGAAAGTCGATGCCGATATAAGCGTCTTTTTGGAAGAGGCGCATTTTGCGCATCTTCTTCATTGAAATTCTACTTGAAGTAAGGTTAGCTACACAGCCGTTGTTGAATTCGATGCGAACGTTGGCAATATCAGGCGTTTCTGTCATCACCGCCACACCGCTGGCAGAAATATTCTTCACCTCGCTTTTTACAATGCTTAGAATAATGTCGATATCATGGATCATCAAATCCAAAATAACGCTCACTTCAGTACCTCTTGGATTGAACTGTGCCAAGCGGTGCACTTCCATAAAAAGGGGATTGAGCTTATGATTCTGTAAGGCTAGGAAGGCTGGGTTGAAACGCTCCACATGCCCAACTTGTAATTTCACGTTTGACTCTTTCACCAGTTTCACGAGGTCGCGCGCTTCCTCCATGGTATCGGCTAGGGGCTTCTCTACAAAAACATGTTTTCCTCTTTTGATGGCGGCTACACAAAGTTGGTGGTGGAAATTGGTGGGGGCCACAATATCTACGGCATCACAAAGCTCGATCAACTCTTCCGCATTCAGGTACCTGGGAATTTGGTAAGTCGCTTCCACAAGCTTAGCATTTTCATCGTTTGGATCGAAAAATCCAACTACCTCAACGCCACTGATTTCTTTCCAGTTATTTAAATGAAACTTTCCAAGATGGCCTACACCCAGAATTCCTATTTTAAGCATGGTAACGTGTTATAGCTACAAATATAAACAGGCCTCAAAAAGGCCTGTAAGAAATTTATTACCAGAAGATTGTAGAATGTGAATAAACTAACGCGCTAAAGACGAAAGTTTCAAATAATTGGCCGATGGATGGTAAATGAACAAGCAACTTCCGTCTTTGATACTGTCGATCAGCGGCTCTGAAATTTCAGAAGGAACAGCCGGGCAACCCTGACTTCTTCCCAAATAACCCTGATTGAAACCATAATCTTCTGTTGCATATTCAGCACCGTGAATTACAATCGCTCTCTTGAAAGCATTTGAATTGAAGTTTTTTTCCAATCCCACAAGCTTCAAAGAGTATCCGTTGCTACCATAGTAGGTGTTGGCGGTAACGTAGAAACCTAAACTGCTTTTGTTCGACTTAGGTTTATTGGAGAAAGACATGGCGTTTTCTTTACCAGAGTTTCTGCCATGTGCTACATATGTATTAAAAAGTAAAATATCATTGGCTAAATCAATTACAAACAAGCGTTTATCTAAACTTGATTTGCTGAAATCAACGATTGATAAAATGGTATGTTGAACCTTGCCTTGACGTTGTAATTTGTCCATGCCCTTTAGTCCTAAATCGTATGCTAATCTTGAAAGACCTAGCTCTTCCAAGTGAAGACTATCGAATAAGGATCTCTTTACTGCATAAAGAGAGTTTGGATCAATTGGTTCGGGAATGTATTTAGGAGCAACACTGGTTGCGCGACTTGATTTCTTTGATGATTTTTTAGCGTAAACGACCTTCTTCTTGCCCGTCGATTTTTGGGCGATACCTACCTTTTTCTTTGGGGTAGGGTTCTTAGTAGCCGATTTTTTTACGGATGATTTTGTTGGCTTGGCCTTTTTAGCCGGACTAAAAGAGTTGAGGGTAGTGAAGCTGAGAAGCCCTACTACCAGTGTCCATAACCAAGTATTTCTTTTTGTGCTCAACTGTTGCATGATTCGATCAAGTGGTTTTAAAGTCAACAGTTAGGGTAACGGGAGAAACGGGGCAAAATTGCCCGATCTTTATCGGAAGTCAGCAAGATAGTTTATTATTTCTATAAGCTCGTACAAAAACAATCAATTTTTATTGATTTATAATTAAAAATAAATGCTGTAATCAATTATCAATGAGAATATTGATCGAAAAATATTGGAGTAGAATTCAAGTTTTCCACAAATGATCTTTTAGCATCTAATTAACAAACAAAAGGGGGCTTAAAAGCCTTGTTTTATGGTTTTGGAGCCGGAATTGGTGATCAGCCGTGGAACATTTTTGGGAAATGAATACTTTTTGAGCCGATTCTTAGTCTCGAAGAGCCGTATAAGTATTTATTAATCAGTTTTTTAGTTTGTTTTTCTAAATCTATTGAATCGACGGAATTTGAGGTCAAAATAGCGGAAAAGTCATGATTCAGTTATGTATATTTAAAATATTTAAGTTGTAAATAAATTAAAATCATTATATTATATGTATAAAACATGTTTAATTCAAAAAAGTTGAGTTCTGGTGGGGAGAAGCCTGTGAAGTGGTTTTGAATTTTGTGTTTTAAATATCTGATTTTAAATTTTTTATGAGGTTTTGTTGAAGCTTTGGTTTTGGTGAATGGGTCCGTGCTGGTGTTTTGAGGATATTGGCTTCGGAGGCTGGAGGCGGTTTAAGAATTGTCGTGCAATGTGCCGTTATCTTTTCCCGAGCCTTAATAGGTTTTTGGTTCGGTAGCCTTTGGGTTGGTTGTTTTTTTGAGCATGGTAGATGCCTTTTTGCCCTGAGACGTAATATGCGAATAGGCACACTGTGGCATAGTAGAGTCCGTATTCCCATCCAAACAATTCGATACCCATAAGGGTGCAGGCAATAGGCGTGTTGGTGGCTCCGCAGAAAACTGCTATAAATCCGAGTCCGGCAAATAAGTCGACTGGTAGGCCGAATGTTCCAGCAAGGGCATTGCCGAAGGTGGCTCCAATAAAGAATAGCGGGGTGACTTCTCCGCCCTTGTAACCGAATCCGAGCGTAATAGCTGTCAGCATCAGTTTTAAAAACCAGGCACTGTGAGGAGTGTTGATGCTTGAGTTGAATGCATTGATCAAGGAGGGGTCCTTAGGGTTTAGATTGCTTACTCCTAATCCAAGATAAGGTTGAATGGAATTAATTTGCCCTAATGCAATGATTAACAGTCCTCCTAATATGATTGCTTGATATTTTTTTGAAAATGTTTTTTGGCTGTATTTCTTGATATTTTCCAAGATCAAAACAAACAACTTGGCCACAAGTCCGAACAAGACTCCGGCAATCAAGACGTACCCTAGCAGTTTCAAATTGAGATGCAAGGGGGATGAAAAAAGTGAAGGCTTGGTGAGGTGAATCGAATAATGGGTGTGTGAAATGGGGAATGCATTGGTCACCAACTGACCTACAAATGCTGCCAACAAACAAGGCAAGAACCCTTCTCGATGCAGTGAACCTATGGCCAATACTTCGATTGCAAAAACAGCTCCCGTTACAGGAGTGTTGAAAATGGCGGCAAAACCTGCCGACATGCCGCAAAGGAAGAGCAGCTTTTTTTCTTCTTCCGTAAAGCTGATTCGATCGATGAACCATTTACTGATACCTCCTCCCATTTGTACAGCCGTGCCTTCTCTTCCCGCTGAACCTCCAAAAAGATGGGTGATCAGGGTACTGAATAAAATCAGTGGTGTAATCGAAGGTTTTAATTCGTTCGGGGAATGATGAATTTCGTCGATAATCAAATTGTTCCCTTTCTCAGCCTCGGGATCA
Source organism: Chitinophagaceae bacterium UBA3961 (assembly GCA_002385265.1). GTDB lineage: Bacteria > Bacteroidota > Bacteroidia > Chitinophagales > Chitinophagaceae > Endoryza > Endoryza foliicola. The sequence goes on from DGDD01000072.1 coordinate 10,849, forward strand.
AATTTTTGATAGAGGTAATAAATAAGCAATCCACCTAGTGGCAGTAAAAAAAGCAGCCAACTGTGGTGCCAGCGAAACTGAGTCACCTTGTCTAGCGACCAAAGGAAAAATGCAACCAAAGATCCCGTGATTCCGGCCACTGCCAACAGGCTTCCAAAAAGACGAAGAGAGATGGGTTTCACGGGGTAAAGATAGGGGAAATGGGAAGGAGAGTTGTGAAAGAACAGGGGGGCTAATTAATAATTAATAAGTAATAATTAATAATGGAACAGCCTGGAGTAATTAATAATTAATAAGTAATAATTAATAATGGAACAGCCGGTGAGATCAAGAATGAACAGGAAGAAGAACAGGGGGAGGCAGACAAAGGAGTAGACTGGTTTTGCGTAGCAAAAGCAGTCGAGTCTATCCCGTGAGGAACGATACGGGACAGGCGATA
>DGDD01000108.1 GCA_002385265.1 Chitinophagaceae bacterium UBA3961
ATGAAACGGTTCAAAGGAAGGATTTTAATGGGTGTTTTGAGGATAATTTCTTGCACCAAACAACATACTACCGATCCGAATCATTGTACTGCCGCATTCAATAGCAATTTTATAATCACCACTCATACCCATACTTAAAATAGCAGGAGATTCTTTAAAATGATCCCGATAAGTCTCGGCCAGTTTAGCAAGTGTTGTGAATTCCTGTCTTACTTTTTCCATGTCATCGGTGAATGAAGCCATTCCCATTAATCCACCTATTTGTACATGGTTTAAGTGTTGCTCTAAAAACACCGCAGCAAGCTCAGCTTCATCCATTCCGAATTTCGTTTCTTCTGTTGCAATATGTACTTGTAATAATACTCGAATGGTTCGATTTAGCTTAGCGGTTTGTTTATTGATTTCTTTCAATAGTTTTAAACTGTCTACACCATGAATCAAATAAACAAATGGTGCAATGTATTTAACCTTGTTCGATTGGAGGTGACCGATAAAATGCCATCTAATGTCTTCCGGAAGTAGTGGTTGCTTTTCTACTAATTCTTGAACATAGTTTTCTCCAAAATCGCGTTGCCCCAAATCGTATAATTCTTGAATGGCTTCAACGGGTTTGGTTTTTGAAACAGCGATTAATGTAGTGCCGGTTGATGCGAGTTCAGATTTTAATTGTTCAAAAGCCGGTTGATTGATTAACATGTATCTCTTCTGGTTTTTTTAGTGATCTTCTTTAAGCGGTCGCTTTTTAATCATGCCACCTTTGGTGTCTTTTATTGAATTCATGATTACAAAAGCATTGGGATCAATCAAGCCAATTTCATTTTTCAAACGAGAGATCTCTAAACGAGTAATAACTGTATAAAGAATACTCATATCTGTAGAATGATAGCCTTTCTTACCATAACCACCTTTACCGGCATACACCGTTATTCCTCGTCCCATTTTCTCAGTAATCATCATACTGATCTCTTCGCTCTTAGGAGATATAATAGTTACTCCGGTGTATTCTTCAATACCTTCAATTAAAAAATCAATGGTTTTTGAAGCCGCTAAATAAGTAAGCATGGAATACAAAGCCGCATCAATACCCAAAATCTTCGCCGCTATTGCAAAGATAATAACGTTCACAATGATAATAATGTCTCCAATACTAGTGCTGGTCTTTCTACTCAAATAAATTGCCAGCACTTCTGTTCCGTCGAGTACGGCACCTCCTCTCATGGCAAATCCAATTCCTGCTCCTAAAAAGAACCCACCAAATACACTCACGAGGAGCTTGTCGTTGGTTACTATGGGGTATTGAACAAACGCAATACACAAGGCCAAGCCCGATATCGCTAAAATTGTTTTTATGGTGAATACACTTCCTATTTGTTTATAAGCTAGTATCACGAAAGGAATATTCACCACCAATATGATAATGGCCAGTGATATATTCGTTACTTCTGTGATCAATAAGGAAATACCGGTTGCACCACCGTCGATGAAATTATTCGGTAACAAGAAGCTCTTAAGTCCAAATCCGGCTGCAAAAATGCCAATCACCATGAGAAAAGCATCTTTTAGGTAGAACTTCACCAACTGCTTGAATCGATAAACCGCTTTGGCAATTTGATACTTATTGGGTTCAGGTTGGTTAGGCGATTTTTTCGTACTACCTAGCGTTGCATCTATGATGATTTGTTGGAACTGTGGATTCATGTTGCAAAAGTACTTTATTCTACCCCCTATAGGTATTAAAAGTACCTTAAACAGCCCATTCCGACTACATTTAACTATTCACTGTAAAGTAGTATCTTTGCAGCCGCTTTTAGGTTTAAGTACCTGAATGCCAATAGTTATGAAGTATTTAAACGAAATCAACCGTCGACGCACATTCGCCATTATCAGTCACCCCGATGCCGGTAAAACTACCCTCACCGAGAAGCTCTTGCTTTTTGGTGGCGCTATTCAAACTGCCGGTGCCGTGAAAAGCAACAAGATCAAAAAGCACGCAACTTCCGACTTCATGGAAATTGAGCGCCAAAGAGGGATCTCTGTTGCTACCTCCGTAATGAGCTTCGAATATCAAGGTATTCTTATTAACCTTCTTGATACACCCGGTCACAAAGATTTCGCAGAAGATACCTATCGTACCCTTACTGCCGTAGACAGTGTAATTCTGGTTGTAGACAGTGTGAATGGGGTAGAAGATCAAACCCGACGTTTGATGGAAGTATGCCGTATGCGCGATACCCCGGTGATCGTTTTCATCAATAAAATGGACCGTGATGGTAAGAATCGATTCGATTTGCTGGAAGAGATCGAAAAAGAATTGAACCTGCACCTTCACCCGATGACTTGGCCCATCAACAGTGGTAAAGAGTTTAAGGGCGTGTATAATTTGCATGAAAAAAACTTGGTTCTCTTTACTGCTAATACAAAAGGATCAGATGAAGACGTAGTGTCCATCAACGATCTGAGTGAGGCATTGCTTGATCAAAAAGTAGGCGACCGCGACGCAAACATTCTTCGTGAAGATGTAGAACTCGTAGATGGTGTACACGGAGAATTGGATGCCGAAGAATACCTCAAAGGAAAAGTAGCACCCGTTTTCTTTGGAAGTGCCGTGAATAATTTCGGTGTGAAAGAAATGCTTGATACGTTCATTCGAATTGCTCCTACTCCTAGAAGCCGCGAAACCTCTATTCGCCCGGTAGATGTTAACGAAGATAAGTTCAGCGGATTCATCTTTAAAATTCATGCCAACCTCGATCCCAAACACCGCGATCGTATTGCCTTCTTGCGTGTGTGCAGCGGAAAGTTTGAACGCAATAAATACTTTCATCACGTTCGATTGGATAAAGAGGTGCGTTTCAGCAACCCCTATACTTTCTTAGCCCGCGATAAAGACATCATTGAAGCAGCGTATCCGGGCGATGTAGTGGGATTGTTTGATACCGGAAACTTTAAAATTGGCGACACCCTTACAGAAGGCGAAGACTTTTATTTTACAGGGATTCCTTCTTTCTCTCCGGAGATATTCAAAGAGGTTGTCAACAAAGATCCAATGAAGACCAAACAATTGGAGAAAGGATTGCTGCAATTAACCGATGAAGGAGTAGCGCAATTGTTTACTCAATTCGGTGGTAATAAGAAAATTATTGGATGCGTTGGTGAACTTCAATTCGAAGTAATTCAATACCGCTTGTTGCAAGAATACGGAGCATCGGTTGAATTCCGCGCTCAGCCCTTCTACAAAGCATGTTGGATTTCTAGTAAGGATGCGAAAAAACTCGATGATTTTACCCGTTTCAAATCGAACAACGTAGCCACAGATAAAGACGGATACCTGGTTTACCTCGCGCAAAGCGAATGGTTCTTGAATACTGAACGAACCAACAATCCCGATATCGAGTTTCACTTTACTTCTGAAATTCATAAAAACTAAAGAATGTATATTTTTCAATCGGAACATTACACTGTGCGACCCTTGTTTGCTTCCGATATTGAAATCTATACTGCTATTCACGGTAGTGCCCAAGTAATGCAATTCATTCGCCCGGCAAAATCGCGCGAAGCTTGCATTCAATTGATTCAAGAACACATAGAACTAAACAAAGACCTTGCTCCCTTTGGTCGATGGGTGATTGAAGAAAAAAGTACTGGTTGGGCTATCGGAACCTATGTAATTGTTCCCACATATTCAGCCGGTAAATGGCAATTGGGCTATGCCTTGATTCCTGAGTATTGGGGTAAGGGTATTTCAACAGAAATTACGCAAGCTTGTATTCAGTGGCTGAAAACGCTTTCAATAGTAAATACCATCTATGCGATCACTGAAAAAGAACATCTGGCTTCACAGAAAGTGCTAGAAAAAAATGGCTTCCGCTGGTATGACCAAAAAGCGGAAGCCGGTAAATTATTGATTTGGTGGGAATGTGCCTTATGATCTAGAATTTAGGATGCATACCAACATAGTTATGAGGAGTGATCGCTTTTAATTCCTTTTTCACTGCAGCAGAAACTTTCAATTTTCCGATAAATGCATGAATGGTTTTCTTGTTGATGCCTTCTTTTCCGCGTGTCAACTCTTTCAACGCCTCATAAGGTTTCGGGTAATTTTCTCTTCTCAAGATGGTTTGAATAGCTTCTGCTACAACTGCCCAGTTCGCATCCAAATCACTGTAGATTTTCTCACTATTGAGCACCAATTTTCCAAGACCTTTTTCAATTGATTTTATTGAAACAATGATGTGAGCAAAAGGAACGCCCACATTTCTTAATACGGTAGAATCCGTTAAATCACGTTGCAGTCTACTAATAGGGAGTTTGGCGCTTAAATGCTCCAGAATGGCATTAGCGATTCCTAGATTGCCTTCTGCATTTTCAAAATCAATCGGGTTTACTTTATGCGGCATCGCCGATGATCCTATTTCTCCTTTCTTGGTTCTTTGTTTGAAATAGTCCATGGATACATAGGTCCAAATGTCGCGGCAGAAATCGATCAGAATGGTATCAATTCTTTTCAGGGCATCGAAATGTGCTGCCAAGGTATCGTAATGCTCAATTTGCGTCGTGAATTGTTGGCGTTCCAATCCCAGTACTTTTTCAACAAATTCATTTCCTAGGTTTACCCAATTCTTTTTAGGAAAGGCAATATGATGGGCATTGTAATTGCCGGTAGCGCCTCCAAATTTAGCAGATACAGGGGTTTGGATTAATTGCTCAATTTGATTCTCCAATCGTTCAACAAATACCATGAGTTCTTTTCCCAATCGTGTTGGACTGGCAGCTTGACCATGGGTTCTGGCCAACAACGAAACATCTTTCCATTCCTCTGCTAAAAGCTTTATTTGTTGGTTTAAGTTCAATAAAGCAGGTAAGTATTCGAATTCCAAAGAATGTTTCCATAAAAGTGGAATTGCGGTATTGTTGATGTCTTGTGAAGTGAGTCCAAAGTGGATCCATTCTTGAAGATGACTCGCATTGGCTTGTGCAAGTTTTTCTTTCAAAAAATACTCTACAGCCTTCACATCATGGTTTGTAATGGCCTCCGTGGCTTTGATGCGCTTTGCATCTTCTATACTGAACTGCTCCACTGTTTCTTTAAGCACTTTTCGAAGCGCAGCCGGAGCAGTGAAGAATTTCTTGTCTGCTAAAAAAAGAAAATACTCAACCTCCACCAATACGCGGTATTTGATGAGCGCAAATTCTGAGAAAAATTCATCCAAATGGTGAACTTTTGAACGGTACCGACCGTCAATAGGGGAGATGGCTGTAAGTGCTTGAAGTTCCATGTTTGTTTCAACAGTTCATTTATAAGTAATAGTAGCTGTTAAGGAGGGGTGAAAACAGGATATTTTATCGAAGTCTTCGCTTAGCTTCCCTAACTTTGCTGCGCAAAATTAATTCAATTGGAGAAGATAAAGGTTGGAATTGTCAATTATCTGAATACCAAGCCCTTATTATTTGGCTTGGAGCGAGAGGCGGTGAAAGAGAACATTGAATTGATCCAAGATTACCCCTCTCACATAGCTCAATACTTACTCGATAATTCAATTGATATTGGATTGGTTCCGGTGGCTGTAATTCCTCGACTTAAGGAATATCACATCGTTTCAAGTGCTTGTATTGGCGCAGTTGGCCCTGTGGCATCTGTGTGCTTGCTGAGTAAAGTACCACTCGCAGATATAAAATACATTCTACTCGACTATCAAAGTAGAACCTCCGTAAACCTCTTAAAAGTACTCGTTAAGTTTCATTGGAACCTCAACGTTACATTCATTGATACAAATGAAGATTTTGTAGACCGTATAGAAGGGGACACTGCAGGTTTGTTAATTGGTGATCGCTGCTTGCAAAACCGTTCTAAATTTCCGTTCGTATTTGATCTAGCGGAAACTTGGATTGAGATGACCGGGCTTCCTTTTGTTTTTGCCGCTTGGGTGAGTAATAAGCCCTTGCCCGAAACGTTTATTGCCGATTTTAATCATGCCAATAAGCTAGGGCTCGAACACATTGATCAAGTGGTAGCCGCAACTTCTTATGCTCATTACGATGCGCTGACCTATTTCACAAAGAATATCAGCTACGACCTAACAGAAAAAAAGCGCAAGGGACTTGCGCTCTTTCTGGAGTATCTACTAAAACTATAAACTGAATTTGATTCCTGTTTGCCAACTGAGTCCACTGGTTGAGGTACTCGTTGGAGCATCTTTTGTAATGGCTCCAAAGCTAAAACCGGCTTGTGGCATTAAGTAAATGGACGTTCTTGGTACTAACTCGTACGCAATTCCTGCACCCAAAATTCCCGAGAAGTATACTTTCTTCAACCCAATGATGTCAACATCTTTTTTCTGAATAGACCCGGATGAAAACTCCAAGTTTGTTTCCAAATTTGTTGAGGCCAATATATTAGTTTGAATCATGGTTTGTGCAAACAATTGCATTTTACCTACTTTGAACTCGTAACCTACACCTACCGGTATAGTAACATAGTTTAAAGTTGATTTTGATGCAAACGATATGATGCTGTCACCATTGTTTACAGGAGAGGCGCTCTTTGGATCAATCAAAGCATAACCTGCTGTGCAATTGAATTTGAATTTGTACTCGTCATTGGAACCCGGAGGAGCCGGTTGCCCCATTCTAGGCCTTCTGGCAAAAATTGGCTTGGGTTGAATGGTTCGGTCTTGACTTGAGTAACCAACTCCTGAACTAAAGAACAAGCCATTCTTTAATCGGTACGATACCGTTGCCAGAACATTCCACGATTTTGGCTGATCTATTTGAGTTCTTTTGATTTCATCTTTATCGTCTTCACGATGTTCTTTAATGCCTTCTTCTACGTATTCTTGTATTTTAGTTTGTCCGTATTGAAGTGCAAGATCCCAGCTCCCTTTTCTCGAAATCTTAAGTTTGATGGGAGTTGCTTTTGCGTTATTAAAAGTTATACCGGTATTTGAAGAAGTTGCTTGAATCGCATCTTTGCTCAAAAGATCAATGCTTCTCACTTTCAATGAGGCATAGTCTGATTCATTAGCGATGGCTTCTTCTGAAGAGTTCAATAAATTGTTGAATTTATTCTTTGAACTGGTAGTAGTTTTCTGTTTGTCTTGGACCTTAATTGCCTTGTTGTTTTTTCCGTTTACAACAACAACTCCGCTTGTTAATGAAAGCTGCTCATTGGAAATTTTGTTTGAAGAAACGAGCTTGTTTTTTCTAGTTGACAAATTGTTGTGAGTAACCGCTTGATTCAAGCTCTTGTTTTCGTCATTTCGAGCAATTCCATCATTTTGTCGGTTCTTTTTGGGAAACGGCACTATGGAATGAGAGGGTTGTTGGTCCTCTTTTATTTCCTTTGAAGCTATATCGTTAGCTTGTTCGGCTGCATTTTGCTCAGTGTCATTCAAATTCCCTTTTCCGTTCGCACTGCGCAATGTTTTTTGATCTTGTGCTTCCGTTCCTTTTTCGCTTCTTGGCTGAGTGGTATTTGATTTCACCAGAGTAGGATCATTTTGAGTACTGCGCTCCCAATTCACAGCCATTACAATTAAACCGCTAATACAAGCAGCTGCAAGCCAGAATACTACTCTTCTCAATCTCTTATTATCTTTCTCAAGTGCTTCTTTTTCTTTTAAGTCCAGCTTATGGGAAATACTGTCCCATGTTTGGGAGGTCAACTCTTCTTCATGGGAATCCAATCCATTCTTGAAGAGCTCGTCAATATTGTGTAGATTTTTCTCCATATAGCACTATTTTACTTGGGCAAGATTTTGCATTTTTAAAACTTCTCGTTGTAATATCGCTCTGGCATCCGATAGGTTCGATTTTGATGTTCCTTCTGAAATATTTAATAGTTGTGCAATTTCACGGTGTTTGAGGCCTTCAAATACATACAAGTTAAATACAGCCCGATACATAGGACTAAGTTTTTGAATGACCACTAAAAGTTCTTTGGCACTGAGTGCTGGTAATATGTACTCTTTGTCGGCCGCTTCCGGTAAATTTTCTGAATGGGAGGTGACAGCTTTAAGATAGCTCTGGCTGCGCAGGCGTTGCAGGGCCGTGTTCACCATAATTTTTCGTACCCAACCTTCAAATGCTCCTTCTCCTCGGTATTGTTTGATGGCATTAAATACTTGAATAAACCCTTCCTGCAATGATTCTTCTGCTTCTTCGCGGCTTTTGCAATAGCGCATACACACCCCCATCATACTCGGAGCCAGTTTTTGATACAACTGGTTCTGACTATGTCGGTCATTGTTAATACAACCTTGTATTAATTAATCCATGGAAATAGGTGTCATCTGCTGGTGTACATTCATTGATGCAGGTCGCTGTATTTTGGTTGGGTAATATGCAAAAAAAGTCGATTCAGCCCAGGGGCTGTCGAAAAAAGAAAGGGTACTTGGTATTTAATTAAATGATATTGAACTACTTGTGAAAAGAAATGTTTCTTCTAAAATCTATAGATTTGCTTTTTTCTAATAAGTTTAATTGAATTCTGTTAAAAGCTTGTTAGAGAATTTTTTTCAACTTTTTTCATTTTCTACCCAACCAAAACTTCTCGATACCGCATCAGCTATTTTGAATTCGGGACTATGAAAGCCATTTACGGTAGTCCTTACTTTTCTAACTACAATCAGAATTAGAATGAAAACAAAAATGAAAGTGCTGTCTTTGGCAGCAGTAGTAACCTTATTTGCCCTTTCCTGCCAAAAAGGAGCCGGCAATCAATCAGGAAACGCTTCTTTGAAAGTTTATTTAACAGATGGACCCGGAAGTTTTGATGCGGTAAACATTGAAGTATTGGCAGTAGAAGCTAAAATTGATACTTGCCAAGGTTCTAAGCACGACGATCGACATGGGTTGAACGATTTTGATAAAGATGATATCAATCGCCGCGATTCTTTTGGTGTGTGGCAAACACTCACCATTAATCCGGGTATTTATAATGTTCTCTCTTTGAAAAATGGAATTGATACGCTGTTGGCTAGTGGTACCATTGATGGTACTGTGAGGAAATTGAGAATTCAATTGGGTACCAACAACACAGTAGTGAAAGACAGTATTACCTACCCACTTACGATTGTGAATGAAACTAACAATTATCTATATGTGCATTTGCAAGACAAACACAGACATGATAGTTCTTCAACAGTTGGAGTGTGGGTTGATTTTGATATTGCTCGCTCAATTGTAGAGATCAACGGGAAATACTATTTGAAACCGGTGCTGCGTCCATTCTGCGATAAGAACTTTGCAAGTTTAGTAGGTTCAGTGCTTCCATCAGCTGCTGCAGCAACTGTTACAGCTTATGGACCCGATACTGCAACTGCAATCCCGAATGCAGATGGAAGATTCAAGATACGCGGATTGACGGCTGGAACCTATAGAATTGTGTTCGACGGATCGAATGGATACAATGATACTACTATAACTAGTGTGAGTATCCAAAATGGCAGAGAAACCAAACTTCCTGCTGTAGTATTACATCAATAAGAAATACAGGTTTTTCAAACCTGACTCAAACAGAATTTTGAAAAACCATTAAAATAGGTGCTGGTAATTTGACAATTTCATGGAAAAAACCCCGCTCTAGTCTTAGAGCGGGGTTCATTTTTTATTGCAGTTGAAAACTTTTATGGGAAAATACCGAGCTCTTCATAGCTGGTACCAACTTTGTTGATAGCAACAACATATGCTGCAGTTCTCATGTCAGGAATCTGAGGATTGGCTTTCCAACAGTCCATCACTTCTCTGGTGGCACTGATCATGGTTTCTTCCAAACCACTTCTTACCAAATCAACTTCGTCAGGTCCATGAATAATTTCTTCGCGCTCTTTTTCACTTACTTTCTTACCTGAAATTTCTTCTATTTGTTCCAACATTTGACGGTTTTGATTCTCCGTAAAACGTTTTTCCATTCTTCCATAACGAACGTGGCTCAAGTTTTTCAACCATTCGAAATAACTCACCGTTACACCACCTGCGTTCAAGTACATATCCGGAACAACCAAAGTTCCTTTTGACGCAAATACTTCATCAGCTTCAGGAGTCAATGGACCATTCGCTGCTTCTCCGATGATCTTTGCTTTAACGCGAGGTGCGTTTTCGCCATTGATGACGTTTTCCAAAGCAGCAGGAATCAAAATATCACATTCCATTTCTAAGGCATCGGTACTTTTTGCAAAGTTTTGAGAACCCGGGAAATTCAAGATAGAACCTGTTTTCTTTCTATGATTGAAAACAGCATCTACATCCAACCCATCATTGCTCCAAATGGCGCCTTCGTATTCCGCTAATCCTACTATGATTGCACCCGCTTCTTGGAAGAATTTAGCTGAATGGTAACCCACATTACCCAATCCTTGTACTGCTACTTTCTTGCCTTTAACTCCTACGCTTAAACCCAATCGTTGCATCACATCTGGCATGTTGCACACTTCTCTTAATCCATAAAACACACCCAATCCGGTAGCTTCTCTTCTTCCTCGTACACCACCCTGTGTTACAGGCTTGCCGGTTACGCAACCCAAAGCATCAATTTCGCCGGGACGCATACTCACATACGTATCTACAATCCAGGCCATTTCTCTTTCACCTGTTCCGTAATCAGGAGCAGGAACGTCAATGCCGGGACCAATAAAATTCTTCTTGATCAATTCAGAAGTATAGCGACGTGTTATTTTTTCCAACTCGTAAGGAGTGTACTTCTTCGGGTCGATGGTAATACCACCCTTTGCACCGGCAAAAGGTACGTTCACAATTGCACACTTATACGTCATCAACGCTGCTAAGGCCATCACCTCATCTAAATTCACACTCATGGCAAAACGAATCCCCCCTTTACATGGAAGTTTGTGATGCGAGTGCTGAACGCGGTATGCTTTGATTACCTCAATATTGTCTCCGATCTTAACAGGGAAGTGCATGCGGTAAACGGCATTACACTGTTTAATTTGTTCCAGAATGCCTGGATCCCAATTGGTGAATTTGGCCGCTTTATCGAAACTTTTCTCAACGGAACCAAAAAAACTGTACTCTGACATGATAAGCAATTTTATTTTTCTAATAATTAACAAGCCATTTGTTGGTGCTTTCCTCATCAGGAAAGCAGGAAAGATGCAAGGGTACTAACGATGTTTCTTTGAATTAATTGAATAGAGAGGTCCAAAAAAACACTTAAAATGAGGCTACTTCTCTAGTTTAGAGAGCTTTCTGTCTACACGAACCATGAAAAACAATAAGCCTGCTAATATCGTAATGCACACGGCCATTACAACCCAAATCTTCCCATTCGCATTCATACCGGTAGGAACAGGTTCAGCATTTACTTGATCTTGTGCAAACATGGTTATTTGAATCAAACAACCCAGCAGGAATAATACAGCTTTCTTCATTGTTGCTTTTTAATAATGATAATGCTATGCGTTTATCTTTTGTTCTTCTAGATTTTTGTAACGAATCACCAATGTGCTGATCCATACTCCTAGTAATATCCATCCAATTACTGCCGGCCAAAAAACCAGTCGCATCGCTGGATCCAAATCAGCTCCATTCAAACCAGGATTACCTTCTACGCCCTTACCTCCGGGATGCAGCGACTCCGTAAGTCTGGGAAGAATCATGATCATTGGAACATAAATGAAATAGGCGAAAATATTATAGACCGCTGCTACACGACTTCTCTTATCCAAATCGGTCATTGAATTGCGCAACACAAAATAGGCGAGATAGATCAATAAAGCGATTGCTGCTCCCAATTGTTTTGGATCGTTGTTCCAAGGGCTTCCCCAGGTGTAATTAGCCCAAATGGCACCGGTAACCAATCCAAGCATTCCAAATAGAATCCCAACTTGAGCAAAAGCATTGGAATACAAATCGTACTGAGGCTGGGGGTTTCTTAAAAACTTAATAGCATAATAGAGCGAAATGGAAATGAGTGTCAATTGCGTGAACCACATTGGAACATGAAAAAACAGATTGCGGATCGTTTCGTACAAATTGCCAATATGAGGAACGGGAACAAAAAAGCCCCAACTGAATGTATAGAGGAGCAACAAAACTCCGATTATTTTCCACCAGGATGCGCGCATTAGCATGTAATATTGGATTTGCAGGTTTTTACTGCAAAAACCATGGCAAAATTAGGGGAAGGGGAGGAATTGATACGCTAGTATTTTAAAAATCAATTGCTTCTAGCCGTTTCCAATATTCATTAAGCTTCATACAATTCAGCTATCCGAACAATGGAAATTCTTCGAGGAAAGCCCTGTTTATTAAAAAACTATCAAATGTTAGTCTTTCCAAAGGAAAGGAAACAAGATCCATGCAAGTACAACAACTAACAAGTCGAGCAATAAAAGCAAACCCATTAAGCTCCACAATCCGCTTTGAACAGCACCAAAAGCAATATTGGAGATCTTCATGAGCAACAAAACTTGTGGAATAATGAGCGGAAAACCCATAATAGCCATCAAGGCAGCATTCTGTTGGGCACGGGCCGCAATAGCAGCCAGAAACGTAAACACCAAGCTCAAACTAATGCCTCCCAAACATACTAATAATAGGAAGCTACCAATATGAACCAACGGATTCCCCAATAACAAAGCAAACAAAAGCATACTGATGATGCTCATTGCCATCATGAGTACCGCATTGAACAGCAGTTTAGCCAAAATAAAATGAGGAGCGCCTGCGATGGTATAGAAGTACAACATTCTACCACGGCTTTCTTGAAGAAAACTTTTGGCTACGGCATTTACGCAAATGAACAATTGAATGATCCAAAACAATCCGTTCCAAACCTTGTCATCGGGGCTTCCCATTGCCAAGTTCAATACAAAAATGGTAGATGCTATATACAGGAGAATCCCATATAAAGTGTACTGCTGCCTAATTTCAAGCAACAGGTCCTTCTTAAAAAGTGCTATAAATGGATTCTTTGTATTCACACTATTGATTGTAGCAAGTTCTGCATCGTGGTTCGTAAACATCTTTCTCACCTAATACTACCTGACTTGAGTCGGCGGTTTTTCGATAAGAATAATTGGCAATATTTCCACATTTCACGCAAATGGCGTGCAGTTTAGTGATGTAGTCGGCTTTCGCCAAAAGATTCGGCATTTGACCGAATGGTTTGCGAGAGAAATCCATATCCAATCCGGCTACTATCACACGGATGCCTTTTAACGCCAATTGTTCGCAAACATCCGGTAATTGATCATCGAAGAATTGCGCTTCATCAATACCAATTACATCTACATCATTGGCCAACAAAAGAATGGTTTGCGAATTATCAATAGGGGTTGATACAATGGCATTTTCATCATGAGAAACTATTTGTTGCTCATCGTACCGCGTATCAATTTTAGGTTTGAATATCTCTACTCTCAGATTGGCAATTTTGGCTCTTTTCAGTCTACGGATCAATTCCTCGGTTTTCCCACTGAACATGGAACCACAAACGACTTCGATCCAGCCGCGTCTTTCTCCCGATATATTTGGTTCTATAAACATCTTACTTGATAAAACGGAATGAAAATTGTTTAATTTTATCTATTCGTAGATAAATGGTAAAAAAAGGTCACCAATGATGGATCGCTTAGCCCAATTGATCGGCAAATTAAATGAACAATTTGAACAAAAAGCAAGTCCTGCCCAATTATTGGTAACAGCCCAATTAATTGAAGCGGAGCTTTCTGCTCAAATATCCAGTTCCAGCAAGCCTTTGACCTCCACGAAAGTGTCGGTTACAATGCCTTCTGCACCACGCCAAACCGTCCAAAATGAACCGGTTACTATTGCGAAATCGCGCATCCCGATCTCTCTTTTTCCGGATGATATTGTTCCTGCAACTAGCCCTGAAAAGGAAGAAAAGAATGGAAGAGCCTTCGATCCCATGATCGATATTCCAACCTTATCTCATCAAAATAGAGGACGTGAACTCAATGAAGTGATGGCCGGCGCTGCCAATTCTCTTAATGATTCGTTAAAAGCAGCCGTGGTAGAAGTTGGACATATTCTTACAGAAGTACCCATTCGGGACTTAAGAAAAGCCATCGGAATCAATGATCGATTTGTGTTTATAAACGATCTCTTCAGAGGCGATGACATCATGTTTGAAAGAAGCATAAAAACTATCAATTCCTTCCATGTATATCAAGAAGCCCTTTTCTGGATGGAACGAGAATTGAAATTGAAGTTGGGATGGGATGATCAGAAATCAACTACCCAACATTTTTATCAATTGGTTAAAAGACGCTTTTCATAAATACGATCTAAGATACTTTTCGACGCACCTGCTTTGCCTTTTACATAACCGGCAGCAGCTTCACAGGTTTCATGATAAAAGGCTTTGTCTGTAAGCAGTCGATCGGCAAGTGGTTCCATTTCAATTACACTTTCAATACTAAACCCGCCACCACAGTCAATCAGTTCAATAGCCTCTTCATAAGCACTGTATTCGGGTCCATACACCACCGGTTTGCCATAAACCGCCGCTTCCAACACATTGTGAACCCCTTCTTCCCCAAAACCCCCACCAACATAAGACACGGTTGCGTACTGGTATAAACTAGATAGCATTCCAATATTGTCGATGATCAAAGAGTTAAAAGAAGATTGCCGTTTCTCGTTTTCAGTCATTGTTTTCCATTTTGAATACCGAACGGCATGTTTAAAAAGTGCTTCAATCTGTTGAAGTCGTTCTTCAAATATATCGTGAGGAGCAATGATGAACTTTACATGAGGATGAACATTGGCATAGTGATCCAACAGTTCTTCGTCTTCAGGCCAAGTACTGCCTGCAACCAAGGTTGGAGCTTGTTCAATAAATGCCGCAATTTCCGGTACTTGCACCGGATTATCGGCAATGGTTTTTACTCGGTCAAAACGAGTGTCTCCGGCAACCACTACATTTTCTTCAAACCCAATTGTTTTCAACGCCGCTTTGGAAGCCTCGTTTTGAACAAAAATAGTGTTGAAGAAGCCCAAGATTTCACGATACATTTTTCCATACCATTGGAAGAAAGCCATATTGGGTCGGAACAACGCCGATACCAATAAAACGGGCACTTGTTGCTCCTTTAACTGCTTTAGATAGTAATACCAATATTCATATTTAATCCAGATCACTAATTTAGGCTGAACAATGTCGAGAAACCTTTGTGCATTTTCTTTTCCGTCCATGGGTAAATACATCACCAAATCGGCGGCAGCATACTCCTTTCTATATTCATAACCCGAGGGAGAGAAAAAGGTTACTAACATAAAGTGTTGAGGATGAGAAGCTTTGATAGACTCAAAAATCGGCCTTCCTTGTTCAAATTCTCCAAGAGAGGAGCAATGCATCCAAATAACCGGTCTCCGGTTTTCCTGAAGCGCGTCTTTTAATCGATCAAAGATATTGATACGACCTTTGAGCCAGGAACGAGCTTTGGGATTCCAGCGCGCTACCAATTTGATACCCAATTGATAAGCAAAAAGAAACAGATTGTAAAAAAACAGGTGCAAATGGCGAGTTTTAGCTTCAACAAATTTATACTCAATTCTTAACATGCCATCAGAACGTTGCAAAAACCACAATTTCGGAGTAGCTTTGTGCCATTTTAATAGAAAACAAAAGGTATGCATCCCATTGAAATGGTTGACCTGAAGAGGCAATACGCAAAAATAAAGACAGAAGTTGATACTGGATTACAAGAAGTGCTGAATACAGCTTCCTTTATTGGAGGAAAGGCAGTTACTGAGTTTGCCGCTCAATTGGCTTCTTACTTAAATATTTCCCATGTAGTGCCTTGTGCCAATGGTACAGATGCCCTTCAAATAGCCATGATGGCGCTCGATCTACAACCGGGCGATGAAGTAATCACCCCGTCTTTTACATATGTAGCTACTACGGAGGTGATAGCCCTGCTTCGATTGCAGCCCGTATTCGTAGAAGTAGATCCCAAAACCTTTTGTATTGACCCGGCGGCCATTGAAAAGGCTATTACTCCAAAAACAAAGGCAATTGTACCGGTGCATTTGTACGGACAGCCGGCCCCTATGGAAGAAATTCTTGCCATAGCCAAAAAATACAACCTTTACGTTATTGAAGACAATGCCCAAGCCATTGGCGCCGATTATACTTTCTCCGATGGGAGAATAGCTAAAACGGGTACTTTGGGTACTATTGGCTGTACTTCTTTCTTCCCTTCTAAAAATTTAGGTTGTTATGGTGATGGGGGAGCAATATTCACCAACGATGAAACGTTAGCCAATCGGTTAAAAATGATTGCAAATCATGGTCAAAGTAAACGTTACTACCATGATTTAGTTGGATGTAATAGCCGTCTCGATACCATGCAAGCGGTTGTTCTATTGGCGAAATTAAAACGCCTTGATGAATACAACAACGCTCGCAGAAAAGCCGCTGATTATTATGATCAGGCCTTTAAAAATGAACCGGCTATTACCACACCATTCAGAGCTAACTATGGCAAACATGTATTTCATCAATACACATTGTTGCTGGAAGGAGTAGATCGCGATGGATTGAACGCTTACCTGGCTGAACAAAAAATACCATCGATGATTTATTACCCCGTACCGGCGCATCGTCAACAAATGTTTGCTGCCTTCGGAGGAAATAAATTTACCCTTGAAACAACAGACTGGTTAACGGAGAGAGTCATCTCATTGCCCATTCATACTGAGTTGGATCAAGATCAATTGGAATACATTACGAAACACGTGCTTACCTATATTCAAGAAAATAAAAAAGCTTAACCTCAATTAAAACTCGAAACCATGAAGATTGCAGTAGTTGGAACAGGGTATGTAGGACTGGTAACAGGAACTTGTTTCGCTGAAACCGGTAACGAAGTGACTTGCATTGATATCGATGTGAAAAAAATCGATAAACTGAAATCAGGACAAATTACCATTTATGAACCCGGACTAGAGAAACTGTTTTTGAGAAACCAACGCGAAAACAGATTGCATTTTACTACCAGCTTATCTGATGGTATTAAAGACGCCGCAATCATCTTCTTGGCCCTTCCTACACCTCCGGGTGAAGACGGATCTGCCGATTTGAAATACATTTTGGGAGTAGCAAAAGATTTAGGAAATCTCTTAACAGATTATAAAGTAATTGTTGATAAGAGCACAGTACCGGTAGGGACAGCTGAAAAAGTATATGCTGCAATTGCCGCCAACTACAAAGGAGATTTCGATGTAGTGTCAAATCCCGAGTTCTTAAGAGAAGGTGTAGCCGTTGACGATTTTTTAAAGCCCGACCGTGTGGTAATTGGAGCTGCATCTGACAGAGCGAAGAAAACAATGGGCGACTTATACGCTCCATTTGTGCGTTCAGGAAATCCTATCATTTACATGGATGTTCGTTCAGCAGAGCTTACTAAATATGCCGCCAATTCATTCCTGGCAACCAAAATCACCTTTATGAACGAAATCGCTCACTTATGCGAACGCTTAGGTGCAGATGTTGACATGGTTCGTAAGGGAATTGGTAGTGACGAACGGATCGGAAAACGCTTCTTGTTCCCGGGTATCGGATACGGCGGAAGCTGTTTCCCTAAAGACGTACAAGCCTTAGTGAAATCTTCAACCGAAGTATCCTACGATTTTAAAATATTGAATGCTGTAATGGATGTGAATGAGAAGATGAAACTCCACCTCATTCCAAAAATCTCAAAATATTTTAATGGTGATTTAAAAGGCAAGCATTTCGCTTTGTGGGGATTGGCTTTCAAACCCAATACCGACGATATACGTGAAGCCCCCGCCTTATATATTATTGATGCATTAGTGGCCGCAGGTGCAACCGTGAAAGCATACGATCCGGAAGCAATGAGTAATGTGAAAGCAGTAATTGGCGATAAAATTGCTTATGCTGAAACACAGTACGATTGCTTGGAAAATGCCGACGCACTCGTAATTGCTACCGAATGGAACGAATTTAGAACACCCGATTTTCTGAAAATTGTAAAATCTCTCAAGAGCAAAGCAATTTTCGACGGACGTAATTTGTTCGATACAGACGCCGTAAGAGATCTCGGTTTCTATTATGAAAGTGTAGGTCGCGCAACCGCTATTCCAAATTCATCTGCAGCTAAATAATCACCTATGTCTACAAAAAGAGTTCTCATAACAGGAGCAGCAGGTTTTCTAGGTTCTCACCTATGCGATCGCTTCATTAAAGAAGGGTATCGAGTAGTTGGAATGGACAACCTCATTACCGGCGACCTTAAGAACATTGAACACTTGTTCAAACTGGAACAATTTGAATTCTATCATCACGATGTTTCTAAATTCATTCATGTTCCGGGTGAACTGCACTATATTTTGCATTTTGCTTCTCCGGCTAGCCCAATTGATTATCTTAAGATCCCTATTCAAACATTGAAAGTAGGTTCTTTAGGTACCCATAACTGTTTAGGATTAGCCAAATCAAAGAAAGCTAGAATGCTCATTGCATCTACTTCTGAAATTTATGGTGACCCAATGGTGCATCCCCAAAATGAAGATTATTGGGGAAATGTAAACCCGATTGGTCCTCGTGGTGTTTACGATGAAGCCAAGCGTTTCCAAGAAGCCATAACAATGGCCTATCATACCTTCCATGGTTTGGAAACCCGCATTGTGCGTATTTTCAATACCTATGGTCCTCGCATGCGCCTCAATGATGGTAGAGCACTTCCTGCATTCATTGGTCAAGCTTTGAGAGGCGAAGATTTAACTGTATTCGGTGATGGAAGCCAAACGCGCTCTTTTTGTTATGTTGACGATTTGGTTGAAGGGATCTACCGATTACTTTTAAGCGATTATCACATGCCGGTGAACATTGGCAACCCCGATGAAATTACCCTGAAAGAATTCGCAGAAGAAATCATCGCACTAACAGGTACTACTCAAAAAATTGTTCACAAACCTTTGCCTGTAGACGATCCTAAACAACGTCGTCCGGACATAACAAGAGCAAAAGAAATTTTAGGCTGGGAACCAAAGGTGAGTAGAAAAGAAGGGTTGAAAATTACCTACGAATATTTCAAAAACCTTCCGCCTGAACAATG
>DGDD01000044.1 GCA_002385265.1 Chitinophagaceae bacterium UBA3961
TTATTAATTTTTAATTATTCATTACTAATTAACTTGTCCATATCTCTGTTATTATCAATTTTCCCAGATTGTTCGAGCATGCGCATGTCTTTGGCATCTTGAAGGAAGTCGGAGGCGAAGATGAATTTATTGAGTAGTTCATTTTTGCTGAAGATAATTTCTTTATTGGTTCCTTCCCATTCTTTGTAGCCTTGATACATGTAAATGATGTGATCGCCAATTTCCATCACACTGTTCATGTCGTGCGTATTTACGATGGTAGTAATATTGTATTCCATCGTAATTTCTTTGATTAGTTTATCGATCACCAAAGAAGTTTGCGGATCGAGACCTGAGTTAGGTTCATCACAAAACAAGAATTTTGGATTCAGAACAATGGCTCGAGCAATGCCTACGCGTTTTTTCATTCCACCACTCAATTCAGCAGGGAATTTCTTATTGGCATCTTTTAGATTTACGCGATCCAATACTTCGTTTACACGTTTCAGTTTTTGAGTGGTCGTATCTTTTGTAAACATGTTCAAAGGGAACATGATATTTTCTTCTACTGTTAAACTATCAAAGAGTGCCGATCCTTGGAAAAGCATTCCGATTTGTTTGCGGATCTCTTTTTTGTCGTCTGCTTGCATATTCAAAAACTCGTTGCCATTGTAGCAAATTTCACCGTCATCGGGTTGGAGCAGCCCTACCATGCATTTCATGAGCACGGTTTTACCGCTGCCGCTGGCACCGATAATCAAGTTGCACTTGCCGGTTTCCATAACAGCATTCACATCATTCAACACCACACGGTCTCCGAATCCTTTCTTGATATGTTTCAGTTCAATCATCTTATTTTATATTGCTTAACATAAGGGCAGCTAATATATAGTCGGCAAACAGTACTGCCACACAACTCACTACCACCGCTTTTGTACTGGCCCTTCCAATTTCAAGCGCACCACCTTGAACATAATAGCCATAATAGGCCGGAATACTGGAAATGATAAAGGCAAAAGTATAGCCCTTCACAAGTGCGAAAAACACGTTATATCCCATGAAATTCTCGAGCACGCCTTTTTCAAATTCATTGCTGCTCATTACATCGGAAAGTACTACCGCCATTCTACCACCATAAATTCCTAATCCCATTGATATCACTACCAACAATGGAATCATGATCATAGAAGCCATGATTTTTGGCAGCACCAAATAAGATTTGGTATTGATTCCCATAATTTCAAGGGCATCAATTTGCTCGGTTACCCGCATGTTTCCTAATTCGCTTGCTATTTTACTGCCTACTACTCCTGCAAGAACAATACATACCAACGTAGGCGCAAATTCAAGAATTACCGTATCACGAACGATGGTTGCGATGGTTGATTTTGGGACGAAATCGCTCACCAATTGGTAAGCAGTTTGAAGGGCCGAAACGGCGCCCATAAACACCGAAATGATGACCACAATGCCCAAAGAGCCTATACCAATTTCAGAACATTGATGCATCAATTCTTTCCAATACATCTTGAAGTTTTCCGGTTTGGAAAACATTCCTTTGATCATCAATAAATAACGTCCAAATTCTGTAAATAAAGTCATCTACCCGTAGTTAGTGGCCAAATTGATTTAAAGTGTGAAATTACTAAATCCAAACGGATTCTTTCAACAATACTCACCGGCCCCCAAAAAGCGAAGGTTAAAGTTTGGTGAAATAGGCAAGCTTTTATTGAAGCACAGAATGAATGCCTATAATAAAAAGATCTTCAATAAAAAACCGCTTCGCATTGCGAAGCGGTTCTCACTATTTTCTAAAGCCTAAAGCCCAAGGCCTAACACCTAAAGCCCAAAGCCTAAGGCCTAAAACCTAACACCTATTCACCTATTTCTCTCTTTTCCACCAAGGTGAATTTTTCACAATGTCGGCGGTGTTCGTTTTAGACTTGAACTGAGCATCAACGGCTGCTACCACACACATATTGAAGATACTTCTTACAGAACTACCTAGTTGTAATACGTGAACGGGCTTCTTCAATCCTAATAGGATCGGCCCGATAGCATCCGCATCACCCAATTCTTTGAGCAAGTTGTAAGCAACGTTACCGGCCGCCAAATTCGGGAAGATAAGGGTGTTCACATCTTTGTCTGCCAATTCAGTGAATGGATAGTTTTCTTTCAACAAGTCTTTATTGAAAGCCATGCTTACTTGCATTTCACCATCAACAATCAAGGATGGGTTGCGTTGTTTTACAATTTCAGTGGCTTTGGCTACAATTTTTGCTTCAGGAGAATCGCTGCTTCCGAAGTTCGAATAACTCAACATGGCGATTCTGGGTACCAAATTGAAGTTTCTTACTTCACGGGCTACCATTAAGGTAATATCGGCTAATTCTTCTGCTGTAGGGTTGAAGTTCACCGTGGTATCGGCCATGAAAATGGGTCCACGTTTGGTGAGCAACATATACATGCCGGCGATTTTCTTAACCCCGTCTTCTGTTCCAATAATTTGGATGGCAGGTCGAATGGTATCGGCATAATTTCTGGTGAGTCCGGAAATCATTGCATCTGCCTCTCCGGTTTCTACCATCATGGATCCGAAGTGGTTGCGATCGCGCAT
Source organism: Chitinophagaceae bacterium UBA3961 (assembly GCA_002385265.1). Lineage (GTDB taxonomy): Bacteria > Bacteroidota > Bacteroidia > Chitinophagales > Chitinophagaceae > Endoryza > Endoryza foliicola. Next base: position 2,597 of record DGDD01000044.1, read on the forward strand.
GATCTTTAAACTTTCATATGCATTTACGCCCTTACGGTGCCTTTTTTGGAAGAATAGATCGGCGTAAATTTTACGCTTTTCGTCTTGTTCCTCACTTTGTGGGTCGATAATAGGAAAGCCTTCAATATCGATATTGTTCTCATCGGCAATGGCTCTGATTCTTGATTCTTTACCTAAAAGAATAGGATATCCTACGCCCTCATCAAATACAATTTGTGCTGCTTTGAGAATTTTTTGATTATCGGCTTCCGCAAACACGATGCGTTTTGGATCACGACGTGCTTTGTTACCAAGGATACGCATGATCTGATTGTCTAAGCCCAAACGCTTGTTCAATTCAATGGCGTATTGATCCCAGTTGCTGATGACAGCTTGCGCAACGCCGCTTTCAATGGCCGCTTTGGCAACAGCAGGTGCTACCGTAGACAGCAATCGAGGATCCAATGGTTTCGGAATAATATAATTTGGACCAAAAACGATGTTTTTCTCGTTGTAAGCAATGTTTACAATATCGGGTACCGGCGTTTTCGCCAACTCGGCCAATGATTTCACTGCTGCCAACTTCATGGCCTCATTAATTTGGGTTGCACGAACATCCAAAGCACCGCGGAAGATGAAAGGGAATCCTAATACATTGTTTACTTGATTGGGATAATCGCTTCTTCCTGTTGCCATGATCACGTCCTCACGTGCTGCAGTTGCATCTTCAAAGCTGATCTCCGGGTCTGGATTGGCCATCGCAAATACAATGGGATTTTTCGCCATTGACTTCACCATGTCTTTCGATAAAATATTACCCTTGCTCAACCCAATGAATACATCGGCATTTACCAATGCTTCTGTAAGGGTTAAGGTTGGTCCGTTTGAAACGAATTCTTTCTTCAATTCATCCAAATCTGTTCTTGATGAATGTACCAATCCTTTACTATCGAATACAAGTATGTTTTCGTGTGTGGCTCCTAGTGATTCATATAATTTAATACAGGCAATAGCTGCGGCACCTGCTCCATTTACTACGAAGCGCGCTTTTGAAATATCCTTTTTCTGAATTTCGCAAGCATTCAACAATGCAGCAGCGCTGATAATAGCGGTACCGTGCTGATCATCGTGCATCACCGGAATTTTCATTTGCTCTTTCAGTTTCTTTTCGATGTAGAAACATTCAGGAGCTTTAATATCTTCCAAGTTCACCCCACCAAAAGTGGGTTCCAGTGCTTTAACAATTTGAACGAATTTCTCGGGATCTTTTTCGTTGATTTCGATATCGAACACATCGATGTCGGCGAAGATTTTGAACAACACACCTTTTCCTTCCATTACCGGTTTGCCGGCCTCCGGACCAATATCACCCAAACCAAGTACAGCGGTTCCGTTACTGATCACTGCTACCAGATTACCCTTTGCGGTGTATTTATATACATTCTCAATATTTGCAGCAATTTCTTTACATGGTTCTGCAACGCCGGGGGAATAAGCGAGTGAAAGATCTCTCTGAGTTTTGGCTTCTTTAGTAGGAATCACTTCAATTTTTCCGGGTCTGCCCTTTGCGTGATACTCAAGCGCCTGCTCTTTTCTCAGTTCTTGCTTCATAATTCGGTTTTAATTCAAAATGGGTTTTTCTACAGATACTAAAAGGTAGTGCAAGGTACGAAAAACCAAGCAAAGCTAATGACTGTTCACTTTTTCTTGCTGATCGGGATATTATGGAGTATATTGAGGACTAATTATCTTTTTATGCGAATCTTACTTGCGTTTACAATTCTTCTCTTTTCTTTTAATAGTTTTTCACAAAACAACTGTGGAAAGCGGTTCAAATTAGTGGTGGATAAAGTAATTTCTGTGAACGCAGATGGTTCCGATGGCGAGTCCGTTCCATTAACAGCAAAAATTACCATTTCAAAAGACAGTATTCATGTAATTCTCCATACTGATGAGGGAGATGATATCGATGTTAGTGGTGTTCACACAGAAACGGTTTGTAAAATGAACAGTGATTATACAGATGGAACCATTGATTGGAAAACAAAGGCCGTACTTATTACTCCCGACGGACAAACCCGTGATTCAGAAATGATCTTTAATTTGGTGGCGAAAAATGGTGTGCTGAAACTTTATGGTGTTCCTACTGAATCGCCCACCGAAAAACTTTGCTTTATCATCAAAGAAAAGCAAGAAGCTAATTGATCCATTTTTTCTTGTAAGCAAGATTGATAATTTGTGAACGGTTTCGCACGTGTAATTTCTCGTAAATATGAGACACGTGTTTCTTTACAGTTAAGGGTGAAATAAACAGTTTCTCTCCAATGGCTTTGTAGTTTTTTCCGGTTACCATTTCTTTTAGTATCTCCATTTCTCTTTCTGTTAAATTCGAAGTGTCGGATTCTTTAGTATCTGTTTTAACAGGACTCTCTTTCAATAATGCCATTGCTTTTCGTGCAATGGCAGGACTCATTGGAATGCCATTGAATTCAATTACATGAACAATTGCATCTTTTAGATTGAGTGCAGTATCCTCTTTTAATAAATAGCCACCTGCACCCGCCTTAATTGCTTCGAATATTTTCTCACTATCTTCGAAAATGGTAAGTACAATGAACTTTAATTGAGGATAGATGCCGCCGGCCTGACGAATGGTTTCAATGCCATTCATTTCAGGCATTTCCAAGTCCATCAAAGCAAGGTCTGGAAATTGATCTAGAGGCTGCTCTTTTAATTTTTGAAGAAAGTCGATTCCGTTTTTTGCTTCCAATACAATTGAGATGTCTGCATCCTGAACCAGCTTGTTTTTAGTGGTTGTTCGGTTGATTTGTTTATCGTCTACAATTGCTATTTTAATTAACATGCTTACAGTTGTTTAAATGTCCAGATAAGATGACCGTCGGCTTCTTCAGTTTGTATAGAAAAATTAATTTCATTCGCTCGATATTCAATGTTATTCAAGCCATCGCCTTTTGTTACTTGTTCGAGATTGTAGGTAATTCCGTTGTCATAATAGGTAAAAGAGAAGTGTTCTTTCAAATGAAATGAAGTGTAAATGGCGGTTGCATTGGAATGCTTCAACGTGTTTTGCACCAGTTCTTGTAAAATTCTGTTTAAATGCAAACATTGAACGGGACTTAGATCCATACTGCCTTCTACATTCTCTGTGCACTCAAACATAATGAAGGGAAGGTGTTGGATCATTTTATTGACATACATTTTGTAACTATCAATAAAATCTTCGAGTGGTCTTGATTCATTTTTAAGTATCCAGATAGTTTCTCGTACTGTTCTAAGAATTTCCTGAGCATCTTCTTTGAGTGGTTGCAAGCTGGTTTTTTCGGGCAATTTTTTCTCGATGGCGTCTATATTTGCAAGGAGTGAAGTGGTATAGGCTCCAATATTATCGTGCAGGTCTCTTCCAATTCTTTCTCTTTCTTTCTGAATTTCATTCAGGGTTTTTAGCTCCTGCATTTTTCTCTCTATTCTTCGATTGGAGAAGAAACGAAATAGCAAAGCTATTCCTATAATAACAAGTAGTATAATGAAGCCAATAAATAGGTTGGTTTTCCACCAAGCCTGATGAATAACAATCGTTGCAATAAATTCCGGCGTCCAACTCGCGCCATCTGAACTTCCTTTGATTATAAAGCGATACGTCCCTGGTTGCAATGATGTTTGAATGAAGTGCGTTTGGTTTAGTTGGACCCAATCAATACCCATATTGTCAATCTTGTAAACAAAGCGGTTACCGCTAGTGTTTGCAAAGTCGGTTAGCGAAAGTTCGATTCCAATATTGGTTTGATGATAATCGAGTTCCAAAGAAAGTGTATTACCAGTGAGTTTAAAAGGATGGTCTTGTCCATTGATGGTAACCGAGGTGATCATGATAGCGGTCTTTCTTTTTTGGTTCAAGAGCTTCGATGGATCAAAACCTGTTATACCTTTTACTCCGCCGAAATACAGCTCATTATTTGCGCCGTAACAAAAGGATTGCGTATCGAATTCTTCACCCTGAACTCCATCTTCTTCTGAATAGAAATGAATGGTATTGTTGTTATCAATAGAACCCAATCCCCTATTAGTACTAAACCAGTGCCTTCCTGAACTGTCTTCTAAAATTCCATACACATAGTCGTTCAATAGTCCGGTTGCAGTAGAAAGCGTTTTTTGATACTTTCCTCCAGCAAAAAGATCGATGCCGCTGGTAGTGGCCAACCACATGGTTCCGTTTTTTGCGAAGTGCAGATCTTTGATGTGGCAAGATCGAGGAAGAGGAATACTATCGAAACGGGTTCCCTGAAGCACGTAAAGTTTATTGATAGTGGAAACATAGATCGAACTGTCTTTATGACGTACTATTGAAAGCGGGAATTCTGATTTGATTTCTTTCACAATGGTGGCAATGAACTTTCCTTTTTTTCTTCCAAAGAAATCAGATGTTGCCCTTTTGTGATCAGCCATTTGTTTTCAGAGACGGCTTCTATGTTTCCGTCGAAAGATACGGGATTTAGCAGCGTTGAGAGTGGAAGAATAGGAGTGATGTCGTCAACCTTACCACTCTTTGTATGAAGAAGGAAAAGTTTACCCGTCAGTGATTTTATGAGAAGGCAATTTTTTCCTACATAATGGATCGATCGAGGAGAAATGGGTTGATTCAACTCTGTAAAAGGTATTTCAAAATGTCGCAGCCAATTTCCCTCTTTGTTGAATTGATTGATACCCATTTCAAAATTCCCTGCGTAAATGTTTCCGTCGGGATCTGAGCACATGGAATACACTATTGAAAATCGCTCGGGTGGAGCATTCAGTTGTTTGAATACGGATTTATTGGGATTGAATAAAAGCAATCCGTTTCCTACATCTTTACCAATCCAAATGTTCCCATTCGCATCTTCGCTCAATGCAAAAACCATTTGGCGTGAAACATTCTCACTAATATCTGATTTCAAATACAGGTCGAGCTTAAGCGTGCTTTCATTGAATTGATAAATACCATCGTTACCCGGGAAGAGAATGGCATTCGGATCTTTTACATTGGTTCTAATATAGGTAAACCATCGGTTGTGATTGCCGGGTATATTATTTTTGGAAAGAACTAGTAAGGGACTGTCTAAGTTCCCCTCTTTGCAAACAGCTGTTTGTTTCGTTCCAAGAACCAGTACTCCTTGTTTTACAGGGATCATTCCCTTGATCTCTCCCCAGTGGTTTATTTGAAAGCTTTTGACGCTCAATGTTTTTCCATCGAAGTTGATAGATAGCGGTTCGGCATCGTTGTTGTTTATTGTCCAGAAATTGCCATTGTGCAGAACAGCCACCGATTGCAGTTGATTTTGATTTCGAATGTGTTTGTAAACAGAATCGAAACGAATCAAAGACTTTAATTTACCGGATTCTTTTTCATAACAACTGAAGCCAATATTGTGAACATAAAACCAGATGTTGGATTGATCTTCTTTGAGAAACTCTAACCGATAAGAGTAATTTTTAGGAGCGGGAAAAGTTAATAGTTCGTAGGTTTTTGAGCCGGGCTGAAAGCGATACAAACTACCGGGGTTCGATACCCAAATGCGATGTTCTGCATCTTCATAGATATCATAGGCAGCTCGTGAAGGTTGTACTCCATCATTCCATTTTTCAAAACGGTATCCATTGAAACGCTGAATTCCAATACCCGATCCTAACCACATGTATCCGCCCGACCCTTGTGCGATGCTATAAACAGAGTTCAATTCAAGTCCATCTTTTGTTTGAAAGATTTTGAACCTAGGCGGAGCAACCTGCGCATAGGACGGACAGCCTGACACTAATAGCATCAATAACAGTAGGTGTTTGACTGTGTAGATAGGTAGGTGCTTCAATCGCCGGGTTTGTGATTCAATTTAGTTGTTTTTTTGACCAAATAACAACGCTACGCGAACACCGTATCCTTTAAATTTGGATTTGCCCGGACCGGAGTAAGAGTTCAAAAAGAGATCAGAGGCATTAATGAAATTGTATTTGTTCAATGAATAGTCGGCGTATGCATTGATTTTTAGATGGTGCCCATCGTATTTGGACAGGAACAAGTTAAAGCCGGCTTGTAATTTAACGATCAGTATGCGCTGTTTGTCGGAACCGAAGAAATCGGTTGTATTTCCAAAATCTACTCTACCTGATCCCAAGCCATTTTGAAATTTAGATTGAATGTTAGGGTCGGATGATTTTACGCTTAAATTCCAATTGTAAGCATTGCTGCACAGCATCATTCCCATAAAGAAAGGTGCTTTGGCAGGGTAGATGTTCATTCCCATTTTGTAATCAACTCCGCTCCAAGTGAGCCCAAGTATGGTGGTTCCATTGGAAACCTCGTTTTTAGCCAATGCCCAGGTCTTTGGCTTAATGGCCATTCCAAATTCAAATTCCACCGATTCTACCAAGTACACAAATCCCATTCCCATACCGAATTGTTTAGGCATCGATAAGTAATTGGCCACTCCGGAGCTATCAGAAACAGCTTTTAAGTAGGTTTCACCTTCTTTTAGTTTGGCGGTTTGATTGAATTCTTCGAAATAGAAGCCACTGGCACCGGTTCTTTTGTTCTTTTTTGTTTGACTATGACTCAGAAGACTGAATGAGAGTAAGAATAAGGTAACTAAGTATTTCATTTTTTAGGATCAAAACTATTGGAAAGAGAAAGGGTTGAAAATACTCCCCGGGTAGTATTCTATTCGCCAAAATAGCAGGGTAGATTTGAATAAAAAATATGAGACTTCTTTTTATCTTTTTTTGCCTTTTAGGAATGCTGGTAAAGGGTTCAGCACAATCAAAACCTGAGTTGTCAAGTTTTACTGATACTTTCGGAATTTATTCTATCAAGTTTCCTAAAACATATTTCGTAAGTAAGCAACGTCCTCAAACAACGATGTTTGTTGCACCAAAAGACAATGATCAAGATAAATTTCAAGAACGTATTGTAATAGAAGTAGCTTCCGTTGATGCCAATGTTACTATTGAATCAATAGAGAAGGCAATTGTTGAGCAACTATTGGCCAATTTAAAGGGGTCTACGGCTACATTAAAGTATACCACTAAATTAGACGGCATACCAACAAAAAAGCAAATTTTCAGCTGGACATCCAGTGATGGAGTAATGCTAACAGCAGCTCATTACTGGCTTATTTCAAAAGGAACGCTCATTCGTATCACTACATTAGAAGAAACCGTAGTAGCGATGCAAAAGAAATTGAACTCCGGTAAATCGTTCTCTGAAATGAAAACGCCCGAAGAAGAAATCGTTGAATCTATTGTTGTATTGAAGAAATAATTAAGAGCAAGCTCCTAACCAAGCCATCATACCCATGCCAATTTCGATCGCATTTTCATCAATATCGAATTTGGGCGTGTGAACGCCTGCACTAATGCCGCGCTCAAGGTTACCGGTTCCTAAACGGAAGAAGCAACCTGGAATGTGTTGGGTATAGTAGCCAAAGTCTTCTGCACCCATGCGCATTTCAGTGGTTTGCACATGATCTTTGCCCATATAGGTTTCGGCTAAGGCTCTAGCTTTGGTAGTGAGTGTTTCTTCATTGAACACAGAGGGATAGCCTACATCTATGTGCAAGTCTAAGCTTGCTCCCATGCTTTCTACCAATGCGGTAGCTTGCTTGCGAATGAGATCGTGTGCTTTGTAGCGCCATTCTTCATTCATGGCTCGAAAGGTACCCATCAATTTCACTTCACTGGGAATCACATTGGTGGTGAAACCTCCTTGGAAACTCGTGATAGAAAGTACTGATGGAGAGAATGGATTATTATGTCTACTTATAATTTGTTGCAGTGAAACCACCAAATGAGAGGCAATCAAGATAGTATCTGCGGTTAAATGTGGAGCGGCTGCATGCCCACCCTTGCTCTTAATAGTAATGTATATTTCATCGGCGCTCGCCATTACCTGTCCGCTTCTAAAACTTAATAAACCTGTTTCCAAATTGGGATGCACGTGCAGTCCAAAGATGGCTTGGGGTTTTGGGTTTTCGAGTACTCCTTCTTTGATCAATAAACTCGCTCCTCCGGGATTTTTTTCTTCTCCTGGCTGGAAGATCAATTTAATGGTTCCTTCTATTTGATCTTTTATAGAGAATAGAATTTTTGCAGCACCTAATAAACAGGTGGTATGAACGTCGTGACCACACGCATGCATCACCCCTTTTTTGGTAGAGCAATAGGATGCATTATTTTCTTCTTGAATGGGGAGCGCATCAATATCGGCTCTTAGTGCAATACATCGAGCAGAAGGGTTCTTGCCTTCAATTATTCCAATAACTCCGGTTGTTGCTTTTACTTCAAAGGGAATTCCAATGGCTTTGAGTTGCGATTGGATGAATGCAGAAGTTTCAAATTCCTGATAACTTAATTCAGGATGAGCATGAAGATGATGACGAATTGCAATCATCTCCTCTTTTAATTCAGCGGCTTTGGATTTTATCAGCTCTTGTAATGCGTTCATGGTATAAAGGTACGAAAAACGGGGAAATGCATTACTCGAGGCTGGCAGACTTGTCTGGATTCACTTCTATTAAATCACGAATTACATAGATACTGCCTTTGTAATAGCGTTGTACTTGTTTAAGTGCTTCATTGGCTTCAGTGGCATCTCGGTAATTGCCAACTTTTACTTTAAAAAAGGGCGCTTGATAGTCTGTGTATACTTTTAATTCGGGGGCCGATTTATAGATCTGTGCCTTGGCATCGTTGGCTTTATTTCGATCGTTGGTATTGATGATTAAAATGCGATAGCCTTGAACAAAGCGACGCGATTCACGGGTAGCATATTCATTGGCTTCAATTTGCTTTTTGACCAGCACATCTACACGGCTATCTTTGAAAAGTTTCACTCCGGTGCTGTCTTGTGCAACAGCCTTTGAAGTACTTACAAATGCCAGCAGCATTAAAATCAAATATTTCATATCGAATCGTTTAATACTTGGCGCCTGCTCCACCAATGTTTTCAATGGGGTGCCAAGTGGTTTTTGTTTCCTGTAAATCCAGAATAAAATAAGGCGATTGACCTTGCTCCGTTTTCCAGTTTATTTCATGATATGCTACTATTCGTTTTAGATTGTGCGTTCCCTTTAGTATAGCATCTTTATCTAGTTCATCACTTTCATTTCCAAGTACTAAAGCATTTACATCCATGTGTTCAGCCAGTGCCGGAGCTAGTTCCGTGGCTTTTCCGGTAATGATGTTGATGACACCACCGGGGACATCGCTGTCGTTGATCACTTCGGCAAAACTAATGGCTGCTAAAGGTTTGCTGTAACTAGGTATTACTACCACCGTATTGCCACCGGCAATGGCAGGTGCAATCAATGATACCAAGCTTAGTAGGGGAGAGGCTTCTTTGGAAACGATGCCTACAACGCCGGTTGATTCCGGTACGGAGAAATTGAAATGAGAACTTGCAACAGGGTTAACCGTTCCAAAAACCTGCTGGTATTTATCACACCATCCGGCATAATATACCAATCGATCAATGGAATCTTGCACTTCTTCCTTAGCGTCTTGCGCTGTTACATCCATTGATACCAGTTCTGAAACAAACTGTTCTGATCTGCCTTCTAACATTTCGGCTATTCTGTATAGAATTTGACCTCTGTTAAAAGCGGCTCTTGCACTCCATCCTTTCCAAGCGGCTCTCGCTGAAACAATGGCGTCGCGTACGTCTTTCTTCGACCCCCAACACATATTGGCCAAATGATCGCCCTTACTGTTAGTAGCTTTGTAGGAACGGCCTGATTCCGTTCTAGGAAACTGACCTCCAATATAGAGTTTGTATGTTTTTAAGATGCTAAGTCTGTTGGTACTCATGTTTTTACCTTGAACTTGTGATTAGATATGCAGATATCCTGCCAAACCTTGTAAACCGCCTTCTCTTCCGTAGCCGCTTTCTTTATAACCACCGAAAGGTGAGGTGGGATCGAATTTGTTATAGGTATTCGCCCAAACTACTCCGGCTCGAATTTTCGTGGTAAGATTGAAGATTTTCGATCCTTTGTCGGTCCAAACACCCGCACTCAAGCCATAAGGAGTATTATTCGCTTTTTCAATTACTTCATCCTCTGTTCTGAATGTTTGGACGGTCAATACAGGTCCAAAAATTTCTTCTTGAGCAATGCGGCTGCTTTGTGCCACATCGGTGAACAATGTAGGTTTGCAATAAAACCCTTTGCGAGGCAGATTGATATCGGTTTGATACATTTCGGCACCTTCTTTCTTACCGATCGTAATGTATTTGTGAATGGTATCTAATTGTTGCTTTGAGTTAATTGCCCCAATATCGGTGTTCTTGTCAAGAGGATTTCCAACAATCAAAGTAGCCATTCTGTCTTTTAATTTTCTCAAAACAGTTTTGTAAACACTCTCTTGTACGAAAAGTCGAGAACCGGCGCAACAAACATGACCTTGATTGAAAAAGATCCCGTTGATAATGCCTTCTACTGCTTGATCTAAAGGTGCATCTTCGAAAATGATATTGGCGGCTTTTCCTCCTAATTCCAGTGTGAGTTTTTTCGAACTGCCGGCACAAGCTTGTTGAATGAGCTTACCTACTTCAGTACTTCCGGTAAAGGCAATTTTATTGATATCGTTGTGTTGAACGAGGGCCGCTCCGGTAGCTCCGGCGCCGGTTAGGATGTTCACCACACCCGGAGGAAGATCACATTCTTGAATGATCTCTGCCAATTTCAATGCGGTAAGAGGGGTGGTTTCTGCAGGCTTCAACACCACAGTGTTTCCTGTTGCTAGGGCCGGGGCTATTTTCCAGGCAGCCATGAGCAGAGGAAAATTCCAAGGGATGATTTGCCCTGCAACGCCCAATGACGTTGGTTTTCTATTGGGAAAAGCATAGTCCAATTTATCGGCCCAGCCGGCATAATAGAAGAAATGGTTGGCTGCTAAAGGAATGTCAATATCTCTCGACTCACGGATGGGTTTGCCGCCATCCAAGGTTTCGATAACACAAAGCTCTCTTGCTTTTTCTTGAATCATTCTGCTGATTCTGAAGATGTATTTGGCTCTTTCAGCACCCGACATTTTGCCCCAGGCTCCATTGTAGGCTTTGCGAGCGGCTTTTACGGCTTTGTCTACATCGGCTGCATTAGCTTCAGCAATTGAAGATAAATTGGCTTCGGTTGCCGGATTAATGGTATTGAAATACTTGCCCGATTCAGGCTTTACAAACTTTCCGTCAATGAAGAGCTCGTATTGAGGAGCAATGGTTACATGCGAAGTGCCTTCCAATGCAGGGGCGTACTCCCAAGCAGTGTTGAATTTTAAGGAAGGGGCCGCTTTTTTTGCAACTTTTTTTGTTGCTGTTTTTTTGGTTGTAGCCATAATATAGAATGTAATGAGGCGGTTCGTTTAATTAATCAATTGAAAAATAGTCGGCGCTTTGGTAGCGTCCAGTGGCTTCTTTGGCGAGTTGCATCAGCACGTCATTGGCCAAGCTACTGGCACCAAATCGGAACCACTCGTTGGTCATCCAATCGGCCCCCAACACTTCATTCAACATCACTAAATAGTGCAAGGCGGCCTTTGATTTAGAAATCCCCCCTGCAGGCTTCATCCCTATTTGAATGCCGGTTTCGTAGTAGAAGTCACGAATGGCTTCCAACATTACCAGCGTAACAGGCATGGTAGCGGCGGGTTGAATTTTACCGGTAGAGGTTTTGATAAAGTCGGCACCGGCGTGCATGGCAATATCGCTGGCTCTTCTCACTTTATCTAAGCTTCCCAGTTCACCCGTTTCCAATATAACTTTCAATCGGGCATTGCCACAGGCTTCTTTAATAGCTGCTATTTCATCGAATACGAAATTGTATTCACCGGCGAGGAATTTGCCTCTTGAAATCACCATATCCACTTCGTCGGCGCCTTCTGCTACAGCGTATTTGGTGTCTCTGAGTTTCACATCGCGGGTGCTTTGACCACTAGGGAAAGCAGTGGCAACGGAGGCCACTTTTATTTTCGAACCTTCCAAAGCTTTTTTGGCAATTCCAACCATACTTGGAAACACACAAACTGCTGCAACGGTGGGCAGACCTTCCAAGGCATCGTGCGGGTGCATAGCCTTGTAGCAAAGTTGTTTTACTTTTCCGGGAGTATCTTTTCCTTCAAGAGTAGTAAGATCGATCATGCTAAGGGCCAAATGAAGGCCTTGCAATTTCGACTCTTTTTTTATGGAACGCTTGGTAAAGCGGGCAGCTCTTTCTTCCGCCCCAACCTGATCAATGGAAGGACTGTGGCGGAAATCGGGGCGCACAATAGATCGTTCAGACATATCAAGCAATTATAAAGTTCAAAGGTAACGGTTTCGCCATTTATCGCCCTTTTTTTGGTGCTCAACCACTTATACAATTTTTCGGGATGGTGCCATAATTTTAAGTAAAATCGCTGTTCCATTTTTCCAACCAAATACACTGAAATGAGAAAAATCAAATTCTTCTCTGCAGCGGCCTTAGCAATGCTGATGGCCCTGGTTGGTCGAGCTCAAACAACGTTCCAAGTGAACGGAGTGGCCGATCAACGCGACGGGGTATATGCATTTATCAATGCTACCGTCGTTAAAGATGCGCAAACAACTATTCCCAATGCCACTTTGGTGATCAAGGATGGTAAAATTGTAGCCGTAGGAGCAGGTGTTGCTGTTCCAAAAGATGCGGTGATTGTTGATTGTAAGGACAAGTTCATTTATCCTTCCTTCATCGATATCTATACCGACTATGGTATGCCTGCTATTCAAAGGGCAGCCGGATTTAATTTCTTCGGTCCAACCCAACTCAACTCCAATCAAAAAGGAGCTTTTGGCTGGAACCAAGCCATTCGTTCCGATGTAGATGCCTCTAAAATTTTTGTGGTAGACGATTCGAAAGCAAAATCACTACGTGACTTGGGCTTTGGTACTGTATTGTCGCACCAAAAAGACGGGATCGCCCGCGGTACCGGTGTAGTGGCTACTTTGGCGAATAAAAAGGAGAATATGGTGATTGTGAAAGATAAAGCCTCCTCTCATTATTCTCTAAATAAAGGAAGCTCATCGCAATCGTATCCGAGCAGTATGATGGGTTCTATCTCTTTATTACGTCAATCTTATATTGATGCAGCTTGGTATAAAAACAATCCAAGTTCAGAAGGGGTAAACCTCACCATGAAGGCTTGGAACGAGCAACAAAATCTGCCTCAGATTTTTGAAGCCAATGATAAATGGAACGATTTACGTGCCGATCGCATTGGCGACGAATTTGGTGTTCAATACATCATTAAAGCGGGTACCAATGAATATCAGCGTATCAGCGAAGTAGCAGCTACCAAAGCCTCCTACATCCTTCCGTTGAATTTCCCTGCACCAATGGATGTAGACGATCCTCAGGAAGTTCGTTTCGTAGGACTCGACGATCTCAAACATTGGGAACTGGCTCCTACCAACCCTGCGGCTTTTGAAAAAGCAGGACTGAACTTCTGCTTAACTACTTCTGATTTAGCGAATTTGGGCGACTTCGGTGCCAATCTTCGCAAAGCCATCGAGTATGGATTGAGCGAAACAAAAGCAATGGAAGCACTTACCAAAAATCCTGCTACCATCTTGGGTGTTTATGATAAAGTGGGAAGTTTGGATGCAGGTAAATTGGCCAACTTCATTATCACTTCCGGTTCAATTTTCAGTGAAAAAACAGTAATTCTTCAAAACTGGGTTCAAGGTGAAAAATACGGCGTGAAAGAAGAAGCTTGGTACGATGCAAAAGGCACCTATAAACTTACCACTCGTGCAGCAGGTGCTTCAAAAAGCTATTCAATGGAATTAAAAGATGGCGGCACTGCCAGTTTCATCGAGAAAGATACATTGAATGGAAAATACAGTTTCGATGGAAAGCAAGTGAAACTCAGCTTTACGGAAGGTCGCGGCCCCAATGCCAAAGAAACAACCTTGAGTGGTGTTTCGAATGGTAACGAATGGAACGGTACCGGCAGAGATGCTTCAGGTGTAAACTTTACATGGACTGCTTCTATGGAGAAGCCATTTGTTGCAAAAGCTGACAGTGCTCGCCCGAAACAACCGGTACAAGTTGGAAAAGTAACCTATCCGTTTTTGGCTTTTGGAAATGAAGAACTTCCTAAGCAAGAAACAGTATTGTTTAAAAATGCTACTGTTTGGACCAATGAAAAAGAAGGGGTTTTGAAAGAAACCGATGTATTGGTGAAGAATGGTAAGATTGTACAAATCGGAAAAAACCTCAGCGATCCAACAGCTAAAGTAATTGACGCTACCGGAAAGCATTTAACAGCCGGTGTAATTGATGAGCACTCACATATTGCTGCTGCTTCTATCAACGAAGGCGGTCAGAGTGTAACTTCTGAAGTGCGCATTGGTGATAATATTGCACCCGATGATATCAACATTTATCGTCAGTTGAGTGGTGGTGTTACTACATCACATATTCTTCACGGTTCTGCTAATACCATTGGAGGTCAAACGCAATTGATCAAATTGCGTTGGGGCGCCAATGATGAAGAATTGAAGTTTAAAGGAGCTGATCCTTTCATCAAGTTTGCTTTAGGTGAAAACGTAAAGCGTTCATCTGCTACTCAAGGAAATACACGTTTCCCTGATACGCGTATGGGTGTAGAAGAAGTATTGGCTGATGCTTTCCAACGCGCAACAGACTATCAAAATGCGTTGAAGAAATTGGCTGATGAAGCTTCAAAAGTGAAGAAAGGTCAAACAGCAGTAAGTCCATATAGTGTAGTAAGAAGAGATCTGGAATTGGAAGCATTGGTAGAAATCATGAACAAAAAGCGGTTCATTACTTGTCACTCCTATGTTCAAAGCGAGATAACAGCAATGATGCGTGTTGCCGAGCGCTTCGGTTTCCGTGTAAATACGTTTACGCATATTTTGGAAGGTTACAAAGTTGCTGATAAAATGAAAGAGCACGGTGTTGCTGCTTCAACCTTCAGCGATTGGTGGGCTTACAAAATGGAAGTACAAGATGCGATTCCTGCAAATGCTACAATCATGCAAAAAGTTGGATTGGTGGTTGCCATCAATTCTGACGATGCTGAAATGGCACGTCGCTTGAACCAAGAATCTGCTAAGAGCATTAAGTATGCAGGCATGAGCGAAGAAGATGCGTTGAAGATGTGTACGTTGAATCCTGCGAAGATGTTGCACATCGATGATAAAGTAGGAAGTGTGAAAGTTGGTAAAGACGCGGATTTAGTATTGTGGAGCGACAACCCATTGAGCATTTATGCAAAAGCATTGAAGACCATGGTAGATGGTATTATCTATTTTGATCGCGATAAAGATGCAGAAATGAGAAAAGCGGTAGCTGCTGAAAAAGCTCGCTTGATTCAAAAGTTACAAGCTGCTAAACGTGGCGCAGGCGCCAACGGTGGTGGCGGTGGTAATTTCCAAAGACCACGTCCTCGTTACGAAGTGATGTTTGTTTGTGGTGATCACTATCACAAGCATGGTTTGTTGACGATTGACTCAGACAATTTGGAAGTACTTGAAAACTCACAATATTAATTACCGGAAAAATCATTGAATTATGAAAAGATTATTCTTACAACTCGTAATGATCGGTTTCCTGGTAGTTAGTGCAAAAGCACAGGAAACGGTTTATCCTGCTCCCGCTCAAAAAGAGACAGTCTACATTGTGAATGCAACCATTCACGTAGGCAATGGACAGGTTATTGAAAATGGAACAGTAAAAATTTCCAATGGCAAAATTGCCGCTGTAGGTGCCGGAAACAATGCCGGTTCTGATGGCAAAGTAGTGGATGCCAAAGGTCAGCATGTATACCCCGGATTGATCCTTCCTTCTTCTCAATTGGGATTAGTAGAAGTTCCGCCGGTACGTGCTACCGTAGATTCGCGTGAATTGGGTGATATCAACCCTAGCATTCGTTCTATTGTAGCGTATAATACCGACTCTAAAGTGATCAACACATTAAAGAGCAATGGTATTTTATTGGCGAATGTATATCCTGATGGTGGTATCATTCCCGGTTCATCTACTGTAGTTCAATTGGATGCATGGAATTGGGAAGATGCTGCTTATGCTATGGACAATGGTATTCATTACAACATGCCTTCGTTGTTGACGCGCAGAGGCGGTGGTCGTGGATTCGGATTTGGCGCTGCACAACCGGCCGGTGATCCTATCAAGCGTGCATTGGATGATATTGAAGAGTCGAAAGTATTCTTCAGAGAAGCGAAAGCCTATGCCGCAGAAGCAACACATGCAGCAACCAACTTGAAATTCGAAGCTGTAAAAGGCTTGTTTACAAAAAAGCAAAAGCTCTATATCCACTGCAATATTGTGAAGGAGATTTTAGTAGCGGTTGATTTTGTAAAAGAGTTTGGTTTCGATGTAGTGATTGTTGGCGGGAGCGACAGTTGGTTGGTAACCGATGTGTTGAAGCAATACAATATTTCGGTGATTCTTGGTCAAATGCATGACTTACCTAATATGGTAGACGATGACATTGATCAACCTTTCAAAACACCATCATTGCTTCAAAAAGCCGGAGTATTGTATGCTATTGGCGACGAAGATGGAAACACTCGTAGTCGCAATTTGGCATTCAACGCAGGAACCGCTGTTGCGTATGGTTTAACGAAGGAAGAAGCTTTAACTGCTATTACGTTGAATGCAGCTAAAATCCTCGGTATTGCCGACAAAACCGGCTCTATTGAAGTAGGCAAAGATGCGAACATCGTAATAAGTGTAGGCGATATCTTGGATATGAAATCGAGTGTAATTACTGCCGCTTTCATTCAGGGAAGAGCTGTAGACTTAACAGATAAGCACAAGCAGTTGAAGGCGCGTTATGAGCATAAATACGGGATTAATTAATAATTAATAATTAACAATTAATAATTGGGGCAGTCTGTGGTGGTAGGAGTTTTGGCCTGTGGCCAAAGAGGATTAAAACCGAAACAGCTCCTGGTATTTATAGAATCATTACATACCAATTTTGGTGATAGACCTGAGGACCACCGTCGATTTATCGCGGTGGTCTTTTTTTGTGGAAGTGTGTGTAGCAACGCGATTTATCGCGTTGGAGGGAATTAATAGTTAAGAATTAATAATTAATAATGAGAAGAGCCGCGCTAGCGCGGCTCTTCTTTATTTTATAGATTTTGAGTTTACATTGTCTGGTCAATCATAAGGAATTTGCTGTTTAATTATTGTCAACTCATATAAACAATCAGAACCAACTTGAAGGCAGAAGCTAAACTGCAAACTACAACTAAACAAAAAGGCCGCGCAACGCGCGGCCTCAATTATTAATTCTTAACTCTTAATTCTTAATTAAACCGCTCCATGGCAGTTCTTGAACTTCTTACCACTTCCGCAAGGACAAGCATCATTGCGACCAACCTTTGGTCCTACTTTAATGGGCTCTTGCTTTACGGGTCCTGATGGATCGTAGTAATCGTTCTCATTGGCTGCATAGTCATCACCTCTCGCATCGATCTCGTCTTTGTTCGCAACCATTTTGCTCATATCTGTTTTCTGCTCTCTTCCTTCTTTAATGGCGTTTCTACCCGATTGCTCTTGGTGAACTCCGGCATGACATAAGAAGCTTACAATCTCTTTATTCAGATTGTCGTCCATGTTCTTGAACAAATCGAAGGCAGAGATTTTGTAGATCACCAATGGATCTTTTTGCTCCAAATAAGCCGTTTGAACACTTTGTTTTAAATCGTCCATCGCTCTTAAATGCTCTTTCCAAGCATCGTCGATCAATGCAAGGGTGATTTGACGCTCCAAAGAGCTAGTCAACTCACGTCCCTTGGTAGTGATGGTCTTCTCTAAATTCGCCAATACCTGAATGAACTTGCGACCATCAGTAAATGGTACTGCAACATTCTCAATTGGACGAGATTCTTCCTTCTTAATATTCTCAAATACAGGTAAAATCTGTGCTTGTAAATCGCTCAATTTGGCTTGATAGCGTCCGATGGCTTGACTATACAAAGCCTCCGCTAATTCAGCTGTATTGCCTTTAGCGAATTGTTCTTTAGTAATGTTTGAATCGATCGCAAAGTTTACGATGGCCGCTAGTTTGAAACCTTCGTAATCGTCCTGCTCTTGGAAGCTGGTTGCCAATCCCTCTGCAATAGAATAGAAGGCATTGTCCAAATCCAATGCAAGGCGTTCTCCAAACAAGGCGTGGTTTCTACGTTTGTAGATCACATTCCGTTGTTTGTTCATTACGTCATCGTATTCCAACAAGCGCTTACGGATACCGAAGTTGTTTTCTTCTACTTTCTTCTGTGCTCTTTCAATGCTCTTGGTAACCATACTGTGTTGGATCACTTCTCCCTCTTTGTAACCAAAGCGGTCCATGATCTTAGCAATACGCTCACTACCAAATAAACGCATCAATTCATCTTCCAAACTCACATAGAACTGAGTGCTACCGGGGTCACCCTGACGACCGGCGCGACCTCTCAACTGACGGTCTACACGACGGCTTTCGTGACGCTCAGTACCAATGATCGCCAAACCACCGGCTTCTTTCACGCCGGGTCCGAGTTTAATATCCGTACCACGACCCGCCATGTTGGTGGCAATGGTCACAGCTCCGGGCAAACCGGCTTCTGCTACAATCGCTGCCTCACGAGCGTGTTGTTTTGCGTTCAATACATTGTGCGCGATCTTCTTGCCCGATAACATCTTACTCAACAATTCACTCACTTCCACATTGGTGGTACCCACCAACACCGGACGACCTGCTTGCTGTAATTTTTCGATTTCTTCAATAACTGCTTTGAATTTCTCACGCTTGGTTTTGTACACCAAATCCTCTTGGTCTTTACGAATCACCGTAACGTTGGTAGGAATGGTAACTACATCCAATTTGTAGATATCCCAAAACTCACCTGCTTCCGTAACCGCAGTACCCGTCATACCACCCAATTTGTGATACATACGGAAATAGTTCTGCAATGTAATGGTAGCATAGGTTTGAGTGGCAGCCTCGATCTTCACGTTTTCTTTCGCTTCAATTGCTTGGTGTAAACCATCGCTGTAACGACGACCATCAAGAATACGACCGGTTTGCTCGTCTACAATTTTAACCTGACCATCCATAACCACGTACTCAACATCTTTATCGAAAAGCGTATAGGCTTTCAATAATTGTTGAACGGTGTGGATGCGATCAGCTTTGATTGAATATTCTGCAAGAACCGCTTCTTTTTGTGCGAGTTTTTCATCAGCACTCAAGCTTTCGTTCTTTTCAATTTCATTTAAGTGGATACCGATATCTGGCAACACGAAGAATTCTGGATCTTCGCCCGCACGTGTGATGCTTTGGATACCTTTATCGGTCAATTCAACCTGATTGTTTTTTTCATCGATGTGGAAGAATAATTCTTCGTCCACTTTTGGCATTTCGCGTTGTTGATCGGCGAGGTAATAGTTCTCAGCCTTTTGCAATTTCACACGCACGCCCGATTCACTTAAGAACTTGATCAATGCACTGTTCTTTGGTAAACCTCTGTAGGCACGCATCAAGCTCAAACCACCGCTCTTCGGATCGTCGTCACCTTCAGCAAATTTCTTTTTAGCGTCGATCAGGTATTTGTTGGTGACTTGCTTTTGCATTTCCACCAAACGAGCAACACGATCTTTTAAAATATGGTATTGTTGATCGTCGCCTTTGGGAACCGGACCTGAGATGATCAAAGGAGTACGCGCATCATCGATCAATACGCTGTCCACCTCATCCACCATAGCGAAATGGTGCTTGCGTTGTACCATTTCTTCCGGATTGTGAACCATGTTATCTCTTAAGTAGTCGAAACCAAATTCATTGTTGGTACCATAAGTGATATCCGATTGGTAGGCCTTTCTTCTTTCAGCGCTGTTGGGTTGGTGCTTGTCGATACAGTCTACGGTAATACCTAACCACTCGAACAAAGGACCGTTCCATTCAC
>DGDD01000135.1:0-8769 GCA_002385265.1 Chitinophagaceae bacterium UBA3961
GATACCGGCTCTTGGAATATTATCACCTTTTACAATTGCTTCGTACGTTTTCGCACGACCGATGATATCATCCGACTTCAAGGTCAGTAACTCTTGTAGAATGTTTGATGCACCGTATGCTTCGAGTGCCCAAACCTCCATCTCACCGAAACGCTGACCACCGAACTGAGCTTTACCACCCAAAGGTTGTTGCGTAATCAAGCTGTATGGTCCGATAGAACGTGCGTGCATCTTATCATCAACCATGTGGTGGAGTTTGATCATGTAGATCACACCCACGGTAGCCTTCTGGTGGAAGCGCTCACCGGTTTCACCATCATACAGGTATGAGTGACCGAAGCTAGGCAATCCTGCTCTATCAATATGTTCAGCAATTTCTTCTACTGTAGCACCGTCGAAGATTGGAGTAGCGAACTTAACACCCAATTTCAAACCGGCCCAACCAAGAACGGTTTCGTAAATCTGACCCAAGTTCATACGTGAAGGTACCCCTAGTGGGTTCAACACGATATCAACCGGTGTACCATCTTCCAAGAACGGCATGTCTTCAGCACGAACGATCTTCGCAACGATACCTTTGTTACCGTGACGACCCGCCATCTTATCTCCCACTTTCAACTTACGTTTTACAGCGAGGTACACTTTCGCCAACTTCAATACACCTGCAGGCAATTCGTCACCGATAGAGATGTTGAATTTCTCTCTCTTATAGCGACCTAATTCCTCGTTGTATTTGATGCTGTAGTTGTGCAACAAGATGTTGATTTGATCATCGATCACTGCATCTCCGGTCCATCCCAAAGGATTCACATTCAAGTAATCGATACCCGCCAAGTTCTTAGGATTGAACTTCGCACCTTTACCGATTTGAACTTCACCGAAGTTATTGTTTACACCTGCAGAAGTTTTGTCTCTCAACAACACTTGCAATTTGTTCAACAACAGTTCTTTCAGATCTTCTTCATTCTTCTCGTGAACTTTTTCTAATTTCTCTAGAGATGCTTTCTCACGGATCTTAGCGTTCTTATCTTTCTTCGCACGTTGGAATAATTTCTTACCGATTACTACCCCTTCAACTCCGTTTGGAGCTTTCAAAGAAGCGTCTTTTGCGTCACCGGCTTTGTCACCGAAGATCGCTCTCAACAACTTCTCTTCCGGAGTAGGATCGCTTTCCCCTTTAGGAGTGATTTTACCGATCAGGATATCGCCTTCTTTGATGGCAGCACCTAAACGAATAATACCATTCTCATCGAGGTCTTTTGTAGCTTCCTCACTTACGTTTGGAATATCAGGAGTCAATTCTTCTTCACCCAATTTAGTATCGCGCACTTCCAATTCGTACTCACTGATATGAATAGACGTAAACAAGTCTTCTCTTACTACTTTTTCATTGATTACGATCGCATCCTCGAAGTTGTAACCTTTCCATGGCATGAAGGCCACTTTCAGGTTTCTACCCAAGGCCAATTCACCTCTTTGTACAGCGTATCCTTCTGTTAAGAAGTCGCCTTTCACCACGCGCTGACCTTTTTTAACGGCAGGCTTTTGGTTGATTGAAGTTTCTTGGTTGGTTTTGATAAACTTCGTGAGTTTATAGATGCGAAGATCTTCTTCAAAGCTTACCAAGCGGTCGCCTTCAGAACGATCGTAACGTACATGAATTTCTGAACCGTCTACATATTCAACCACACCTTCGCCTTCAGAAAGAATTTGAACACGTGCATCGCGGGCTGCTTTTCCTTCCAAACCGGTACCTACGATCGGAACTTCCGGACGGATCAATGGAACGGCCTGACGTTGCATGTTCGATCCCATCAAGGCACGGTTGGCGTCATCATGCTCTAAGAACGGAATCAAAGATGCACTCAAACCAACAATTTGGTTCGGAGCTACGTCCATGTATTCTACTTCGCTCTTTTCGAGGATGGGGAAGTCACCGGTTTGACGGCTTTCAATTTTATCTTCTACAAATTCTCCATTAGGTGTTAACGGAGCACTTGCCTGGGCAATTTTAGCAGTATCTTCTTCTTCAGCGCTCAAGAAAGTCAACTGGGTTAAATCCACTTTACCTTCAACAGCCTTGTGGTAAGGAGTTTCGATAAAGCCCATCTCATTGATCTTTGCGTGTACGCAAAGAGTTGAGATCAAACCGATGTTTGGACCTTCCGGAGTTTCAATGGTACAAAGACGACCATAGTGAGAGTAGTGTACGTCACGTACCTCGAAACCTGCTCTTTCGCGGCTCAAACCACCGGGACCGAGTGCTGAGATACGACGTTTGTGTGTGATCTCAGAAAGTGGGTTGGTTTGATCGAGGAACTGAGACAATTGTGAAGTACCGAAGAAAGAGTTGATCACAGAAGAAAGTGTTCTTGCATTGATCAAATCAACCGGAGTAAATACTTCATTGTCGCGCACGTTCATACGCTCACGGATGGTACGAGCCATACGAGCCAAACCTACTCCGAACTGAGCATACAACTGCTCTCCTACTGTTCTTACACGACGGTTGCTCAAGTGATCGATATCGTCGATCTCAGCTTTACCGTTGGTAAGGCGTACGAGGTATTTAATGATTTCGATGATGTCTTCTTTCGTCAATGTCTTTTGATCCAAAGGAGCTTCCAAATTCAACTTGCGGTTGATTTTGTAGCGACCTACTTCACCTAAGTCATAACGTTTGTCGGAGAAGAACAACTTGTCGATGATACCGCGAGCGGTTTCGTTATCAGGCGCATCGGCACCACGCAATTGGCGGTAGATGTGCTGAACGGCTTCCAACTCACTGTTAGAGGTATCTTTGTTCAAGGTGTTGTAGATGATTGCGAAATCGCCACCTACATCTTCTCTTTGGATGAACACGCTTTCTACGCCCATGTCTACCACCATTTCAATGGCTTCTTCATCGAGGATAGAATCGCGTTCTAAGATAACTTCGTTACGTTCGATGCTTACCACCTCACCGGTGTCTTCATCAACGAAGTCTTCCACCCAACTTCTCAATACGCGGGCAGCCAAGCGGCGACCTTCGTATTTCGCGAGGGCTTTTTTATCTCCGGCTACTTCTTCGGCCATACCGAACAGTTCAAGGATGTCCTTATCTGTTTCGTAACCGATAGAACGTAACAAGGTAGTTACAGGGAATTTTTTCTTACGATCGATATACGCATACATTACGTTGTTGATATCGGTCGCGAACTCCATCCATGCTCCTTTGAAAGGAATTACACGGGCAGAGTAGATTTTTGTACCGTTGGGGTGAACGGATTGTCCGAAGAATACCCCAGGAGAACGGTGCAATTGAGACACCACAACGCGTTCTGCTCCGTTGATCACGAAGGTACCGCGAGGGGTCATATACGGGATATTACCCAGGAACACGTCCTGAACAATTGTTTGGAAATCTACGTGCTCTTCATCGTTACAGCTCAATCTGAGTTTTGCTTTCAGGGGAACTGCATACGTAAGTCCCCGCTCCATACACTCTTCGATGGTGTAGCGGGGCGGGTCGATGAAGTAATCTAGAAACTCCAACACGAAGATGTTTCGTGTATCGGTAATGGGGAAGTTTTCTTTAAATACTTTAAAGAGACCTTCGTTGTTACGCTTGTCTGGAGTGGTTTCTAATTGAAAGAAGTCTTTGAAGGATTGAATCTGCACTTCGAGCAGGTCAGGGGCTTCGGCTAAGGTTTTGATCTTACCAAAATTCACCCGCTGGTTCGTTTGTGTTGAAGACATATTAATTAAAACCGGTTTTTTAATTGTTCGAACTACAAAAAACGTCTATAGACAGAAATTCCGTTATGAAAATCGACCAAGATTTTCATTTAACTAATATCAATACAGCTATTGTAAATTGGCCATTAGAATTGTAACTGCTGAATCAGTATGTTTTGCAAAACGGAGGGCAAAAGTAATGAATTGATTCCAACCAACAACAAAAATTGGCCGGTTTTTTGCTCACTTTGTGGAAAACCGGGTGGTTTTAGGCCTTTTTTGGCTTATATTCCCCGGAATTGAGGGCTCAGACAATTGAATTTAGGGCAGAAATGTTCCTAATTGCCTAAAAAACAAAGGGTTTGCTTTCGCAAACCCTTCCGTTTTAAGTATCTGTACAGATTACTGAATTTCAACTTCAGCACCTGCTTCTTTCAACTTAGCAGCTAAAGCTTCAGCATCAGCTTTGCTTAAACCTTCTTTAACGGTTTTAGGAGCACCGTCAACGAGGTCTTTCGCTTCTTTCAGACCTAAACCAGTTAAGTCTTTTACAACTTTAACTACGTTCAATTTAGAAGCACCACCGCTCTTCAATACTACATCGAAAGCAGTTTTTTCTTCTGCAGCAGCTGCGCCACCGCCAGCACCTTCAGCAACTACTACCGCAGCAGCAGCTGGTTCGATACCGTATTCAGATTTCATGAAATCAGCCAATTCCTGTACTTCTTTTACAGTTAAGGCTACTAGTTGTTCCGCTAATTGTTTAACGTCTGCCATTTTGTTTAATTTTTACCGTCTTCTTTTCTCGTTTAGAGATCCGACGGCTGTTTTAAAAAAATTTGCCGTTTATATCCCGCAGGCTAGGGCTATTCTATAAGAAGGTAAGATTGCTCCTACCCTTTCATGATTCTTATGCTGAAGCAGCTTCGGCACCGCCGTTAGCTTGCTTTTCGTGATGGTGCAACAAAGCAGCCAATACACGTTTTGCAGGAGATTGGAGCAAGCCAATAACCTCGCCGATAAGTTCGTTCTTGGTTTTGATTTTTGTAAGCGCCACCAAGTTCTTATCGCCCATGTAAACATCGCCGTTGATGAAAGCAGCTTTCAATACAGGCTTTTCAACTTTACCACCTTTGCGGAAATCGCTGATGATTAAAGCGGGTTCTTTAGGGTTATCAGAGAACATCAATGCAGTTACGTTGTGTAAAGCGTCATAAACACCGGCAAAACGTTCAGCATCCAATGATTCCAATGCTTTTTTAATCAAAGTGTTTTTAGCCACTTTCATTTCAACTTGCTTATTGAAACAAGCGCGACGCAAAGTGCTCACTTGCTCAACAGTCAAAGATTCTGTATCTGCGATATAGAAGTTAGAATACTGAGAGAATTTACCCTTCAGCATTTCAATCACTTCATTTTTTTGATCTTTTGTCATTTTATCTGTTTTTAGAACCGCTTACCGAAGCAATCGGTTTGTAAAAGATGTTGTTTCGATTCTTTGATTTAAAGAAAGAACCGTTGATTAGTGAATAAAGGATTTGGTATCAACTGGGATACTTGGGCTCATGCTGCTTGCCAAGAACACGCTTTTCACGTAGGTTCCTTTTGCAGTAGCAGGTTTTGCCTTGATAATTGCATTGATGAACTCGGTGCTGTTCTCCACCAATTTCTCGGGGCTGAAGCTTACGCGACCTACAGAAGCGTGGATGATACCAGCTTTGTCAACTTTAAATGCGATTTTACCACCTTTCACTTCGTTTACAGCTGCAGCTACATCATTGGTAACTGTACCTGTTTTAGGGTTTGGCATCAAGTTACGAGGACCTAATACTTTACCTAATTTACCGATCTTAGGCATTACAGCAGGAGTTGCAACGATAACGTCTACATCTACCCAACCGCCTTCGATTTTTTGAACGAATTCATCTAATCCAACATAGTCAGCACCGGCTGCCTTTGCTGCTTCTTCTTTGTCTGGAGTACAAAGTACCAATACGCGTTTCGTTTTACCGGTACCGTGAGGTAAGGTAACTGTACCACGGATGGCTTGGTCGGCTTTCTTAGGATCTACACCCAAACGGATGTGTAAATCTACAGAAGCGTCAAATTTTGTTGTGTTAACGTCCTTCACCAAAGCAGAAGCTTCTTTGAGTGAATAGGCTTTATTTTTATCAACCTTTGTATCGGCGATTTTTCTTTTTTTGGAGATTCCCATTGTCTTTCGTTTTTAGTTTGTCCGCCACTGGGGCAGCATCTTTAAAGAATTAATTTTCCCAGGGAGCTTTACCGTCAACGGTTAATCCCATACTACGAGCGGTACCAGCTACCATGCTCATAGCGCTTTCCAAAGTGAAGCAGTTTAAGTCAGGCATTTTGTCCTTCGCAATTGCTTCAATTTGAGGCCAGGTAACTTTACCAACTTTTGTACGGTTGGGTTCTTTAGATCCGCTTTGGAGTTTAGCGGCTTCCAACAACTGTACAGCTGCAGGAGGCGTTTTGATAACGAACTCGAAAGACTTGTCTGAGTAAACAGTAATTAATACAGGGAGAACTTTTCCAATTTTTTCCTGTGTGCGAGCATTGAACTGCTTACAGAATTCCATGATGTTAACACCTTTGGAACCTAATGCAGGACCTACGGGAGGTGCGGGATTGGCCTGACCACCTTTTACCTGTAGCTTTACGTAACCGGTAATTTCTTTTGCCATTGTTATTGATTTATTGGTTCAAACGACGTTTCACTTTTCGCTACTCCGTCTCCCAAATTCCTCAATCAGCATTTGCTGATTCTGATCTAAATCGTTCATTTTCAGAACGAAACAAACCATTCATTGAAAGAACTTGTAATTGGGAGGGCAAAATTAGGAAAATTCGTTGAGTTCGCAAAGATTTTTTCTTGTGGCATCTTTGTGTATTTGCTAGTGTGTTCTTGAAGGATAGGTTATTCACACACTATGTACACCTGCGTAATTTTTTGAAAATGAGGGTGTATAAAATTTTTTAGTATTAAATACTCTCTCTAAATTTATATATCTATTTAACTAACTCATTCCACAACTAAAAACAAAGCAAGTTATGGCAAAAGCAAAGAAAAAAGCTGCCAAAAAAGCCGCTCCTAAGAAAGTAGCTAAAAAAGCTCCTAAGAAGGCTGCGAAAAAAGCTGCCAAAAAAGCTCCTAAAAAAGCCGCTAAGAAAGCCGTAAAAAAAGCCGCTCCAAAGAAAGCAGCTAAAAAAGCAGTAAAAAAGGCCGCTAAGAAAGCCGCTCCTAAAAAAGCAGCCAAGAAAGCCGCTCCCAAAAAAGCAGCTCCTAAAAAGAAAGCAGCTAAAAAGCCCGCTAAAAAAGCAGCTCCCGCTCCTGCTCCCGTAGTAGAAGCTCCTGTAGTAGTTGCTGAAGCTCCTGCTTCAACTGAAAGCGCTAGCTAATTAGTAGTCTATAAATTTTTGAAAGGTTGTTCCGGTTGGGGCAACCTTTTTTTTAATTAATAATTAAGAATTAATAATTAATAATGGAACAGCCGAACTAATTAATAATTAATAAGTAATAATTAATAATGAAACAGCCGGAAAACAGGAGTGAGGAGCGAGGAACGAGGATCGAGGAGCGAGGAACGAGAAACGAGAAACGAGGAAATACAAGGGAGGAAGATGGAGGAGGCAGAAGACTATCCATCCTGCAAATCCTTTAATCTTGTAAATCCTGATCGCTGGTAGGTTGATTGAAAAGCGGAGGCTAATCTGTGTATCTGTTGTCAAAAAAGCCTAAAGCCTAAGGCCTAACAACCTAAGGCCTAAAAAAAAGGGTCCGCATTGCTGCAAACCCTTTTCAATTCTATTCTAAAAAAATCTTAAGCTAATTTCTCTACTTGCATGTAGTTGAGTTCTACCGGTGTAGAGCGTCCGAAGATCTTTACTGTAACTTTCAATTTCTTCTTCTCGTCGTTTACTTCTTCGATGATACCGTTGAAATCGTTGAAAGGACCTTCGATGATCTTGATGGTTTCACCAACAATGAAAGGCTCGCTCATGCTTACGCCGCCGGCATCTGCCATTTCATCCATTTTACCCAACATTTTGTTTACTTCCGCTTTTCTGAGGGCGGTAGGATTGTCCTTGCCCAAGAAATGGATCACGTTGGTAGTATTCTTGATAACGTCGCGAAGATCGTCTGATAATTTCCCGTCTACAACTTCGATCATTACATAACCCGGATAGTAGTTGCGTTCGCGCATTACTTTCTTACCGTTTTGAACTTTGTATACTTTTTCAACAGGTAAGAAAATTTGCTTTACAACTTCAGCCCAGCCGCCGCGAGAAATCTCTTTATCGAGGTATTCTTTTACTTTACGCTCTTTACCGCTCACCACGCGCAGCACGTACCATTTTGATTCTTGTTGGGTAGCTTGTTCCATTATGCTAATAATGAGTAAATGAATTTAAGACCGGTTTGTGCTAGAAGATCCATCACCCAAACCATAGCAGTAATCAACAGGGTAGCTACCAGAACAATTACAGTTGATTGTTGCAATTCGCTCCAGGTAGGCCAGCTCACTTTCGAAAGCAACTCTGAGTAGCTCTCTTTGAAGTAGGTGGTTACTTTATTCATGTTTCGTTTTTTCAGTTAACTGGCACGGGCACTAGGATTCGAACCCAGATCGAAGGTTTTGGAGACCTCTATTCTACCATTGAACTATGCCCGTAGAAAGCTAAAAGCTATCCCGTGGTTAAAACGAGACAGCTTTTAGAATTTTTATCGGTGTAAATATAAGCTATTTACACGGCCTTTCGGCAAAAAGCTAAAAGCTTGTGGCTCTAAGCTTATTTGATGATTTCAGATACCTGACCGGCACCTACGGTACGTCCACCTTCACGGATCGCGAATTTCAAACCTTTTTCCATCGCGATTGGTTGGATCAATTTAACAGTGATGCTAGTGTTATCACCAGGCATAACCATTTCAGTACCTGCAGCGAGTTCAACTTCACCAGTTACGTCGGTAGTACGGAAGTAGAACTGAGGACGGTATTTGTTAAAGAATGGAGTGTGACGTCCACC
>DGDD01000135.1:9109-9245 GCA_002385265.1 Chitinophagaceae bacterium UBA3961
TTGCTCAACACGTAAACTTCACCTTTGAATTCAGTGTGTGGAGTGATAGAACCTGGCTTACAGATTACCATACCGCGACGGATTTGAGTTTTCTCAATACCACGCAACAACAAACCTGCGTTATCACCAGCTTCAC
>DGDD01000135.1:9548-9716 GCA_002385265.1 Chitinophagaceae bacterium UBA3961
ACCTGCGTTATCACCAGCTTCACCTTCATCCAACAACTTGCGGAACATTTCCACACCTGTTACAGTAGAAGTCAAAGGATCAGGAATCAAACCTACGATTTCAACACCTTCACCCACTTTGATACGACCTCTCTCGATACGACCGGTAGCAACAGTACCACGACCAGT
>DGDD01000303.1 GCA_002385265.1 Chitinophagaceae bacterium UBA3961
AGATGATTGGGTAAATCGAAGCGTTTTGCAACAAATTCAAATGTACTCACACTCTTCACAAGATCGCTGTCTTCTAGTTGTTGAATCAAAGCTTGATAAGTGCTATTTTTTGATGATAGGTATAAAAACCTGTTTTTTTCAGAAAAGTTGGTAGCGCTTCCAAAAACAAACCAAGCCGAAATACCGACAAAGGCAACCAGCACTACCAAGATTAGCCGCAGTTTTCTAAATTTCATAGACTTAAAATAAAGAAAAAACCCTGCCGAATCCAGCAGGGTAACAAAATATATTCTGGAAAAATGCTTATTTCTGAGGTGCTGGTGCAGGTGTAGTTGCAGGTGCCGTGTTTGAGGTGTTAGGGCGAATGTTTTCACCTTTCACATCTACTGTTTTGGAACCGCTCATAAATGCCAAAGAAACCACACAAAGAACTGCAATGATTGTTGAAACAACCCATGTACCCTTTACCAATGTGTCTGTTGTTTGTTTCACACCCATAAACTGGTTGTTAAAACCGGCTATATTACCTGCCAATCCGCCGCCTTTAGGGTTTTGGATCAAAATGATAAAACCTAAAGCTACGCAGGCTACAATCACTAGAATCAAGAACAAAGTCAACATATACTAATCTTTAATTTGGTCAATTTTGGATGCAAAGTAAGCAGATTTATCGGGATTAAGCAAACTTAATTTGCGGTAAATAGCTTTCGCTCGGGTGGTTTTACCCTGTTTCAGCCAAACCTCAGCCATGGCTTCTGTTTCTACTTCCGTGTTTTCGATCGACTCTTCCGCTTGTTTAACTACTACTGCTTCATCAGTAACGTTTTCAGGCACTTTGGGAATCTTCTTCATTGTTCGAAGCCACTCGGTAAAACTTTTTAACTGACGCCCGAATTTATCCTTGTCTAAGTCTTCTAGCTTTACTTTGATCCCTTGCGAAGCGAAATAATCAATAGTATGATAGGGTTCTATTAAACTAACGGTATTTTCGGGTAGAACCGGGGAAATAGTAGGTAATTTATGGATATTAACCACAGGGGGCTCCTCATTTTGTGGTTCTTGAGGAGCGATTTGGCTGATTTCAACTGAGGCATCCGGCTCATTTTCAGTCACAACCGTGCTTTCGACAACGATGTCTTGGTCAACCGACTCTTCAACAACAATGGTTCCCGAAATAACAAGATCTGATTCCGGTTCTGAAGCAATAGCCGCTACCAGTTCTTGTTCCGATTTATCTTCTGCATTTTCTTTTACAGCTGCTTGTTCCTCTTCTAAAAGAGTTGCTGTATTTGCTCCGTTTTCAATAAAAGTAGGAGGGGATGTTTTTTCTGCGGCTTCATTCAGCAGTTGCTCTAACCACAAGGGGTTCTTTAAGTACAAAGCGGCCGCATGAACTTCATCTTGAAATTCGGGATGAAGGTAGAATTTTTTAGCAGCAAGCACTACCCGTCCGGCATTGGCATATGGGTATTTATTCACGAAGGCTTCAATATCGGAAAGTTCTAAATCCTGAATTGAACTCTTTTTGAATAAATGATGTACAAGTGTATTAATAGATGCCTCCATGGGAACAAACTACCAAGATGAGAAAATACGGTTAAACATTTCATCTACCAAGTTTTGAACAATGGTAGCACTCAGTTGGGCTTGGGCCTGGTCTAAACTCAAACTCGCTGAGAAATCGAAGTTACGGGAAACAGGCGCTTCAAAATTCATTTTTTCGTCTTGCCTGTTTTTGAAAGAAATATTTACAGTAACAATCAATCGGTTTGTGGCGGCTTGTTGTTGTGAAACACCCGCTGTACTAACATCATACCCGGTAATTACGCATTTGATATCATAATCGGCTTGATCAGCGCTTTGAATTTGAGTAAGGCGGGTTTGGTTGTTTACTTTCTGACGGAATTTATCCGTTAACTGTGGGCTTAATTGAGGATTAACAAAACGAGCTTTGTTTTCAATATAATGGATGTAGCAAGTTTTGATTTTGGGATCAATACTTACATCTTTGAATTTATAAATCCCACAAGAACTAAATAGCATTGTTCCGAAAACAATGATCATCAGCTTCCACCTATTTTTAAGCATACTTTTCATGCGTTACTCTTTGATGTCGTATTCTTTTAACTTTCTATAAAGTGTTCTCTCGCTTATACCTAGATCAGTAGCTGCATCCTTGCGTTTACCCTTATGCTTTTTCAAGGCTTTTAGAATCAGATCTTTCTCTACATCCATAATGTTTAACGATTCCTCTACTTCTTCATGATGATCGATGATATCGTCGTGATGAGGAATCACCACTTGAGCCGTATTCGGAGAAATGGGTTGCATGATGGAAGGTTGCAAAACCTCTTGGCTTTTGAACTCCTTCAATTCATTAAAAAACTGCGGATGCTGGGATGCAATGGAAGGGTTCTGCATCAGTTCGAAGAACATTTTTTTCAACTCTGTTACATCTTTTTTCATGTCGAAAAAAAGCTTGTAAAGAATCTCCCTCTCATTATTAAATTCACCGCCGCTACCCATGTTCATTCCCGACAAAACCGGTAATCTATTTCCTTGTTTATCGGGTAAGAATTTTTGAAGTTCGCGAAGCGTAACCAGTTTATCTTGCGCCAAAACGGAAATTTGCTCTGCAATATTCTTCAATTCACGAACATTACCGGGCCAAGGATAGTTAATTAACAGATTTTTCGCCTCTTCATCCAGTTGAATTGGAGCCGTTTTATATTTTTCAGCAAAGTCTACTGCAAATCTTCTAAACAAAAGGGGAATGTCTTCTTTTCGATCTCGTAATGATGGAACCCGAATTGGAACCGTACTCAAACGATAATAGAGGTCTTCTCGAAACTTCCCTTGTTGAGTTCTTTCTAACAAATCCCTATTGGTGGCGGCAATAACGCGAACGTCGGTTTTTTGCACTTTTGAAGAACCTACTCGAATGAATTCTCCTGTTTCTAATACTCTTAACAATCGAGCTTGAGTTCCTAAAGGCAATTCTCCAATCTCGTCTAAGAATATGGTACCTCCGTTTACTGTTTCGAAGTATCCTTTTCTCGAGTCAACTGCACCGGTAAAGGATCCTTTTTCATGCCCGAACAGTTCTGAGTCGATGGTTCCTTCCGGAATCGCGCCGCAGTTCACTGCAATAAAAGAGTTGTGCTTTCTGGCCGATAATGCATGAATGATTTGTGAGAATACTTCTTTACCAACACCACTTTCTCCGTTAATTAAAACCGTTAAATCGGTTCCGGAAACCTGGTGAGCCACCTGCAAAGCATAATTCAGTGCAGGTGAATTTCCTATAATTCCAAATCGATTCTTGATACTTTGAATTTCCATAGAAAAAATGCTAATGGTGCTACTATTGCGAAACAAGTTTTCCAATAAGAGTTGCTTGAGTGCAATCGGTAACTGTTACAAAAGCGTAATCGCCTTTTTTCAAGTTTGTTTCATCTTTTGAGAAAACAATCACTTTGTTTTGAGAGTTTCGTCCCATCCAATCTTTGTCACTTTTCTTACTGTTTCCTTCTATCAACACTTTGAATGTTTTTCCAAGATCTTGTTTATTGCTAGCGAAGCTCAATTTTCCTTGCTTGTCAACGATTTCCTGCAACCTGCGCTTTTTCACTTCATCAGGAATATCGTCTTTATATCTTCTTTGAGCAAGTGTGCCTGGGCGTTCGCTGTAAAAGAACATATAGCTCATATCGTATTTGCTATGATCCATGATACTCAAGGTATCTTGATGATCTTCCTCTGTTTCTGTACAAAACCCGGCTATTATGTCTGAACTGATGCCACAATCGGGCATTATTTCCTTTATGCGATCTACTTTGGCCATGTACCATTCCCTTGTATACGTTCTGTTCATCAATTGAAGTATACGGGTTGAACCACTTTGAACAGGCAAGTGAATGTACTTGCAAATGTTTTCATATTTGGCCATTGTATGCAACACATCATCTGTGATATCTTTAGGATGTGATGTTGAAAAGCGGATACGCAATTCCGGGGATATCAACGCCACTCGCTCCAATAATTGAGCAAAAGTCACTGCTTCATTAGAGTCGCTCACATAATAATAGCTATCCACATTCTGCCCTAAAAGAGTCACTTCTTTAAAACCTCTTTCAAATAGATTCTGACATTCGGCAATAATTGATACTGCGTCTCTGCTCCTTTCCCTTCCTCTGGTAAAAGGAACTACACAAAAGGCACACATATTATTGCAACCTCTCATGATACTTAAGATCGGAAGAGCG
>DGDD01000183.1 GCA_002385265.1 Chitinophagaceae bacterium UBA3961
CCGGAAGAGCCGACCGCTGACGCTAGCGAGAACAATGCAACGAATCCTGATCCTTCACCGTCTGATGAATCAAATCCGTCATAATGTTTTTTTATATAAAAAGTAACACATGAAAAAATCACTCTTCATTGCTTCCATGTTACTGGTAACTATTGGATTGCAAGCACAAAAATTGGACAAGGCTAAGAAATACCTAGAGGACAAGAAGCTGGCTGAGGCAAAAACGGAAATCGAGAATTTCCTGGCTATTGATAAAAACAAACTCAACGCAGAAGCCATTTACGTTAAAGGAAAAATCTATTTAGCGATTTCTAAAGATGCAGCTTTAAAAGGTTCACAACCTGATGCTAAAGACATCGCGTTTGAAGCAGTTAAGCAATACAGAAGCCTTGAGGCTCAAAATGTAAAAGATACCACCAAGCGCTATATGTCGATGATGTTAGATAACAACTATCCGTTATTTGATCTCTACAAAGATTACAGTGCAGATGGAGCTACTTTTTACAATGCTAATAATTTCAACGATGCTTTGACCAATTTCGGAAAGTGCGTTGATGTATTTACATATTTGCTCGATTCGAAGTTGATTCCTGCTATGTTTGATACAACTACAGTATTGTACACAGGAATTTGTGCAGAAAAAGCACAAAAGCCGGATGTTGCTGCCAAATATTATGGAATGATCGCTGAAAAGAAAATCAAAAGCGAAGGATTTCTCGATATCTACAAGTGGTTGACCGATTTCTATAGCCGCAAGGATGATAAAGCAAATACTGAAAAGTACTTGAATTTAGGTCGTTCTGTATATCCAACAGACTCTTTCTGGGATGCATTTGACTTAGAAAATGTTCGTGAAAAAGGCAGCAAAGAAGACTTGTACAAAAAATATGAGGAAATCATTGCCAGAAATCCAGACAATGTAAACTTCGTGTTCAACTATGGAGTGGATTTGTACCAAGCAGGGTATGATCCTGAAGTTTCAAAAAGACCAGGTAATTCAAAAGAACTCATTGCCAAAGCATTGGTTTATTTTAAGAAAGCGGTTGAATTGAAGCCTGATTTTGCAAACGCAAACATGGTAATTGGTCAGTTGATTTACAATGAAGGTGTAGATATCAACAACGTAAATAAAACCATCCGTCCTCAAAACGGTCAAAAGTTGAAGCCTGAGGAATTGAAGAAAAAAGATGAATTGAGAAAAGAAACGGCTAAGAAATTTGAAGAGGCGTTGCCTTATTTTGAAAAAGTAGAAAAAGCATTGGATTCACAAGCGAAGTTGAAAATGGATGATAAAACCATTCTCAAAGAATGTTTTGATACAATGATTATTATCTACGAAACACTCGATAAAAAAGAGAAGGCTCAAGAATACACCGATAAATACAACGGGGTAGATAAGAAGCACTAATCAACGTAATAGGAGATTTCTTCTTCATATAAAGGCATCCACGGGGATGCCTTTATTATTTTGTGTATTTTCGTAATTTTCTATTTAACATAATATAAATTATAAGAATAATTTTTGGGAATTATTTGACTTTCAATTGAATATGCCAATCATTCCCGGAGCGAATTCCAAAAGCTTTTGAATAATCACCCATATTCAATGCAATCGAAAGTTCCATTAAACTGTTGAAATAAACCAGTGGCATTTGATCAGGCACTTCTCCAAAAGTATGCACCAATTTAGCCGTATTTTGATGCACCAAACTGTCCTTCAAATAAATCTGATAAGCAATTGAGTCGCCGTATTTAACACCGGCATCCAAAATCATTTTAGAAGGAATATTCGTCCAAATATTTCCATATTGAACGTCCAAAACAGGAATCGTTCCTTCAATAACTCCATTGTTTATGTGAGCTTGCTTATAGGCCAACCGAACAATGCCACCTGTATATTCAGGGCCAACTTCTTCAAATGTAATGGTATGAGATGCTAAACGTGCTGCTGTATAGGCATACACGTCTCGACCATGAAAAGTGTAAGAAGCTCCGCTGTTTTGCCTGCGGTTTCTGACTTCATCGATCAAACGAATGCGCTCTATTCCCAACGACTTTTCGATGAGGGTAAGCGTTCCATTGTCGGGCGTAACAATGTAGTGGCCGGATTTTGTAAGTACGACCACACTACGACGATCGGTTCCTACACCCGGGTCAACAACAGATACAAACACAGTTCCTTTTGGCCAATACTGTATGGATTGATCTAATCGATAGGCCGCTTCCCAAATGTTGTAAGCAGGTATTTCATGGGTGTTATCATATAAACTTAGATCCGGATCAACACTGGTTGCTACGCCTTTCATAGCGCTTACAGCGCCGTCTTTTAATCCAAAGTCGGTTTGAAAAACCACCGCGTTTTTACCTTGATTGCAAGCTGTGGTTGCCCAAATACTCACTAAAAAAACAATGTATTGAAGTTTCATAAACGCTTAATTGAGCTAAATTTACTGCTAACCTTCTTGTTATGAAAATCGATTTTGAACAGTTGATTCTGGCAGAGCATTCAAAATTGCAGGCAAATAAAATAAAACAAGCCGTATTGGATCACCCAGATCAAATGAAAGATTTTATGAGGGCGTTTTTCAATGGAGAGCCCAAAATAGTTCAGCGTGCTGCTTGGCCACTTAGTTTAATTGCCGAAGAAAACCCCCAATTAATTCGCCCGTATATCGGAAAACTAATGAAGTTGTTACATGATGAAACGCAGCATCCCGCCATTCCCCGTAACATTACTCGTCTGTTTCAATTCGTAGCCATACCTGAGAAATATCAGGGTGAATTGATGGATTACTGCTTCAAGTCAATTTTAGATTTAAAAGCCGCCGATGCAGTGAAAGCGAGCGCCATTACAATACTTGATAATCTATGTAAAATTTATCCGGAGATCCGTTCAGAATTGGTTACGGCCTTAGAAACCCAGTTCCAGTACGAAGGCCCGGCTTACCAAAGCCGAGCCCGTAAAGTTCTTCAAAAATCAAGGCGCTAAGCTCTCATAACATCTTTTATTTTAGTTGAAGTAGACTTGTTGAACTCCTTGAATACCAGTCTTAAAGACTGATCATAGGTAATGTAGCTATACAGCCAATTCAAGAAAACAAACAAGCGGTTTTTGATGCCTAGAATGAGCATTAAATGCAAGCCCATCCAAATCAACCATGCGAAAAAACCTTTGATATGTCCTTTGTTGCCGGGGAAATCAACCACTGCTAAATTCCTCCCCACTGTAGCCATCGCTCCCTTATTTTTGTACCGAAAGGGCTGCTCCTCTCCTTTTACAATGGCCTTAAAAATGGCATCCGCTTGTTGTATGGCAACCGGTGCCACTTGTGGGTGACCGGAAGGATATTCAGTCGTTTCCATGTAAGCGATATCACCAATGGCGTAGACATCTTTTTGATTCAGCACCCTATTGTAAGCATCAACTTTAATTCTGTTCCCCCTTCCTATTAAACCGGGTTCAATGCCTTCAGGAACGTTTCCCTTGATGCCTGCTGCCCAGATAACCAGTCTAGAGGGTATTTGTCGGCCGTCTTTTAACTCAACTGTATGCCCATCGTAATCAGTAACCAAGGTATTCGTCAGAACTTTAACGCCCAGTTCCGCTAGGTATTCCTGACTGTGTTTAGATGATTTTGCACTCATTGAAGACAATGTTTTGTCTGAGCCTTCCAGTAAGTAGATATTCATCTTCGAAAAATCAATTTCAGGATAGTCCTTAGGAAGCACATAAGTCTTCATTTCCGAAATGGCTCCACTCAATTCAACGCCGGTTGCGCCACCCCCTACAACAACAATATTCAAAAGCTCTGTTAATTGAGTTTCGTCTTTTGCCATCACGGCTTCTTCGAAGTTTTGGATCAAGCGATGTCTAATCTGCAAAGCTTCTACGGTAGATTTCATGGCAAAGCCAAAGCTTTCGATTTTGCTATTATTGAAGAAGTTCGTATCCGCTCCTGTGGCAATAATGAGTTTGTCATAGGAAACTTTGCCAAACTCTGTCTCCAGTTCTTTCTGAGCCAAATTCACACTTAGAATTTCTCCAATTCGAATTCGGACATTTTTGCTGTTATGAAAAACCTTTCTAAGCGGGAAAGAAATATTGCTAGCATCTAAGCCTGCTGTAGCTACTTGATAAAAAAGGGGCTGAAATTGATGATAGTTATAACGATCTATCAGAAGTACTTCTACACCGGAACGATTATTAAGTCGGCGGGCCAATCGCAATCCTGCAAACCCGGCACCCGCTATTACAATCTTCATAGTAAATTATTACACCACAAATTTATACAATTTTCAATAATTACTGAAAATTGTATAAATTTATTTCTCTCTTTTACTTAAAGATTTGATTATCAATATTATATTAGTAAAGTAAGCGTACTTTAATAGTCTCTTTTACCGACTTTAGCAAGTTAAAAGCGGCAGTTGAAAGCTTTTTATCTACATCCAACACCACATAACCGATTTCATCATTAGTTTTTAGGTATTGTGAGAGGATGTTGATTTTATGAGACGATAATTGTGTGTTTATTTCAGACAAAACACCCGGTACATTCTTATGAATATGTAAGATTCGGTGTGTTCCTTCTAACAATGGCAAGGCAATTGGAGGTACAGTATGAGAACCTGTTGTCATACCGGTTTCCAAGAATTGATACAATTTGTTGCTCACATCTTCACCAATATTATGCTGCGCTTCCTCAGTTGATCCACCGATATGAGGAGTCAGAATCACATTTGGAAGGTCTTGAAGTGGAGTTTGAAATCGGTCTCCGTTCTTCTCTGGTTCCCAAGGATATGTGTCAACTGCAGCTCCGGAAATTGTTCCCTCAAGAATAGACTTACGAAGGGCATCTAAATCAACCACCTCTCCCCTTGCATAGTTCAATAAGATTGCACCTTTCTTGAACTGCTTTAAGGTTGTTTTATTGATCATGTTTTTGGTAGCAGCTGTTTCCGGTACATGAAGCGTAACTATATCAGCAGCGTTAAGTACTTCTTTTAATGACTTTTTTGGAATAGCATTGCCTAAAGGAAGTTTGGTAACAGTATCATAGAACATTACTTTCATGCCCAAGGATTCGGCCATCACGCTTACTTGAGACCCAATGTTTCCGTAGCCAATAATCCCTAATGTTTTTCCGCGCAATTCATAACTTCCTTTTGCATCTTTCATCCAAATACCTTCATGAGCTGCTTTATTTTTATCAGGTATCCTTCGTATAAGCATGATCGACAATCCAATAACCAACTCAGCTACTGAACGCGTATTACTA
Source organism: Chitinophagaceae bacterium UBA3961 (assembly GCA_002385265.1). Lineage (GTDB taxonomy): Bacteria > Bacteroidota > Bacteroidia > Chitinophagales > Chitinophagaceae > Endoryza > Endoryza foliicola. The sequence goes on from DGDD01000183.1 coordinate 5,280, forward strand.
TAGGGAGCATTGAAAACTGTTACTCCTTTCTTGGTTGCGGTCTTTAAGTCTACTTGATTTACACCTATGCAAAAACACCCAATGGCTTGAAGTTTGGTAGCAGCATCTAAAACCTTTGCAGTAATTTGGGTTTTAGAACGAATTCCCAATAAATGAACATCTTTCACTTCCTTGATCAGTTCGTCTTCAGAAAGGGCACCACTAAGTTTACGAACGTTCGCATAACCACCTTCTTTGAAATTTCGAACGGCGGCATCACTGATATTTTCTAGAAAGAGAATGTTAATCTTTTCTTTGGGATAACTGGTACTTTTCTTGTCGGTCATTGTTGTTTGCTTTACAATTTTCAGTGCTGCAAAGATGAGCCTAAAAAATGAATTGAAAAAACGAAGATGTGTTCGCGCTTACAATCATTCGTATTATTTATATTTGCATAAATCTTATTGTTAAACCGCTCAACTAAGTTCCTGTTGAAAGCCACTATTTTAAGTGCTGTAGCACTGTTCCTTTTGTTGTCTTGTGCCGGAGGTGCTGTTAAAGACCCAGTTCCTGCCAACCCAGTTGTATCCTTGTCTGCTGCGAAAGATACCAATGTAACGTTCGATCCTGCCGTATTACAACGCTATCAAAATGAGATCAAAGCTTTTGCTGATAAACTTACCTCCAAAGGAAACTTCAATGGCTCATTGCTAGTGGCAAAGGATGGTCAAATTCTATTTGAATATTACAAAGGTTTTATCTATTACAAACGGAAAACAGATACTATCACTTCTACTTCGGCCTTCCATTTAGCTTCTGTTAGTAAAACAATAACAGCAACGGCTGTCCTAAAATTATGGCAGGAAGGAAAAATTGGGATCGACCAATCCGTTTCTGCGGTGCTACCTGGTTTTCCTCTTCCTAAGATTACCATTCGCTCTTTGTTAAACCACAGAAGTGGTTTACCAAATTATGTTCATTATATGGAGCAATTGGGCTGGGATAAAAAACGTCGAATAACCAATAAAGATGTTTTTGATTTTATTGTGAACCACTATCGTGAAATTGATATTGCTTCTTGGAACACAAGGTTTAACTATTCCAATACAAACTATGCTCTTTTGGCGTTGATCGTTGAAAAAGTTTCAGGGCAAACCTTTCCTGACTATGTGATGGAAAATATTTTCATTCCACTTGGAATGAGTAATTCATACGTATTTACGCCACAAGATAGTGCTACTGCGATGCCAAGTTACTACTACAGCGGCCGTCAATATGCATTCGACTACTTGGATTTGGTTTATGGCGATAAAAATATCTACAGTACTGTACAAGATTTGTACAAATTCGATCGTACACTTTCTACCAATAAAATTTTAATGCCCGCAGCTTTAGAAGCAGCGTATATGCCTTATAGTTTCGAAAAAGCTGGCGAGCATAATTATGGTTTGGGGTGGAGAATGAACTTGCTAAAGAATGGCAAGAAAATAATTTATCACAACGGTTGGTGGCATGGCAACAGAACTTCCTTCTGTAGGTTGTTAGATGAAAATGTTACCATCATCGCACTTTGTAATAATGACTCAAAGTCTATTTACTCTGTAAAAAAGATGTCGGATATTTTCGGACAATATTTACAAAAGCTCGATAGCGAAGACGATGAAAACACACCAGCCGCAGCTCCGGTTAAAAGGAAAAAAGTGACTAAAAAAGCTGTAAAGGCTAGATCCCGTAAGGCTTCCACTTCAAAGTCTTCAACATCGTCAACCAAAAAGACTACCGTTAAAAAGACAACCACCAAATCTAAAACAACTGCTTCTAAGTTGAAGAAGTAATGCCCAATTCTCAAGAATGAACTAACTTAGTAGGATGGTGATTCTTGAATCAAATCAAATACAAGCTTGGGATGCATTTACGATGGCGTCAAGGAATATTCGTTCTTTTGATTTGATGCAGCAGGCTGCTCAAGCGTGTGTAAATTGGTTGGAGCTCAATACAAGTAACTATCACCACTACTATGTTTTTTGTGGCAAGGGTAACAATGGTGGCGACGGGTTATCGATCGCTAACCGCCTTTCTGCTCTCGGATTTTCTGTTGATGTATTTATTCTTGAGTATGGCAAAATAGGCAGTCCCGATTTTCAAGAAGCACTTCAACATGCACACGATGGGGCATTTCAATTGCACTATATTTCGTCAAAAGATTCAATTCCCGCTATTCCAAATGATGTTTGTGTTATTGATGCTTTATTTGGAATTGGATTCAACCGACCCCTTGATGATTTAGCTTCCTATATTGTTCAAGTGATCAATGCTAGTAAAGCGTTTGTTGTGAGCATTGATATTCCGTCTGGACTCTATGCTGATACTACCAATCATTCAAATTTGAGTGTAAAAGCTCATTACACGCTTTCTTTTGGTTGTTACAAACTTGCCTTCTTGCATTTAAGTGCTGAAAAGAGTATCGGCGATGTGGTTATTCTTGATATTGGATTGGACGCGAGTTTTTTAGATACCATTGTTATAAAGTTTCGTTTTATCGATCTCTTACTCGTAAAAGAGATTTACAAACCAAGAAGTTTATTTAGCCATAAAGGTCATTTTGGACATGCGCTACTTGTAGCAGGGAGCGAGACGATGCCGGGTGCAGGAGTCATTGCTGCAAATCTCTGTGTACGTACAGGAGCCGGTAAAACAGATTGGTATTGTCCCTTAATGAAGCACTTACCTGCGAATCTTTTGTCTGAAATAATGTTTCCCAAAGAAGTTTTTCATGAAGTTGAAAAGTACAGTTCAATTGCTTTTGGACCAGGGTTCGGAAGAAGTTCTGAGAGCAAGGAACTTGTGCATCAAATTTTACAATATCGATGGAAAAGTATGGTTGTTGATGCTGATGCTTTAAATATCATTAGTGAACAGCCAGAGTTATTGGAAAAGTTTGGCGGTGAAACAATCCTCACTCCTCACCCTAAAGAGTTTGATCGACTAGTTGCAGCTTTAAAAATTGAAGGGGCCACCCCATGGCAACAATTGCAAAATATGGCTCAAATTACCTCCTGTGTAGTTGTTTTAAAAGGTCGTTACACTATGATAGCGAGCCCTGAAGGTATAATTTATATTAATACCACAGGAAACCCCGGACTTGCGAAAGGAGGATCCGGTGATGCTTTAACAGGCATTTTGCTAGGGCTCACATCTCAGCCATTCTATCAAACCTTGGAAGCTGCAATATTAGGCGTCTTTTTGCATGGAAAAGCAGCCGATTTAGGATTGAAAACTCAGTCGGTTGAAAGTTTAATCGCTTCAGATTTAGCGGATTATATGGGACAGGCTTTTAAAGAATTGGTATAAATTTCTTAGCTGTTTTTATGTTTTGAAGTGTTGTTCCAATAAATTTTTACTACATTTGCACCCCCAAGATTCGGGTGGTGGCGCAGCCCGGTAGCGCACTTGTATGGGGTGCAAGGGGTCGCTGGTTCGAATCCAGTCCACCCGACCTGATCAAAAGGCTGTCTTACAAGGCAGCCTTTCGTTTTTGAATGAACTTCTAGCTTTTGAATCTCTTCTTCTTTCTGATTTAACTATTGAAATACACTTGTATGGGGAGTCTCGTCTCAGACGAGACTGGTTCGAATCCAGTCCACCTGACCTGATCAAAAGGCTGTCTTACAAGGCAGCCTTTTGTTTTTGAATGAACTTCTAGCTTTTTTTAATCTCTTCTTCTTTCTAATTTAACTAGTGAAATAAACTTGTATGGGGTGTCTCGTCTCAGACGAGACTGGTTCGTGTCCATTGCTTCAAATTCGAATCAAAAATTAAATTTCCAGTTCGTTCGTATTAGAATTGTTTTTAATTGATTATAAATAACTTGTAACAATCCACTCGCAAAATCATAAGTGTAACTATTATTTTTTTGAAAGCAATTTACTAGTTGGAATTAAGTGTATCTAGTTATTGTTATTGGAAACATCAGTACAGTGTTCGATTGTAGTATCTATTAAATTGGAAATCAGAATATTGATATATATCAAAGGCGAAATAATGACAGATGAGTCTCGTTTTGAATCAGACCGATAATTCAAACCTCATCTAAAAATGAAAAGAAAACTAACCTTGATGTCTATACTAATAGTAGCTAGTATAGCTGTCCATGCTCAAACGCAATTTTGGAGCGACACTTTTGAGGACGCAGGCGCCCCAACTTCTGGAACTAGAACACCATCAGTAAACAATTCTAGTGGCGGACCTCCTGCAACAAGGTATTTTATGAGAACAGGCACTTCAAGCATTTCTTTAGTAAACGTGTATACGAACATAGAAGGCTCGAAATTTTGGGCCGGTGAAGCTCAACAATTAAGTCCTGTGGTTCAATCCTCTGCACAATCAGTAACATGGACTGGAATTAATATTTCAGGGAAATCAGGAATGAGCTTTGCCGGCATGTTTGCAAGCGGGCCAGCAAACTTTGATATCCCCCCATCCTCTCCTGTCACAGATTATGTAATTGTTGAATATAGAATAGACGGTGGAGCTTGGACTCATGGCTTACGTTTTTTCCCATACAATCCAACCATTGCAACTTACTTATCATTAGAAACTACTGGAGATTCAGTTGGAGAAGGTGTCACACTTATTAATTCAGCAAATTTCACTCAGTTTACATTCAATATTTCAGGAACAGGAACTACAATGGATCTGAGGCTGAAGGCACATGTGAACGGAACGTCCGAAGAGTGGGCGGCCGATAACTTCCGACTTTTTTATTCATCTTTAATTCCCGTTAAATTATTAAGTTTTGATATTGAATCTAAATTGGACGCCAACAAATTGATCTGGGAAACTGCTACTGAGCAGAATACCAGCCATTTTGAAGTGGAAAGAAGTAGTGACGGTATCAACTATAGTAGAATTGGAATTGTGCCGGCTAAAGGGAATAGTTTTACGAAGGAACAATACAGTTACACCGATAAATCTGCGACTGGAAAATGCTTTTATCGTTTGAAAACTGTGGATGTTGATGATCATTCGGAATATTCAAAAGTATTGTTTGCTCGCTCAGAGGCGGAGAACATATTGAAATTGTACCCGAATCCAATGTCATCAGGCAATTTTACAATTCAATCGAATTTGCTAGAATCCGGTAAATCGATCGTCAAGATGTACGATCAATTTGGTAAGAAAATTCCGATAAAAATTGAGGGTACTGGTTCAATTCGATATTGTAGTACTTATGCGCTCGCCAAAGGTATTTATTATATTGAAGTTGAAAGAGATGGAAATACAGTTACAAAAATACTGTTGAAGAATTAACAATGATTCATAACTGATTGAAAAGGGCCGTTTAAAACGGCCCTTCTTTTTGAATAACATATAAACAACATAATATTTATTTCGCTACAACAATTTCAATCTACATTAGCGGTCGAATAGTATGACCAGCAAAATCATTTTCTTTTTCATTGGTGTATTTGGGTTTCAATCTATCAATGCACAACTCAATCAAGATTCGTCCGAAAAATGGCACCTTCATTTTCAAGTGACCGGAATCAGCCAATCACATTCAGGTTTTAATGCAAAATACTCAGGCCCCAATAGTCTAATTTCTAGTCGGGAAAATGGTAAACTATCACTTACTTCTACCCTCTTCACCGGATTAAAATTATCAGCACGTACCGCGTTTTATGCCGATATGGAAATTGCAGGTGGTCAGGGTTTAAGTGCTGCAAAAGGGATTGCAGGTTTTACCAATGGCGAAACTTTTCGCATTGGTACTACGGCACCTGTTCTTTACATGGCTCGTTATTACCTTAAACACGTCATCCCCCTGGGCCACACTGAATACAATCAAGTGGAATCAGATCAACATCAGTTGGCGTCAAAAATTCCCGATAGAAGAATTGAAATCATGTTTGGCAAAGGTTGTTTATCCGATTATTTTGATTTGAACTCTTATAGCCATGATCCAAGAACCCAATTCATGAACTGGAGCTTGATGAGCAATGCGGCATGGGACTATCCGGCTGACACCAGAGGCTATACAAAAGGATTGGTGTTAGGTTTATTTCTACCGCTTTGGGAACTTCGATTTTCATCAACAATGGTACCGGCAAAGGCCAATGGTTTGAAGTTGGATTCTAAAATAACAAAAGCACATTCGGAAGCAATTGAATATACTCGATATTTCAATACATCGAAAACAACTATTGTCAGACTCTTGGCTTTTAGAACAAATTCACAAGCGCCAACCTATGAGTATGCAATTCAGCAAGGTTTATTAGGGGATACTGTTCCAGAGCAGGTTATCAGCGGACAATATGAGTGGAAAAGATACGGCGGGTTGAAATATGGAATCGCGGCAAATATGGAAACAAAATTGAGCGCTACTATCGGATATTTTGCTAAGGCAAGTTGGAATGATGGCAAATCTGCAACCTGGGCCTTTACTGAAATTGATAATTCTGTTTCCATGGGTGTGTTGATAGAAGGTACGAATTGGAAACGAAAAAACGATCGCTTAGGATTTGCAATCGTTTCGAACGGAATCTCAAGTGATCACCAATTGTATTTAAAGAATGGAAATTTGGGATTTATGATAGGCGATGGCAACTTGAACTATAGACGTGAGGCTATTTTGGAATCATTCTATTCTGCAAAATTGAATCAGTTTTTGGCAGCCAGTCTAGATTATCAGTATGTAGTAAACCCTGGTTACAACAAAGATCGTGGAAGGGTTCATGTGTGGGCAATTCGTGGGCATATTGCCTTATAATATTCAATGGAGATTTGTAGTTTCGAAAAAAAACTGCAAATGACAACATATGGTATTGTTCCGGGTCTTGGAAACTCTGGTGAACTTCATTGGCAAACGTATTTTGAAGAACAAGGAGATCATTTCATAAGAATCGTACAAAGCGAATGGGATGCTCCTGAATGTACTGACTGGGTTGAAACAATACAAAGCTTTGTAAAAAAATGTAACAGTACCGATATTGTGCTGATTGGCCATAGTCTTGGATGCGTAACTATTGCGAAATGGGCTGAAAAATACCCAACTCCTATAAAAGGTGCATTACTGGTTGCTCCTAGTGATATAGAAAACCCGGTGTATCAATTCCCGGCCAAGGGCTTTACTCCAATACCGTTAAACAGGTTAGCATTTAAATCAATAGTTGTTGCAAGTGAAAACGATCCTTGGGTTTCAATGGAAAGAGCTCAATTTTTCGCTGATCAATGGGGAGCTGAACTAATAAATATAGGAATGGGCGGGCACATTAATGCAGTATCAGGCCATCATAAATGGGATTTCGGTCTAAACTTACTCGATCGATTTTAAAAAGAAAAGGCTATCAAATTTGATAGCCTTTTAAGTAATCCGAAAAATTATCCAACTATAATTTAATGAGTGTTTTAACTACTTTTCTCAAACCTTGTTCTATTGATGCAACATAAGTTCCTTTTGGCAAATTTCTACCAATAACTGCAGTTGAACTAGCAGACAGGTTTAAGATTCTTTCAACTTGCTTTCCATTCATGTCAAATACACGTACTGATACAGGGAAATTCAATCCGCTACTGATTTTCAACGTAAATTGACGTGTTGATGGATTAGGCATCACAATTACCGTTAGTGGAGGTAACTGATCCACCGGAGTCGCTGCTTTTACAACCACCGTTACTTCATCAGAAGCAGTAGCTCCCTTATTATCAGTAACCGTCAGTTTAAAAGTATAGGTTCCTTCTACCAGTGCTGTTACAGAAGTAGAAACACTGCTGGGACTTGCAATATTTGCAGACGCAGGGCCACTTACTTTTTCCCATTTGAAACCGGTGATGGTTCCATCACTGTCTGTTGAGTTAACACCACTCAATGAAATTGTGTTAACCGGCAAAGTAATGGTTGCATCAGAGCCTGCATTTGCAACAGGTCCATTATTCCCTGGTATTTGCGCATTAACGGTTACAGTAACATCATCAGTGGTTGAGGCATTGGCATTATCTGTAACCTTCAGTCTGAAGACATAAGTACCTTGAACCAGTCCCGTGATCGCTGTTGTAGCAGCAGATGGGCTTGCAATTGTAAAACTAGTAGGGCCACTCACTTTTGTCCACAGATAGGTTAAAGAACCTCCATCAGGATCATTTGAAAGCGAGCCATTCAAATTAGCTGAATTGGTAGGCAGAGTGATGATGATATCAGATCCTGCATTTGCAACAGGAGGCTGATTGGTGGCAACCGCTGCTTTCACTGTAACGGTCACATCGTCTTCACTATAAGCGCCCGCATTATCAGTTACACGTAATCTAAACACATAAGTTCCTTGAACTAAACCTGTGATAGCTGAAGTTGCGGCATTAGGACTAGCAATAGTAAATGAAGTGGGTCCACTCACTTTTGTCCATAAATAAGAGGCAATTGAACCATCAGCATCGGAAGAAGCGGTTCCTACTAATGTAGTACTGCTTGTTGGTAGCGTAATTGTGATATCTGCTCCGGCATTTGCAACAGGAGGGATATTCGAAGCTGGCGCCGCCAAAACTGTAACAGTTACATCATCTTCGTTGGTAGCACCTTTATTGTCGGTTACTTTAATACGGAACACATAAGTTCCTTGTACCAAACCGGTTAAGGCCGTTGATGCACTGGTGGCATTCGCAATTGTAAAACTAGCTGGGCCACTTATTTTGGTCCAAGAATAAGAAGCGATTGTTCCATCTGTATCTACTGATCCACTACCATTCAAAGTAGTACTACTAATTGGAAGAGCTATGGTAATATCGTTTCCGGCGTTTGCTACCGGTGCCTGATTAATTGGGTTTGGAGTAATAACAGCATCAGTGTACAATTGACTTTGCGGAACATATTCAGCAATGGGCATACTTGGACATTTCCAAATCAAACCTGCACCGGTTCCACCTTCAGTGTTGAAATATTCCACCGTAATTGGATACTTCTGACCGGCTACCAAGGCAATTGGTGTACAAGGAAAACTATCGGGATAGTGCTCTATCCAACTATCTAGAATTTTTACATTGTTGATCCAAATGCGATGACCACCTCCGGAAGAGAATGAAAACTGATAGGTTTCCGAATATTGAGCTTGAATATATCCGGTCCATCTAACTGAGTATACTTGCCCGGTAATAGCATAGTGCACACCGGTACTCCATTCACTAAAACTGATGTTCGAGTCAATTCTGGAGAATGCCGGATTTGTAAAATTCGCGCTGTTAAAATATTCTGCTAAAAGCCCTTTTCCTGTTCCCCATAAAGAAGCGGCAAAAGGCGCAATATTTGATTGACCGTTATTATCAATTTTATAGGCTTGACCACTTAGTGGTTGAACACGAATAGTTTCGCCTACTACAGCCTCTGGTGCTAGTATTAGAGCTCCTTGAAGCGTACAATTAATTACATCGATAGAGTGAATTTCTGGTGCTACTGAATCGTAAATGGCAGCTTTTTTACAATTTCTAATGTTGCAATTGATCATGATGATGGGACGATCTCCTGCCAACGGACTGTGAATTACTTCTACTCCATTGTCAATAATATTTGCTCCATCAATAACCATGTTTTCAATTCGAACACGGTTTGAGTTTACTGAGGCGGCTTTGATTTGCAATTGATTTCCATACAGTGTACCACCGTTATAGGTGTAACTGTTGGCATAAGCGCCATGGAAAATTCCCATTTCATTGTGATAACCAATAAAATCTTCAATGATGTGGTTTCTGGTTGAATTCTGCCAAACTCTCAATCCACAAGCATTGTTGTGCGACATATTGCCTCGGTGAATCCATACGCCTTCATTAATTACAGCTTCCCAGTTATACGCACCACCATCTGCAAAATCTCCCATACCACCGGCAATTACTACATTGTTTTGACAAATATTGCCATCGCCTGTATTTAATGCAAAACCACTAGAAGAGAATGTTGGTGCATCTTCCGCATTCATGTTCAATGAACCTGGTACGTAGTTGCAAAGTGCTACCACGTTATGGTCGTAAGTAATATCATTTGCTGGCTCTCCTGGCTCATACCAAAAGGCAGTTTCTAATGTATTGTAAGTGATGTTATCTATGAATTTGATACCATGCGATAAGTGCGGAACAAAACTGTGAGAGTTATTATCACGAATAACAACACCTTCCACAACTGTACCCCTTGATGAGTTACCGCAAGTTTCAAAATGCAATCCGTATCTACCTTTTACTAATTCTTTAATACCATCGCCACTTCTGTCTTTTCGGGGGCCGAAATAACGAATACCCACATATTTAATGTTTTGAACGGAGGTAGAATTGATCAAAAGATGTGCTCTTCCTGTTGAAGTACCTTCTAAGCGAACATTACGGGTTAAATTCAATACCTCTGCAGTCCATAAACCATTCACCATTGGGTGAGGCCTACTGGTAGGAGTATTCAAGGTTAAGGTAGTATCAGTTACTTGAGTGATGGTTCTTAGATCAAACCCTGTAGCATAACCTGCTACCGTAGGTGCTTCTGTTGGAGTGATACTGATTTCATCACCAGCTAACCAACCCTGAGAATTCTCAATTGTAACGGTAGTTGCTCCACTAGCAATGGCTCCTGTTGCACGAGACCATGCATTTTTTGCAGAGCCTACTAAATCTAATTTGCCGGCCCCTGTTACCCACAGGCCAATATCAGTACTGGCAACTGTAATGGTACTACCTACAAACGCATTTTCATTGATATTGGTAAAGCGAATTGTTTGAACAATTGCAGATGTAGGGGGACGCATTTCTAACGTACCTTCTACTACTATATTCGCTGTTGATTGTAAAAGAGTAGATTTTGTTGCATCAAAACTAAGTTTACCTCCTGAATTAATTGTAACACCGGCTACCGTTGTTGTAGCAAGATCATACACTACTGTATGGCCAGCTGCGATAGTTGGTGTGTCTGTAGCCGCCGGAACTTTACCACCCCATGTAGCAGCATCAGACCAGTTTCCTGATTTTACGCTAACCAATGCGGCCGTAACTCCTGTTACAGAAAATGGCGCACTAAATTTTGATGAAGATTTTTGAACTGATTTAGCCAGAATAGGACTGGCAATCGCCACGCCGGTAGCTGTTAACGACGTGTCGCGCAGAAAGCGACGTCTGTTTGAAGTTTTCATACAGGATAGCTTGGATTTAGGTACGGAATCGGATTACTTAACTTTTTTGTAACAAATTTGGTGCCTGTTTTTGCCCCAGATACGATGATTTTCATTTCTCACAGGATTTCAAACATTCACGACATTGCAAAACGATTTTATCACCTCTTTAGTGTTTATACTTAAAGAAAAATCTTACATGCTTGAATGTCAGTGAAGTAGGTTAAAAAATACTTCTTACAAATACAACTACAGGTTTAAGAGAGGGCGGGTGCAATGACCTAATGATAAGAGGTATTATTCGTATTCATAACAAAAATTGGATTTTAAATTGAACTAATCAGATAACAGCCTTTTCCAAAGAAAACTTTATGCCAAAAATATATTTCGTTAAAAAAATCTATTTCGAGTTTTCCACATCTGTTACTATCGAATCAATACAAATCCACCTTGATGCGAGTAAGCTTTTCCGGAAGCAACATCTTTATATACAACGATGTAAACGTAAGCACCTGTGGGCTGCAGTATACCATTGATTCTACCATCCCAACCCCGCGCAGGATCTGTAGTCTCAAATACTTTTTGCCCCCATCGATTGTATAATGACATTTTAAAATCTGAAATTAATTGTCGATTCAACACTTTAAATACACTGTTGGTCGATTTGCCGGGTGTAAAGGCATTTGGGATCCTTAAAATACAAGCCCCTTTCCCAATTACAATTGAATCCTCTCCTACCCCGCATTCGTTGGTAATCGTTACTTTGTATAATCCAATTTGACTGACTTGGTATGTGGGCGTACTCGCACCGTCTTGCCACAAATAAGTACCATCAGTGAACTTAGGGTTTAATACGATAAGTTCCCCGGGACAAATCTCAAGGTCAGGTCCCAGATTTGGTGTAGGAGTCTTTTTGGCAACTACTACTAATGTATCTGCCGCTTCACAACCCTCTTTACTAATTTTTACATGAAATCTGCCAGACTTGTTGAATGTATACCTTGGAGAGGTGTTTCCATCTTGCCAAAGATATTGATCCCCAACTCCCGATAAATCGAGTGTAAACGAAGAGTTGTTGCATAGTATCGTATCATTTCCTAAGCTAAAATGCGGTTTGGGCTTTACAGTTACCTGAATAGAATCTCTATATGTACAACCAAAGCTAGAACTTACATCAAGCCAATAGATTCCACTTGTATTGACTGTAATTTGTTGCAAAGTGCTACCTGTATTCCAAAGATAACTACCGGTTACTCCTGAACTGATATTTACCGATTCACCTTCACAAATAGTTTTGTCTACGCCTAAATTGAAGATAGGTGTAGGATTAATAGTGATATTAATAGTATCTACACTTGAACATCCATTGACTGTTGCCTTGAGCCAATAACTACCTGAATTTCCTACACTCAAAAATGGAGTTGTTTCACCAGAGCTCCAAAGGAATTGATCAGCTGGAATATTTGAATAGATTGGGATAGGGGCTTCCGAAGAACAGATCGTTTTATCTGCACCCAAATTAAGTAAGGGCTTCGGCTTCACTGTAATAAAAATGGAATCTCGATAGCTACATCCTGCTGTATTCAGCACTTCACACCAATACCAACCGGTACTTTGAACAACGATGGTTGGAGTATTTTCACCGGTATTCCAGAGATAACCAAAAGCATTTATTGATGAATTCAATTGAACTGAACTTCCTTCACAGATGCTCGTATCGTTTCCTAATGAGAAAGTAGGAACCGGATTAATAGTAACATTGATTGAATCTCTATTTGAACAGCCATTCAAAGTAGCCTGCATCCAATAAAGACCAGTTGAAGTAATAGAGATACTATCTGATGTTGCCCCGTTACTCCACAAGTAACTAGCGCCGTTTATTGTTTGTCCAATTTGAAACGGAATTAAATTCTCGCATCGGAAAATATCGGCTCCTAGATTAACGATTGGTTTCGGCTTAACGAAGACTTGGATACTGTCTGTGTAAGTACACCCAAATTGATTGGAAACCTTACACCAATACAATCCAGCTGCTGAGACATTGATAAAAGACTGAGTACTTCCGGTATTCCATAGATACGAATTGGCAGAAATAGGTACATTGAGAGATACAAGCTGCCCTTCACAAATACTAGTATCAGCACCAAAACTATAAGTAGGAACCGGATTAATAGTAACATTGATTGAATCTCTTCTCGAACAACCATTGATGGTAGCTTCAAGCCAGTACAATCCAGTATTAGTTATAGAGATTGAATCACTTGTTTCCATCGTACTCCAATTATAGGTAGCGCCTGCAATGGTTTGTCCAATCCTCAAAGGGGCAGCATCATTACAGATGATGACATCAGCGCC
>DGDD01000265.1 GCA_002385265.1 Chitinophagaceae bacterium UBA3961
TTTACAGTTGTGCATATCAATGCACCTGCAAGCAGTACAAATATGAGTCGTTTCATAGCAAAAAAAGAGTTTGCGCAAAGGTAGCGGCCTTTTATGAAAACTCCGATTGCTTGTTGATAAATTACCTTAGAAGGGGATAATGGCCATAACTCTGGCCTTTTTACCTTTCAGAAGGTGCCAAGATGGCCCTTCCTTGATCAAACGGATGGCTTCTTCGTCGAATTGATCATTGAGCGATTGCTCAATCCGAAAACTGGACAAGCCACCATCTTTATTTACCACAAAAGATACTACCACCGATAACTTGCCCTCAGGGTTATCTGTAATAATTTTTCGATTGTTGAGCACATATTCGTCAAAAGCGATCCACCCATCAGCGGGCTCTGCCTCCTGAATTAAGCCTTTGGGATAGTTTACCTTATTTTTCGTAATAACTGTAGTTTTAAACCCACTTACCACCAATGGTTGATTTGATGTTTTCTTTTTCGAAAGTTCAGAACCTACATTGCTGAAGTTTTTGGCTGAAGGAGCAGCGGCTCTGTTGTTCAAAACGATTCCATTTTGATCCGGCCTCAAGCTTGAAGTCAATCCTTGGTAGTTGGGATGTGTGATGCTAATAGGGGCATTGCTATCTGCCAAGTTATATCGGTAGCGACCGTTTATTTGGGGAAGTTTTTCATTGGTTCTCAAGTTTACCACAGTAACATCGTCTAGTATTTTCCCTTCCTCATTCTTTACAGTAAATTCCTTGTATTCCTCTTTTGCAGGCAATGATTTTGCAATTGGTGCTGCACCGGCTTCAGCGTTAGCAGGCGGAATACTCACTTGTGCATCACTGATAGGGGCTGCAAGCGGAGCTTTCGATGCCGATCCGCTCTTCGTTTCCCGCTCAGCTAAAGGAAATGTAGAATTTCCTTGTTGAATACTTGCGTTATTATTATCAGTTACTGCTGCCGTAGTGTCGATTATTGAGTTTGATAACTTTTGCGTATCAAGCAACGCAGGTGCATTTACCGTAGGTTGCTCATTTTTTGCAATAACTGATTTTTCCTCAGCACCTGAATTTAAAAAATAAACACCCACTGCCAGTAGAACAATCGCTGCCGCTGCGAGAGCTTTCCAATTGAACGAGGAGGTCGACTTTGACTGGATTTTTGAACGTAGTTCAGCGAGTGTAGCAGCAGTTTTTTCAGGACTTGATTTTACTGCTTCAAAACCTTCCATCGCGTCTGCTAAGAAAGGATCGCTTAGTGCGGCTTTTTCCATTGCATGACGTTCTGCAGAACTCATGGCTCCACTCCAATATCGTTGGATATCGGATGCCGTATATTCTTTTTTATGGTGAAGTGAATCACTCATGGCTCTTGTTTATTGGTTGCTCAGCTCCGGCGTTTTTCTCCATGCAAATTTTCAAATTTCTTCTGCCATTCTGAATAAAACTTCGGATTTTATTCCATTCTATTCCGGTTTCTGCAGCAATATCATGATAACTTTTGTTTTCTAAATAGAACTTTGTTACGGTCAATTTTTGCTCTTCGGAGAGGGTTTCTAAACACCGCTCCATTTGGCTCAATTGCTTTTCTTTGGCTATTACCTCATCCAGATGCGAATCTTCTTCAAATTGCATACGTTCCCCATCGAATTCGGTGGTTTTCAGGTTGCGAGGTGTACGTAACTGCATGAGGCAGTGGTTTTTAGCAACCGTATGCAGCCAGCTTTTAAAATTAGAGATTTCATGTTTTTTTACTTTTTCACCCAGCCCCTCGAATACCTGCATTACGGCGTCTTTAGAAAGCTCCTCGTCTTTCAAATACTTCAAACAAACCCCGTACAATAGGTCCATATACCGCTCAAACAAGGAAGCTAGTGTATTCAAGTCGCCCGTTTTTTTGAACGATTGCACCAGTTCTTGATCGCTTTGTAGGTTGGTTGATATTTTTCTTAGAAATCCCAAAATGGCTGTTATACATACAAGATAGAAATTTTTTTGAATCGCTTTATGTAATTCTCAAAAACACATCATCCATTAAAAAAATGACGCTATGAAGTACAAAATGTTTTTGATTACCATGCTTGGTTTATTAGTAATGAACTTTGCGTGGGCAACCGAAGTAATTACAGGTTGTATAAAAGATGAGAAGGGTAAACCTATTCCAGGTGCTAGTATTACAGTTAAGAATACAAAGAGAGGAACAATGGCGGATGCCAATGGTTGCTTTTCTATTACAATTGACAATTCCAATCAAAAGTTGGTGGTCAATAGTGTTGGCTTTGAAATGCAAGAAATCAACATAAAGCCGGGTGTAACGAACTATTCGATTGTATTAATTCAAAGTACGGCAAAACTTAGTGAGGTTGTTGTTACTGCATTAGGCATTGAGAGAAAACGTGGAAATTTAGGGTATAGCTATGACTTAGCTGGCGCGGTTCCAGGTGTTCAGGTTACTAGTGGCAATTATCAGCACTATGAGCCTAAGTTAGATAGAGAAGGCTATGGCTATATCACTGAAAACCGATTCTTGAAAGTGACCGATAATCCACTTTCCACTTTTTCAATTGATGTAGATGCGGCCTCATATAGCAATATCCGCCGATGGATCAAGCAAAATCAATTGCCACCCGCTGGGGCCGTTCGTGTAGAAGAAATGATCAATTATTTCAAATACAATTACTCCAAACCCAACGGCGAACATCCTTTTAGTGTAAATACAGAAGTAGCCATTTGCCCTTGGAATACCGATCACCAATTGGTATTGGTAGGACTCCAAGGAAAGGAAATTCCGGTAGATAATTTGCCTGCATCAAACCTCGTCTTCCTTATTGATGTTTCTGGCTCAATGAGCGATGAAAATAAGCTTCCATTGGTTAAAGCGTCTCTAAAAATGCTTACCGAGCAATTACGCGAGCAAGACAAGGTTTCAATCGTGGTATATGCGGGTAACGCAGGTTTGGTTTTGACTCCAACTTCAGGGGCAAACAAAAGTAAAATTATCGAATCGCTTGATCGGTTAGAAGCCGGTGGATCCACTGCAGGTGGACAAGGAATTCAATTGGCTTATCGCGTGGCTCAGGAGCAATTCATTAAAGGAGGAAACAATCGCGTGATTTTGTGTACCGATGGTGATTTCAATGTGGGTGCCTCTAGTGATGATGAATTGGTTCGCATGATCGAACAAAAACGTGAATCAGGGGTGTACCTCACTGTGTTAGGTTATGGAACCGGAAACTATCAGGATAGCAAAATGCAACAATTGGCCGATAAAGGAAATGGCAACCATGCTTATATTGATCAATTGAGTGAAGCGAAAAAAGTATTAGTGAATGAATTTGGTGGAACGCTTTTCACCATTGCGAAGGATGTAAAATTGCAGGTGGAGTTTAATCCCGCCGTAGTTCAAGGTTATCGCCTAATTGGCTATGAAAACAGACTTTTAAATAAGGAAGATTTCAATAACGATAAAAAAGATGCAGGCGAAATGGGCAGCGGCCATTCTGTTACAGCCATCTATGAAGTAATTCCTCAGGGTGTAAGCACCAATTTACTAGACAGTGTGGATGCCTTAAAATATCAAAAGAAAGTAAAACAAGTTAGAACATCAGGAGAAGAAATGATGACGGTAAAAATCAGGTATAAAAATCCCGAATCTGATAAAAGCATCTTGTTTGATCAAGTAATTAAACAATCAGATAAAACCATTCTTCAAGTATCAGAGAATCTCCGTTGGGCGGCAGCAGTGGCTGAGTTCGGAATGTTGTTGAGAGGTTCTGAATTCGTTCAATCCGGCTCTTATGATCAAGTATTGGAATTGGCAAGAACCTCGAGCACTTTTGACAAAGAGGGCTATAAAAAGGAAATGATCAGTCTGGTGTACCTCGCTTCTTCTATGGCTTCGAATGATAAAAAGAGAGAAAGTAAATCACTCGCTTCACATTAATCAATCAACTAAAACTACTGTGTATGAAAGCAACCTATCAAGTAAGAATCGAAACGCCTTGCTCGGAAGACTGGAGTAAAATGACTCCGGTAGAGAAAGGCAGATATTGTGCCGCTTGCCAAAAAACGGTGGTGGACATGACTCAAATGTCGGATCGTGAAATTCAAGACTTCTTTATGCGAGCGGAAGGTGAGGTTTGTGCGCAATTGCACACCGAACAACAAAATCGAAATTTAATTGCCCATGAAGCTACCAAAAGCAAGGGGTGGCGCTATTTGTGGGGACTCTTGGTTGCCGGGTTGTTTTCATCACAGGAAGTTAAGGCGCAAGGAAAGGCAATCATCAAGCCTGCTATACAGCAGAATATTCCGGCAAAAGGAGTGCAAGTTGAAACCAACTTTTTTTGGGAATTCACCGTAAAGGATTCCAAAACTTTAGAAGCAATACCGAGGGCGAGTGTTCAAATAAGTAGTACGGGAAAGTACCAGTCAGCCGATGAAAATGGTATGGTAAGAATAGAGCTACAAACGAAAGATTCGATAGTGTTGAAGATATCAGCAATAGGATATCCCGAAATGGAGTACAATATATCGCCGTCTAACAATTCCCAAGTATTGTATTTAGAACGTAAGGCACAGGACTTGGCACCTGTTGTGGTTTTCGCAAATGACTTAAATAGGCTTAGTTGTAGGGTTGGTGGTTTGATGGTTTGTTATTCAACTTATCGGTACAACTTTATCAAAAAGCCGACCATCGATAGTCTTACTCAATTCTTCGCGAAAAAGCCATTAAAAGTATACCCCAATCCTGTTGCGCCGGGGTCAAGTTTTCAATTGGAGGTCAACATTGCTCAATTGGGAGAAGCCGTAATCGAAATCATCGACAATAAAGGCAGAATTGTTCAACGTAAACAGATTGTAGTAGAGAACAAGAACAGCATTCTGTCAGTGCCCACCAATAGTGTCTGGGGGCAGGGTGTTTATTGGATTCGAATTACACATCATGCAACAAAGAAAAACTATACTACGAAATTAGTGCTGCAATCGTAAAAGGGGAGAAGAGATCGATGCATTTGAATTGCTTTTCCTACATTTAAATGCTGAAATCAAACTTCATGAATACGGTAAAATACTTCGAACTCAAACCTGATCAGTTTCTTCAACGAATCACTGAACTGCCTTTAGCGTATTTGCCCTTGGGTACATTAGAGTGGCATGGCACTCATTTACCACTGGGTTCAGACGCGTTGCAATCGGAAGCATTGTTTTTAGAACTGGCACAGGAATGTGGGGGAGTGGTTTTACCGCCCCTTTTTTTAGGGCCTGATCGAAAAATGATAACTGATGATGGGCTTGAATTAATTGGAATGGACTATGCCGCTTCCACGAATCCGCCTCAACAACTTCCCGGTTCCGCTTATTGGATTTCAAATGAACAGTTTGAACAATTGTTGTATTCGATACTCCTGCAATTAAAACGAGCCGGATTTAAAGCCGTTATGGCTGATGGGCACGGACCCTCACGTCGACTTTGGGCGAATAAATGCGAGGCTTGGGAAAAGGAATTTGAACTAAAACTTTTCGGGATCAAAGACGAACAAAGACCAGTGTGGAATTTTATGAACGACCATGCAGCTCAAAACGAGACTTCCATCATGTTGCATTACTACCCAAATTTGGTTGATCTCAGTGTATATCCAAACAATGAGAACACTACCGTATTGGGCGTAAATGGTGTGCATCCAAGTCTCGCAACTGCTGAATTGGGAAAATTGCTTTCAATAAGCGCAAAAAAATACGCAAAAAACTGGATTAACAATTTGAAGTTTTAGCCGGCGGCTTTGGCGCTCACTTGTGCTCCCCATTTTTTAATTTGGGCCGCAATTTCTTCAGGTTTAACAGGTTTGCTTACATAATCATCCATTCCTGCATTTAAGCAAATATCCCGATCACCTTGCATGGCATTTGCGGTCATGGCAATAATGATGGGTTGCTGAATTTGTAAGGTTCTGATTTTTTGTGTTGCTTCCAATCCATCCATCTCAGGCATTTGAACGTCCATGAAAATAAGATCGTAGGCTTTTGCCTGCATCATTTCAACTGCCTCTAAACCGTTATTGGCAATTTCAGGATCGTAGCCTTGCTTGGTTAGTACAATTAAGGCCAATTGCTGGTTGATGGGATTATCTTCTGCAATTAATATTTGTAGTGGGAATTGTTCACTAAGGCTAGCCAATGGAACGGTTTCAACTTCCGGCTCGATGACTTCAACATCTTTGTGGAAGAGCGCCACCAATTGCTGCTTAAGTAAATATTGTTTTACCGGTTTACTCAGAATGCTATCAAACAAATGCTGTATGCTCTTGTCCGATTCATTTCCAATGGAACTTAGCAACATTACTGGTATGTCGGGATAGTTCTTTTTAATTTGTTCTGCTAACATTACACCGTCCATTTTCGGCATGTGCATGTCGGTAATTACGATATCGGGTCGATAACCTGCTTCTAATATTTTCAATGCATCTTCACCATGAGCCGCTTCCTTCGATTCCATATTCCATTGCTTCAGTTGGAATTGAAGAATGGTTCTATTAGTACTGTTGTCGTCAATTACCAATACCTTTTTGTGCTCTATGATAGTATGATCTAGAGCATTCGGCAAAGCTTTGCTTACACCTTCTGTAGTTAAAATACTGAACTGGAAGGTCGATCCTTTGCCAACCGTACTTCTTGCATTTATTTCTCCTCCCATCATTTGCACCAGCTTCTCGCATATCACCAACCCTAATCCTGTTCCACCATATTTTCGGGTAGTGGAAGAGTCGACTTGTGAGAACGCTTTGAACAATCGATTCATCTTTTCTTCAGGAATACCAATGCCGGTATCCTTGACTTCAAAAAGGATCGCCAAATCTTTCGAGTCACCTAATTTGGTAATATTTATAAATACTTCTCCCTTTTCAGTAAACTTTACGGCATTACCTACCAGGTTAATTAATATTTGTTTGATTCGTACTACATCACCAATTAAGAACTCCGGCACATCGGCATCTATGAAGTAAATCAAGTCGATACCCGATTGCGCAGCTTTAGTAGCAAATATATCCAGTACTTCTTCAATAGCCGTGCGAAGATGGAATTCCTTTTTCTCTAATTCCATTTTTCCTGATTCAATTTTCGAGAAGTCAAGGATATCATTGATGACTCCCAATAAGCTTTCTCCGCAACTCTGTATCGTGCTTGTATAACCTTGCTGTTCAGTACTCAATTTTGTCTGTGATAGTAGAGAACTCATTCCAATAATACCATTCAAAGGTGTCCGAATTTCATGGCTCATGGTGGCCAAGAAAATACTTTTAGCCTTATTCGCTTGTTCTGCCTCATGACGGGAGCGTTTTTCTTCTTCCATTGAAACGCCAAGCTGATAGGTCCGCTCTTGAACTTGCTGTGCCAACGTTTCTTTTTGGGTTTGAATGCTTTCGATACGCCATGCATATAATCCTAAACTGGCACCAATTACCGCACTCGCTATTAGTAGTTTGAACCACCATGTCAGCCAAAACGGAGGAACAATTTCAATGACTATTTTCTTCACATTTGTTGACCAGTTTCCATTGTTATTGGTTCCTTTGATTTCTAAAGTGTAAACTCCGGGATCTAGTTTGGTGTACGTAATTTTTCGCTCGGTTCCAATATAGTTCCAAACCTTATCGAAGCCACTTAGTTTATAGGCATATTGTTTATTATTGGTGGAGCTATAATCCAATGAAGCAAATTCAAATGAGATTACATTACTTTCATACGGAATTTTGAGGTGATCTATAGAGTTGATTGCTAGTAGTAAAGGAGTTTCATTTTTTGAGGAACTAACCGGCACTTCTTTGTTAAAGATTTCAAAGTTTGTCAATACAATTTGAGGCTCATAGTTGTAAAGACGTAGTAATTGAGGGTGAAAAGCGGTAAATCCATTGATTCCTCCAAAAAAGATCGTGCCATCACTGGCTCTTAAAAAGGCACTTTCTTTGAACTCA
>DGDD01000176.1 GCA_002385265.1 Chitinophagaceae bacterium UBA3961
ATCACCCCAAACTAGTGCTACGTATTTGCGTTGAATGGTATGATCGAAGAATTCTTTGGCTAAACTTGTAACTGCTGTGGGGGTTTTTGCTAATACCATCAGGCCACTCGTATTCTTATCAATACGATGCACCAACCCAAAACGTGGTAAATTTTCTGCGTTGATTTCTTTGTTTTGCTGTTGAAGGTACCATGCTACCCCATTTATAAGCGTTCCATTCGGATTTCCGCTTGCGGGATGTACAACTAAACCAACCGGTTTATTGATAATTAGAATTTCTTCGTCTTCAAAAACAATATTCAAAGGCATTTTTTCAGGCACAATCTCCTCGCCTTGTACTTCTTTTTCAGAGTACATTACCAGTTCATCGCCAGGCTTTAATTTATGGTTTGCCGAAACTGTTTTACCATTCACTAACACTTTTCCGGCTTCAATACCTTGTTGAATCTTGTTTCGAGAGGCATGTTCCAATCGGGCAGTTAGAAATTTATCCAACCGAATCGGTTCTTGCCCTTTGTCAACTATTAAGCGAAGGCGTTCGTACAGGTCTTCCGACGATTCTTCCTGGTCTAGCTCTATATCATTGAATTCAGCCACGTTTCTTTTTTGCAAAGGTACTAAATAGCCCTCTACTAGCTTTTACCAAATGCGGTTTTCATTCTGGCGATGGTAGCTTGACCACTCATAGTGCCGGTTATAATGATTCGGCGGATAGTAAACAGTGGATCTTGTTGATCTCTAGGGGCATAGAGTTGAAAAGCAGCCTTCATGCCTCTTTTTTTCAATTCGGGGATGGCTTGAGGATTCCAGAGGCCGAAGGGATAGGCAAAATATTCGATTTTCTTTCCGGTTATGGCCTCCAATTGCTTGGTAGGCTTTTCAATCTGGGTTTCCCAATCGCTGCCGGCATATTTCTTTACGTTGTGGTGATCCCAAGTATGAGAAGCAATGACGTGGCCTTGATCTGAAAGTTCTTTTATTTGCTCCTTCGACATGTATCGGGGTCGACCAATAGAAACCGTCATTACGAAATAAACCCCTTTGAAGCCGTATTTCTTCATTTCGGGTGCAGCAATTGTATACTGGTCTAAATCAGTATCATCGAAAGTGAGCATCACAGGCTTTTTGGGCAAAGACGCACCAAAGGCCAGGTAGTTATAAAGTTGATCCGGTAAGATGGTTTGGTAGCCGCTGTCGGCCAATGCTTTCAGTTGAGCCGCGAAGGCGGCGGGAGGAACGATGTAGTCGCGAGCAACTTTTGAATCGGTAGGTTTCCAATCACGAAGTTGGTGATAGCAAAGAATAGGAACTTCTTGTTTGGCGAGAATAGCAGCCGCTGGAGCTATGGTAGATGATACAACGGTTTGTGAAACTGTATCAGCTACCATAGGGTTTTCGGCTTTCGATTGGGTATTGGGATTTTCTTTTGGTGCTTTAGATGTAGAATCGCAAGCTAAAAGAGCCCATGCAAACACTAAGGATAACGTACGAATCATAAGATGTTGAATTTTCATTTCGCAAATTTACATCTTATTTTAAGAACTACGCTTTGGACAAGGTTTGGGATTTAGGGGGATTAAAAACGAGCCAACTTTCGATTTAGCAGCTAAAGGTTTTTTTAATGGTACGATCGCCTTTTAACAAGGTTAACATGTAATTGCCTTTCGATAACATTCCAATAGGAAGCTTGAGATTATTGACTCCGGTTTCTAGTTGAACAAATCTCTTGTGAACGAGATCACCTTTAGAAGAAGACACTGCAATCATGAATACACCTCTTTGAATGAGATGTACCAATGCCGCTACTCCATCGTGTTGAACTTGAACGTTTTCAATAGATACTTCTGAATATTGAGCCTGCATCATAGTAAGGACTTAGTTTTTCAAAGGATTCTATGTATAAACGCTGCAAGAAACCACTTAGTATATATTAAGTAAAAAATGACAAGTACATAATTATTAGCCGTTAATAAATGATTAATTCTTAATTTGTAAGGAAAATTAACTGACATGAGAATATCCAAGATTTTTGCCCCTTTGGTTGCTGTGGGATTGCCATTTTTGGCAAGCGCTCAGGCTCCGGCAATTGATCAAAAGGCAAAGGAACTACTTCCTAAAGTAATTGAATGGAGACGCCATATCCACCAAAACCCTGAACTAGGGAATCGCGAATTCAAAACCATGGCTTACATCGTAGAGCACCTTAAAAAACTAGGTTTAGAAGTAAGGCAAGGAGTAGCAAAAACCGGTATTGTGGCAATTCTGAAAGGCGGCAAACCCGGACCGGTAGTGGCCCTTCGTGCTGATATGGATGCTCTACCCGTTCCTGAACGTGCCAATGTACCATTTAAATCAACCGTTACCGGCGAATACAATGGTCAAACAGTGCCGGTGATGCATGCTTGTGGTCATGATACCCATGTTGCTATGCTGATGGGTACCGCAGAGTTATTGGCTTCAATGAAAAAAGACGTTCCCGGAACGGTAGTTTTCATATTCCAACCCGCAGAAGAGGGATCACCCGGTACGGAAGAAGGCGGTGCGCCCCTCATGATTAAAGAGGGAGCAATGGACAATCCGAAAGTAGACGCCATATTTGGTATTCATATCAACTCGCAAACAGAAATCGGAAAAATAAAATACAAACCGGGAGCCACTATGGCCAGCAGCGATTGGTTTACCATCAAAGTAAAAGGAAAACAATCGCACGGATCTGCTCCTTGGAGTGGTATCGATCCCATTGTTGTTTCGGCTCAAATTATCAATGGGCTTCAAACCATTGTAAGCCGTCAGGAAAATTTGACCAAAGCCCCGGTGGTAATAACTGTCGGAAAAATGGTGAGCGGTGTTCGAGCGAATATTCTTCCTGAAGAAGCGTACATGGAAGGTACCATTCGTACCCTGGATGCCGCCATGCAAAAAGATGTTCACGAACGCATCAAAACAACCGCCACTAAAATTGCAGAAGCGTCCGGCGCTACAGTTGAAGTAAATATCGAAACCAAAACATTGGTAACCTTCAACGACGAGAACCTAGTGAAAATGATGGTTCCAAGTTTACAAACAGCCGCAGGAAAAGATAATGTAGAAGAAACAGAATGGACTACAGGCGCGGAAGATTTCTCTTATTTCGGCGAGAAAGCACCCGCTTTCTTCTTCTTCTTGGGTGGAATGCCGAAAGGAAGCGATCCTAAGAAAGTAGCAGCGCACCATACGCCCGATTTCTTTATCGATGATAGCATGTTGGATGTGGGCGTAAAAGCCTTTTCAAATATTGTATTCGATTACGCGAAACTGAAAGCCGGAGGCGCCGGTGGTTCAGGAAACGGTAAAAAAGGATTTTAATAAAAAAATGGACGACTAATAATCGTCCATTTTTTCTTTCTTTCTACCACCTCCAAAATAGAATCCGGCAGTAAGTGCGAAATAACTATTTTTAGTTCTTCCTGTTTTCCCAACAAAATTGTATTCCATTCCCAACTTCATGTGAAACAAGTCTAATCCCGCCCTCGCTAGTACGCCGAATTTTGAACCAGCGGCTGTCTCGCCCGGATCGGTTGTGCTAGAACTGTTTGCATCGAAACTAGCCGCCTTGTAAAAATAATAGCCGGCTCCAACACCAACATATGGTCGAAGTTCTTGATAGGCTAAATAATAATCGGTGGTAATAGAGGTAGACACCATCGCGCTTGCCTGTGCTCGGATGTATTGATCCGAGGTGTTCATCTTATAAAAGGTCCGAACCAAGCCGGCCCCTTGTGTTCTGAATCCAACGGAGAATCGATCTGAAACTGCATATTTGGGCTCAATAGCCGCCACTACTCCTCCCGACCAAATATTGGTGGGTAAAATAGCCACGCCACCGGTAACATCCACTCTAAATGGCTTGTATTGAAAGGGAACAGATTCGTAGTCTTCGTAGCCATCTTGTGAGAACAGTTTTGAACTGAGAGACAAGCTAACGAGGGTAAGGTAGAGGAATTTCATTTTTTATAAAAGGGTTGCGAAGAACATACCTAAATCTGTGAAGAAAGACCTAAAAAAAGCCTCTTTTCAGAGGCTTTCGTGTTAGTTCTTTTTTTGCTCTTTGGCCCAGCCATCCTTCAGCGTCACAGTTCTATTGAAAACCAAAGCATCTTCTTTACTTTCAGTATCGAGGCAATAGTATCCCTTTCTTAAAAACTGGAATCGATCAGCGGCATTAGCGTGTTTTATTGACGGTTCTGCATACCCCTTTACCACTTTCAATGAGTCGGGATTCAAGTATTCTTTGAAATCTCCGGCTTCATCTGTTGGATCTTCCACTCTAAACAATCGGTCGTATTCTCTTACTTCCACCGGAATTGCACTCGAGGCGTTCACCCAATGAAGAGTTCCTTGAACTTTAATTCCGGATACATCCTCCCCACTTTTGCTGTTCGCAAAATAGCTACAATGCAATTCAACAACCTCACCTGCTTCGTTCTTAACAACTTCATCGCACTGAATAATGTAAGCACTTTTCAAGCGCACTTTTGAACCCGGAGACAACCGGAAGTATTTTTTTGGAGGGTTCTCCATAAAATCGTCCTTCTCAATTAATATCTCGCGGCTGAATTGAAGGTCGCGATGACCGGTGCTCGGATCCTCCGGATTGTTTTCCGTTGACAGCAACTCCCCTTCTCCCTCCGGATAGTTTGTAATTACAACTTTGATAGGATCAAATACTACCATTTTGCGCAGTGCAATCTTATTCAAATGCTCTCGGATGCAAAACTCCAAAAGACTCACATCAATCATATTCTCTCTCTTGGCAATGCCAATACGCTCACAGAAATCTCTAATACTATCGGGTGTATAGCCCCTTCTGCGCAAGCCACTGATTGTAGGCATTCGAGGATCGTCCCACCCGCTAACATGGTTTTCATTCACCAGTTGCAATAATTTTCGCTTACTGGTTACCGTGTAGTTTATATTTCTTCTGGCAAATTCATATTGGTGTGAATGATAAATCTCTAATTTTTCGATTAACCAATCGTACAATTCACGGTGAGGAACAAATTCCAAGGTACAGATCGAATGGGTTACGTTCTCAATGGAATCACTTTGACCATGGGCGAAATCGTACATTGGATAGATACACCATTTATCGCCAGTTCGGTGATGGTGTGCGTGTTTGATTCGATAGATAATAGGGTCGCGCATCAACATGTTGATATGAGCCATGTCGATCTTTGCACGCAATACTCGAGCCCCATCAGGGAACTCTCCATTCTTCATTCGAACAAATAAGTCAAGGTTTTCCTCGATGCTTCTGTCACGGTATTTACTAGGCTTTCCGGGTTCAGTTGGCGTTCCTTTCAGAGAAGCCATTTCCTCGCTGGTACTATCATCTACATATGCCAAACCTAAATTGATCAACTTGATCGCATATTCATAAAGGGTATCAAAGTAGTCACTAGCGTACAATTCATGCTTCCATTCAAATCCCAACCATTTTACATCGTTTTTGATGCTTTCTACATATTCTGTTTCTTCTGTAACAGGGTTGGTATCGTCGAATCGAAGATTGGTATATCCGGGGTATTTTTTGGTTAAACCAAAATTTAGGCAGATACTGCTAGCATGCCCAATATGAAGGTATCCATTGGGTTCGGGTGGAAAACGGGTAACAATGTGCTGGTACTTTCCTTCTTCTAGGTGTTTTTCAATAATCTCTTCCAGAAAATTAAGTGAGCGCTCTTCTGCCATTCCATTCAAAATTTAAGGGCGTAAAGATACGATTTAAAGGGCATTTTTGAAAGCTTAGTTATGGGCGGGCCAATGCAACCCAACAATTCCCAAACCTATGAAAATCAATGAAACCCAGTGAATTGTTGAAAGTTGCTCTTTCAGAAAAAAAACGCCCACCAAGGCAACAAGAAAAGTACTCGCTCCGGCCCAAATAGCGTTCGCTATCCCTACCGGCAAGGTTTTCAATGCAAAGGTGAGCAACACAAAACTCAGAATATAAGAACCAATGGCCGCTACGGCAAATGGTTTGTGTTGAAAACCATTTGATAACTTCATAAAAATGACAGCCGCAGACTCCACCAAGATTGTGAGCGCCAAGA
This sequence comes from Chitinophagaceae bacterium UBA3961, assembly GCA_002385265.1. GTDB lineage: Bacteria > Bacteroidota > Bacteroidia > Chitinophagales > Chitinophagaceae > Endoryza > Endoryza foliicola. The sequence goes on from DGDD01000176.1 coordinate 6,093, forward strand.
GTAAATATGCCATAGACTAATGTATTAACCAACCTGTATTAATAGATTCACGTAATTTAGGAAAACTAACGCGGCTTCCATGAAAAAGAAGATTCGATTGCAGATTTGCTTTTGTATGTTGAGTTTGACATTTGTTTTCTCTTGTACTAAACTGGAACAAGCTAGTTTTCCACTCTTAACCACAAACGATACTACTGCAACCTTCTACTACGAACTCGTAAAAAACAATACAACTACACTTCGCTATTCCGGCTCGAAAGGCCCAACAACTAATAGTCGCTACTTTGCCTATTTTTCAATTGGACTTTATGAAATTCCGATAAACAGCGACCCAAGCTATAAAAGTTTAGAAGGTCAATTGCAGGGCCTAACCGGAGTTCCCAAGCCGGAACCGGGCAAAGAGTATTCATTCACTATGGCAATGATTGCCTTCAGTGATTCTTTATTTCAGTCTATTTATACTCAGGAGTTTTTTTACGACCCGGTTTCATCGCATCAATATGTATTGAATAATTTGCAGCCCCTATTGGAAAAGCAATTAGGCGGCTATAGTAAAGAAGTGATTGAAAGATCTTGGGCCTTTGGCCAGCGAATGGCTGCTGCTATATTTGAATGGTCAAAAACGGACGGAGGTTTTGGCGTGGCAATCTACCCATTCGACAATCAGTTCGTTTTCCCATCAGGTGATTCTTATTGGATTCCACCTTTGCGTGGCCAAATTTCAGCCACCACACCCCTCACCCCTTATTGGGGAAAAAATCGAAAATTTGTTGCTGCCAATGAAACGATCCCCGTTCCTTCGATTGAGCCATTTTCGAAAGACACCTCAAGTCGTTATTATAAGATGTATAGGTATGTATATGATCATCCCAAACCGGCAACTGTAGAAGAAGATCGGAAAGCGTATTGGTGGGCCGATGATCCAATAGAAAGTTTTTCACCTCCGGGTCACTCATATATAATGGCTTCTCAAATATCTCGAGATCAAAAAGCAAGTTTAGTAAAAGCAGCAGCTTCCGGAGCCGCCGTAGCTATTGCTGTAGCTGATGCATTCAGCGTATGTTGGAAAGCCAAAATGACCTACTTCAACGAACGTCCTTCCACCTATTTGAAAAAACACATTGATGCTACTTTCAATAATTATTGGCCGGAACCGCCCTTTCCTGCATTCCCAAGTGGACACTCAACTCAAAGTGCAGCCTGTGCAAAAGTATTAGAACAATGGTACGGAGTCAATACTCCTTTTACCGACATTACTAACAGTAATGAATATCGATTCTTTCCAAACTTTGTTTACATTGATTATACCAGGAGTTATCCCAATTTTTGGGCGGCTGCATTAGAAGCAGGTGAAAGTAGAATTATCGGAGGAATACATACGGAGCAAGACAATCTTGTTGGGCTTGATCTAGGAACTAAAGTAGCACAGAATGTGAATCTGTTGAAATGGAGGAACTAGTATAAAAAAATACAGGGTTGTGGAAACAACCCCGTCTTTTTAAACCTTATCCTTTTAAAGCGATCTTAGTGCTTTATCTGTTGCAAATATAGTCTACCCAGATTCCACTATCAAAAAGAAATCGGAGAATGAACGTTTTTTATCGGAGAATGGACAAAAGTTAATAGTTTACCCTAAGTATAAAATCTTATAAATCAAGAAGAAAGGGGTAAAAAATCACTTTTTAAAAAAATCGCAAATTTGTTGTTAAGCTCCTCTTGTAATTTAAAATATCGAAACCGACCAGTTTCTTGTCCAATGATTTCCGGCTTCTAATTTCATTATTCCTTCTTTTGATTCAAAATCTTGGTTATGCAACACTGAGTCGGCAATGCCGCACCATGGCTCGATGCAAACAAAGGGAGCATTCTTTGCAGCCCAAATTCCCATGAAAGGGAAGTCATCAAAATCAAAATGCCACCCATGAGGAGTTTTGTCTGACTTCAAAGAAATACGATGGCTTTTCAAATCTTTAAAAACGAGTGCGTCTTTCGCAAATAATTCCTTTTTTAAATGAAGTACAGTAGTATTATTAAGACAGGGAACGGACGTTTTATCAATAATTCCATCGTCTGCAATCAGCCATCGGTCTGAGTTTTCAACTTCTTCAAAAATTAAGTCATAGTCTTCATAGGAAGTACCCTCTATTAGTGGAACTGCAAAAGCCGGATGAGCTCCAAGGGAAAAGAACATTGGTTCGGGGCCAAGGTTTTCAACTTCATAAGTTAAAGTCATCTTACTATCTTGAAGTTGATATTTCAATTTAAGTGAGAAATCGAAGGGATACCATTTCTTTGTTTGTTCTGAAGAAGTCAATTGAAACACTAATTCATCTTCTTTTTGAGAAACTAGCGTGAATGTTGCTTCGCGCGCAAATCCGTGGCGAGGTAGTTGATACCAGTTGCCTTTGAAGCTGTACTTTCCTTGCTTTAGCATTCCAACAATTGGGAAGAGCACGGGTGAGTGTTTTGCCCAGAATTGGGGATCACCTTTCCAAAGATAATTCAGTCCGTTTTTTTCGTTTTTCAGTGAGCTCAATTCGGCCCCAACGGGGTTCACTGAAATACTGATGGAATTATTGCGGATACTGTACATGGGCTAGTTTTTAGGCAATATACTAAATGTTCATTTCCACTCAACCGCCTTCCCTACCTTCGATGTAAATAGGAATCCCCCCATTCAAAATAGTAATATATTTGAATATGCGTCGAATACTAGAAATCCTCGGCTCAAGTTTAAGCCTTACCTGGCACGAGTTTAAATCTCACAAAGTGCGCACATTGCTCTCTCTTTCGGGGGTAGCATTCGGTATCTTCTGTATTATTGGTGTATTAACCATGGTGGACAGTTTATCGAAAGCTGTGCAAAATGATATCAAAGCGCTTGGATCGAACACAATTTATATCGACAAATGGGAATACAGTGGGGGGCCCGATTATCCATGGTGGAAATACGTGAACAGACCTACCCCCAAATACGAAGAAATGGTGTTGGTGAAGCAAAAAGTGGCTTCTGCAAAAAGCATCGCTATTAATACGCAGATTTCCGATAAAATTGAATACGACGATAATATCCTCAATAACGTTCAGTACTACGGCGTAACGGAAGAGTACAATCAAATTCAAACAATTGATATATCCTACGGCAGGTACCTTCAACAAAGTGATTTTGACCAAGGCGCCAATGCTGTTGTTATAGGTAACGAATTAGCAGAAACACTATTTGGCAAAGCAGATAAGGCAATTGGAAGTTTAATTACCATGAAGGGCGGAAAGAAAGGAGCAATAGTAGGGGTAATTAAAAAACAAGGTACCAGTATTTTAGGTGGATTCGACTATGATAAGAGCGTTATCATCCCCTACGGATTCATGAAAACCCTCGTTAGAATTGAGAATGCCGGACCATCGATCATGGTGAAAGGCAAAGACGAAATTCCGATGGCTCAATTGAAAGACGAATTGCTAGCGGCTATGAGGTCGATTCGAAAATTGAAACCGACTCAAGACGATGATTTCTCTTTAAATGATATCGATTCATTCAGTGAATTCATGGACAATATTTTTGGATACATCAATAAAGGTGGATGGGCTATAGCCATTCTAAGTTTGGTGGTAGGAATGTTTGGTGTGGCTAACATTATGTTTGTGACGGTAAAAGAAAGAACCAGTCAAATTGGTCTTAAAAAGGCCATTGGCGCCAAGAAAGGCATGATTTTGACAGAATTTTTATTAGAATCTTCCTTCTTATGTATAATGGGTGGTTTGCTTGGGCTATTAGGTGTTTTTCTTTTAACACTCTTAGCCGGAGCCGTTGTTAGTTTTCCCATTGTGATCTCAACTTCTATTTTGATATTAGCTGTTAGTATTTGCATTATTGTTGGAGTACTTGCAGGTATCATTCCGGCTTCCATTGCAGCGAATATGGACCCTGTTGTGGCTATTAGAAGTAAGTAGACTGAAATTCATCTTTTCAAAATATCTTTGCTGCCTAAATTATGCAGCGTGGCGATAACTATTCTGGCAATAGAGAGTTCTTGTGATGAAACTTCGGCAGCTATTTGCCGAGATGGAGCCATTCTTTCTAATTTCATAGCAAATCAAAAAGTGCATGAAGCCTATGGCGGAGTGGTGCCTGAGCTGGCCAGCCGCGCGCACATGCAAAACATAGTTCCAGTAACAGATGTAGCATTAAAACAAGCAGGGGTAACTCTTTCGGAGGTCGATGCTATTGCATTTACACAAGCCCCGGGTTTAATTGGATCGTTATTAGTGGGTTCTCAATTTGCGAAAAGCTTGGCTTTATCACTCAACAAGCCCCTAATTGGAGTACATCACATGCAAGCACATGTTCTCGCCAATTTAATTGAAGAACCACGGCCGCCTTTCCCATTTCTTTGCCTCACGGTAAGCGGGGGTCATACACAAATTGTGCGATGTGATAGCCCTACTCAGCTGTCTATTATTGGAGCTACTATCGATGACGCTGCAGGCGAAGCATTCGACAAATCTGCCAAATTACTTGGATTGCCTTACCCAGGTGGGCCATTGATTGATAAATATGCCAAAGAGGGAAATCCAACACGTTTTGCCTTTCCTGAACCCCAAATTCAAGGACTTGATTTTTCCTTTTCCGGATTGAAAACAGCCATTCTATATTTCCTACAAAACGGCGGAAAGGCTAACTATCATAAAGAGGAACTCTTGGTATCAGAAGATGAACGAAAGAGATTCATCGAAGAAAACTTGGCTGATATTTGCGCTTCTATTCAAAATAGAATTATCACCATTTTGTTGAATAAGGTTCGGAAAGCCACAAAAGAAACGGGCATTAAGCATGTGTGTATAGCCGGTGGGGTTTCTGCCAATAGTGGATTAAGAGCTGCGCTTCAAGAATGGGGAGCTAAATATGGTTGGAATACGTATATACCGGCATTTCAGTACTGTACCGACAATGCAGGAATGATAGCCATTACAGCCTTCTATAAGTACAAAGAAAGTGCTTTTGAAGACCTATCGGTAACTGCTGCGGCTCGATCGGAATGGTAATTATGGGGAATACATTTTTTAAATTCAAAGATTTTACGATCCATCAAGATCGCTGTGCCATGAAAGTGTGCACCGATGCCAGTATGTTTGGAGTGTGGGCTCGAAAGTTTGTTTTAGAACCCTCAACCCTATTAGATATTGGAGCAGGCACGGGACTACTAAGTTTGCTAATTGCATCGGCGAAAGAAGTAAAAATTGATGCTATTGAATTAGATACAGAAGCAGCTTTACAGGCAACTGAAAATATTGTTGCCAGTGATTTTAGAGATCGAATCGATGTAATAAGCACCGATATTAAAAACTTTCACAGTTCCAAACGTTACGATCTCATTTTCTCAAACCCTCCTTTTTTCGAAAATGATTTGCACTCTCCTGATCTAAACTCCAATTTAGCAAAACATAGCACCGCATTAAGTTTGGATGAATTGTTTATTTCAGCAGACCGACTTATGCACCCCAAGGGCGCTTTTGCAATATTACTGCCATTTCATCGAAAAGACGAATTGCTGCAGCTTGCAGAGAAACGAGGATTTTATCCTCATGCCATTTTAGATGTAAAGCAAACTCCCAACCATTCCTATTTCAGAACAATGGTGTATTTTAAGAAAGAAAGAGCATCCATTGTAGAACATGAAATGCTGTCTATTCAAGAAGGTGCCACCTATAGTGCCGCCTTCAAAACATTGATGAAAGATGTTTATTTCAAGTCACTCGACTAATACTACATCCTACCGACCAAGAAAATACAAGGGGGTCGAGGTTTTGCAACACCGCGTACATTGGAGAGCCCTAAAACTTCAGTAGTCATTTGAAATACAGGCGGAGGGGTTGGTCCGGTTCCGAACACTGTTCCTTCTCGGTCTTTCAAAAGTTGAATAAGATCAGCGTCAATATCAGCTGAAGTATTGTAATAGTACAATTTAACTTTTAAACTATTGAGATTTTTGTTGCTACCATCATTGATTCGGTACCTTAATTCCACTTCCTTTCTTACTCCGTTCGTTGGTGTTATACCGAAAACACCGTTTCGAACGCAGGCAGCCAAATTGATCCTACCATTGGAAGCATCTACTTCTACCCCTTCCAATTTGCAGCCATTTCCCTCATCAAAAATACTATTGGCCGGCACGTTTCGGTTAAGGGATGCATTGTAAAGCGGCTTCGCAGTGGTATCGTCTTTTGATAAATCGTAGATTTGATCGTAATAATTGATTCCGCCGATTAATATGATCGCATTGCTAGTATCTCCATTAACCGCGGTGTAAGTAATTCGATAGCGCAAACCCGTTTCACTTTTGTTTACTCGTATCGCTCCCGTTAAATTATCAATGTCAATTCCTTCGGGAAAGCCTGTGTAGCTGCCTCCTGTGGGCGCACCAACCGGAGTAATGGTATAATCTACGCTTGGATTGATGTAAAATATAGAATCACCGTAGGTCAGTTTGTAGTTTCCATCTGAGCCACCGGTGTTGTCGTCTTTGGTACAGGACTGTATGCTCCAAATAGAGAGTAATAATAGTCCTATGGGAAATAGTTTCTTCATATCAAAACAGCTGCTTATCTTATAGTACGAGCAAACAAGGGTGTTGTAACCTCAAAACTTGCTTTTTTTTCAAAGAATAGCAAAAATCGGACTAAATAAACTGGAAATCTGAAACTTACAGGTAAAATTTTGTGATTACAACTATGTTTGTGACCTTTGTAAAGCTTGCATAAAACCATTGATTTTCAAATAGCTATATGAAAAAAATAGGCCTTATCAGAGAAGGGAAAATTCCGGCAGACAATAGAGTGGCATTAACCCCAGCTCAGTGTAAATGGATTCAAAAGAATCGGCCCGACATTGAAGTTATTGTGCAATCTTCTCCCGATAGATGTTTTTCCGATCGAGAATACAGCAGTGCAGGTGTTAAAGTGCAATCAGACGTTACAGAGTGTGATATTTTGCTTGGCATCAAAGAAGTTCCCATTGATCAATTGATTCCTAACAAAACCTATTTGTTTTTTTCTCACACTAAGAAAAAACAGGCTTTCAATAGAAAACTGCTTCAAACCATTCTCAAAAAGAATATCACCCTTATTGACTACGAATGTTTGGAACATGATGATGGGCAAAGAATCATTGGATTCGGCTTTTTTGCGGGAGTGGTAGGCGCTCATAATGGCATTATGGCCTATGGTAATAGAACCGGTTTGTATCAGTTGAACCGAGTGTACAAACAACGAAGTTTTCGCGAATTGATCCATACTTATTTCGGCTTGAAACTGCCTAATGTAAAGATCGCAGTTACAGGAAGTGGTCGCGTAGCGCACGGGGTATTGGAAGTAATGAACCTTATGGGAATACATGAAGTTGAACCGGACGATTATTTGAAAAGAAGGTTTGCATACCCTGTGTATACACAATTGAAAGGTGCTGATCTTTACCGGCACAAAGACACGGGCACCTACAGCAGATCGCATTTCCATGAACACCCGGAAGAATACAAATGCATTTTCGCGCCTTATACTGAACAAACCGATATTCTTATGAATGGAATTTATTGGGACAAATCGATGCCACGTTTGTTTGAAAAGGAAGCCATTCAAAAAGATGAATATTTGATTCGAACCATCGCTGATATTACCGATGATGCGGGAGGTTCTGTACCCATTAATTTGGGAGATCAAACCATCCAAGATCCGGTATATGGCGTAGACCGAACCAGTTTTGAAAAAACAGCCCCCTACCTTGAACATTCAATAGATGTGATGGCTGTTGGAAACCTACCAAACGAACTACCGAGAGATGCAAGCAGGTATTTTGGAGAACAACTATTAAAATTTGTACTGGAAGACATTGTTGGCGGAGGCTCCGAATTAATTACAAGGGCGACCATGACACACGAAGGAGCCTTAACAAAAGACTACGAGTATTTACAAGATTACGTGAACGAACAACCGCTTTAATGCATGAAGAAACTGATTCTCATACTGCTGTTGGCTGGAATATTTGTAATATTGGCACAAACTCCATCCAGTAATTATTTAAGTTGGTATGAGAAAGCAGAGAAAAATTACAATGCTGAAAATCCAACTGAAACCACCGATAGCATTGCGCTTGCTCACTATATAAAAATTATCGGTGTATTAAAAGGACAACACCTATCAGATTCAATTCTTTGGGACGCTAGCGTAAAAGCAGGTATTTTGTTACAAACGCAACGTAAAAATTCGGAAGCCATTCGGTATTTTGAAACGAGTATTGAAACCCAATATTCGTCAAAACTTCCCGACTCCATTTCCTTCCTACCGCTACTTTATACAGGAAATGCCTTTTATTTTGAACAAAGGTTCGATAGTGCTGTGTACTTTTTCGAGAAAGCAGAAACACTGCTTTCGAAGTATCCGGGAATCAAGGGAAGAGAAAGACTTTACAATGCACTAGGCGTGCTGAACTATGAAACAGGGAACTACAAACAGAGCAAGAATTATTTTGAAAAAGCTCTTCAAACCATAGAACAAGTGAAAGGTGCAGACCCGAGTCTTTCGATCAGTTATCGAAACAATATTGCCTTTTGCTTGAAAAAATTACAACAAAATAGAGAGGCTCTAGAAGTCTATCTCAGCTTGTTGAAATACAATTTTAATATTGAGGAACTGAATTTGAATATAGCATCTGTTTACACAAGTTTAAATGAATTTACCGAAGCAATAGCGTACCTAAAAAAAATAAAGACCCCTACTCCGGTTTCGTTAAACTTGTACGCTAAAGTTTACCTTTCGTTGCAAATGCCCGATAGCGCTGCCTCTTATTTAAATCAAGCGCTTTCGATGGAAAACTTTACAACAGGCACCAATCCCGGAACCACCTTTCGTTTGCTTGGAGACATGTATGCTCAAAAAGCACAATTCGAGCTCGCCTTGAAGAACTATCAAATATCCATCAATGCCCTCCACCCAAGTTTTAATGATTCGGATGCTAGTAAGAACCCAAAGGATTTCAAAGGAGTTATAACGACCATTGATTTGTATGAAAGCTTACTTGCTAAAGCCTTGCTGCTAGAAAAATGGCATAAGGCTAGCGGCTATCCTGTTTATGCAGAAATGTCAATTGCAAGCTTCCGTGCGCTTTATAGCCTTTCTAATTACATGAGTTCGGGCTATGAGACTGATGAAGCGAAACTCTTCTTGAATGAAAAAAAATACATATCGCATGACATCCCGATACAATTAGCATTCACATTGTATCAAAAAACGCATGAAAGAAAGTACTTGGAAGAACTGTTTTTTTTCGATGAAGAGAATAAAGCCAGTGTGCTTTCAGAAGAACTAAATTTATCGGCATTGAAAAACCAAGTAGGCATTCCCGATTCCTTGATTGCATTGGAAGGTAATGCTAAAAAGCTTTTGAATCAGCTAGGCGTTCAGCGTTCCCAAGCTACCGACAGTTCAGTAATAGCGGCCATCACAGCCCGAATCGCGGAAACCGAACTCGAAATTGAGAACATTCAAAAACAATACAAATCGAATTCTAACTATCAGCAATTAGCGAGTATTTCATCTATTACCGATCTCAGTAATGCTCGAGGAAAATTAACATCTAATGATTTAATTCTGAGTTATCACCTTTCCTCTAATTCTGTTATCTGTACGTTTATTAGTAAAGACAGCGTTAATGTATTCGAAATAAAGAATAAAGAGGTATTGGTCGCAAATCTTCAAACCTTAACAAAGCTTACTACAGAAGTAGGTAAACATAGTAGAGAGGAATACAACAGCATTATAGATAGATTATCGGAAACCTTGATTCTACCCTATTATTCACAACTATCTAAATATTCGAATTGGTATATTATTCCCGACGACGAATTGTCGTATCTACCATTTGAACTACTGTCCATTGGAGAAGGGAAAAAAGTAGTTACAGCCCATATTATTAGTTATAACAGCTCTTGTTCATTACTAACACATGGCGAGCAAAACAAGAACAAAGAGACCATACTGGCATTTGCGCCATTTGCGCATAGCAGCAAACCTGGCTTTGCGCAACTTTCAAAATCGGCGAGTGAATTGGACAATCTTAAAGGCACTATTTATTTGGATGGATTGGCAACAAAAGATCAATTTTTAAATCAGGCTAAAGAGTTTGGAGTATTGCATTTGGCAACGCATGCTTTATCAAATGAATCGGACCCGCAGCAGTCTTATATCGCATTTGCATCAAAGGATTCAAACAAAGTTTCTCTACTATATCTACCTGAAATCTATTCTTTAGACTTACGAGAAACAAATCTAACGATTTTAAGTGCCTGTGAAACCGGTACGGGGCAGTTGATCAAAGGTGAAGGATTGATCAGTTTCTCTAGAGCGTTTGCCTATGCAGGTTGTGAAAACACGATCGCCTCTCAATGGAAAGCTTCTGATGAAAGTACCGCTTATATTATGCAACGATTCCATCAATACTATGGCAAATCGCAAAATGCTGCAGAAGCATTAACCTTGGCCAAGCGAGATTATTTAAACGATAATAACATTGAAGTACGCTTTAAAACGCCCGATTTCTGGGCTAATCTTCGGCTGAATGGAGTAGTTGAAAAGCCAACATCCCTTTCGAAATGGTGGTGGTTACTGCTTTTGCCGACAATTGTTTTAATCATTAGATTACTTAAAAATAAAAAGAGCAGCGTTGCCTAGCAACGCCGCTCCGGTATTTCATGGAAATCTTAGTTTTTTAGGGTTATTGTTGGGAGTTTGGTATCCTCATTGGTTCTTACTACCACACCGGTAATCACAGTATCGCGGTAATTTCCGGCGGTAGCGTGAAACTTTACTTCATAAGTACCGGCCTTCAACCCTACCACTTTAAACTCACCTTCACGTTCCGGTTTTGCTGAAGCGCTATCAGTACCATTTGTCACTACTACCAAAGCTTGGGCTGCAGCCGGTAATACTCGTCCTTCTATTTCACCTGATTTTGCTTTTGAGAAGATTCGGATGTTACTACGGAGCTCAAAGCTGGTATTTTGACCAGAATTACTAGATTTAACCTGAATTGAATGACCCGCATCAAAATCAATCCAGAAATGGATTTGATCGTTTCCGATCAATTCAACATTGCTTGCATCTAGTTTTGCTTCTACTTGATTGTCGTTATCCTTCACTACCAAAGGCTTACTAACACCAGCAACAACTATTGAGTTGTTATTGCCAAGTGTTAATCGAACTTTCTGCAAAGTTACACCGGCTGGAATGGTACCAACCGCTACAATGGTATCAATACCATTTCGGAATTGCAGAATATCATACACCCCCGGCACTATTGCAACTGAATGCCATCCGCTAAGGCTGTCTATTCCATTGTCTTCGAATTTGAGTTCCACTTACTGAATGTCTAATAGTACTTTGTCAAATACAACACTTGGATCATCAGTTAAGTGAATCGAGATA
>DGDD01000211.1 GCA_002385265.1 Chitinophagaceae bacterium UBA3961
CAGCGGTCGCAGCGGCAACGCAGCGTATCCTCATGCTTCTTGCATTACTAACTTAAAACTCACGAAGCCCGCGAAAAAGTCGCGAGGCCACTCATCTTCACCTATCCTTTAATCCTTAAATCCTGATCCTGATCCCGCCAACGCCACCTCCAACACCTGCTGCATCGTTTTCACATAATGAAACTCCAAACCTTTGATAAACCGAGCATCAATTTCTTGGATGTCTTTTTCATTCTGCCAACAAAGCACAATTTCTTTCAAGCCGGCTCGCTTGGCTGCTAATACTTTTTCTTTTATACCTCCTACCGGTAACACCTGCCCTCTCAAGGTGATCTCTCCTGTCATCGCTAAAAAAGGTTTCACCCTTCTACCGGTGAGCAAAGAAGTAATGGCTGTAAGCATGGTAACACCGGCACTAGGACCATCCTTCGGAACAGCTCCTTCAGGAACGTGTATATGAATGGTTTTCGTTGAAAACAATGCCGGATCGACTCCGATCTTTTTAGTATTGGCCTGAATGTAACTAAGAGCAGTAGCTGCACTCTCCTTCATTACATTGCCTAAATTACCGGTAAGTTTCAATTCGCCTTTGCCTTCACTCATTGTTGATTCAATGAATAAAATATCTCCGCCTACATAGGTCCAAGCCAATCCAACCGCCACTCCGGGCATATTGGCAACTTTATAAATATCATTGCTGTACCTCGGCTTGCCCAATATTTTCTCAACATCGACTGCTGTTACATTTGATTTCACCTTGTCCTTTAAGGCCAATTCTTTTGCTTCAAATCGCATGATCGATGCCAATTGACGATCCAATTCCCGTACCCCACTTTCTCTTGTATAATCTTGAACAATTTTCTCCAACACCTTATCATTGAATTTCAAGTTCACATTTTTCAAACCGTGAGCCTCCAATTGTTTGGGAAGCAAATGACGTTTGGCGATCTCTACTTTTTCTTCGACAGCATATCCATTTAAATCAATGATCTCTAAACGATCACGCAATGCCGGCTGAATTTGCTGCAAGTTATTTGCAGTGGCTATAAACAATACTTTACTTAAATCGTACTCTAACTCAAGATAGTTATCGTAAAAACTGTGATTTTGTTCGGGATCCAACACTTCCAATAAAGCAGAAGAAGGATCGCCACGAAAGTCATTTCCAATTTTATCGATCTCGTCGAGGATCATTACCGGATTGGACGATTTAATCTTTCGTATCGATTGCAATACTCTACCGGGCATAGCACCAATATAGGTTTTACGATGCCCGCGAATTTCGCTTTCATCGTGTAAGCCGCCCAAACTCAATCGAACATACTTTCTACCTATCGCGGCCGCAATGCTTCTGCCGAGCGATGTTTTACCAATTCCCGGAGGACCCACAAAACAAAGTATCGGACTTTTCATATCTCCCTTCAACTTCAATACAGCTAAGTATTCAAGTATGCGTTCCTTTACTTTTTCCATTCCATAATGATCTTTGTCTAACACTTTTTTCGCTTTCTTAAGATCATAAGAATCTTCGGTATAGTCTTCCCATGGAAGATCCAGCATCAAATCGAGGTGATTGTATACAACTGAATAGTCGGGTGTACTGGGGTGCATGCGCTCTAACTTTTCAACCCCTTTTTTAAATGCATCTTTTGCAGCTTGTGGCCATTTTTTTGCCTCTGCTTTTTTCTGCATTTCTTTCAATTCACGCTCATTGGTATCGCCCCCCAACTCCTCTTTAATACTTTTCAATTGCTGCTGCAAGAAGTACTCTCGCTGTTGCTTATCTAGTTCCGTTTTTGTTTTATTGGTAACCTTATTCTTCAGCTCTGCAAACTGTAATTCTCGTTGCAACAGTTGCATCAATAAATCGGCACGAGCTTGCAATCCATTGGTACGTAACAATTCTTGTTTCTCTTTCAGGTCAGTATTCATGTTACCTGAAACGAAATTGATCAGAAACGAAGGACTTTCAATATTCTTAAGAATGATTGAAGCTTCAGTTGGCAAATTCGGACTCAACTGAATGATCTGTGTAGCGAGGTCTTTGATATTCGAAACATAAGCTTCAAAATCAGTTCCGCTAGGTACTGCATCTTCGTGCAATACTTGGATCTTAGCTTTAAAGTAAGGATCTTCTTCTGTGATCGCTATTAATTGAAAGCGCTTCTTACCTTGAATAATAACGGTAGTGCCACCGTCCGGCATTTTGATCAACTTCACAATCCTCGCTACCGTTCCTATTTCTTCTAAATCGGCCGGACCGGGATCTTCAACATTCGGATCTTTTTGTGCGGTTACCGCTACTAATTTATCCGTCTTGTATGCTTCATTAATCGCTTTAATGCTTTTATCTCTTCCAACGGTAATTGGCAGTACTACTCCCGGAAACAAAACCGTATTGCGTAAGGGCAGCAAGGGCAATACTTCAGGAATCACCGCATCAGCCGTATCTTCTCCATCCTGTTCATTCAAAGGAATCATGGGAATAAAATCCATTTCATCCTCCGGACTCAAATTAAATCTCATAGTATTCTTTAAAATGACAAATTAGCAGCAACGCCTCTGTTAGGCGTCTAAACCGCTGTACCCTAAGATAGTCAAGATTAATGCCATTTCAAGGAGAGGTGCAAATTGGCAGGATCAGTATCAGGATTTAAGGATTAAAGGATGAGCAGGATAATTGGTGAATGAAAGAATGTGGGAGTGAGAGAATGGGGATAGAAGACAAGGAGAAAGAACAGGAGGAGGAACAGGGAGAAGATAATTCGTGAATTGGATAGTTGGAGAATGGGGAAAGAACAAGAACAGGTGGGAGGATACGCTGCGCCGCCGCGGTCAGAAAACCTTCGCGACTACTTCGCGGGCTTTGCGGACTTTGCGGTGAACAAAAAGGCCCCGCAAAAACTGCAGGGCCCTATTACCAAAAGTTGAGTTGCTATTTAGAACAAGTTCAATCCAACATACAATTGCCAACCACGGCTTTTCCAAGAAGTTTGTTGAGAGATATCACCGATATCATTCAAACCAATGGCATAACGTGCACCGGCTTTAATTCCACCTAAATTCAACTGTGCACCACCCAACATAGAGAAGTCGCCTTTAGCAAATGCTTCTTGACCATTGTTCAACAAAGTTTTGCTGTCATTGATCAAGATACCAAATTGAGGGCCCACTTGGAAGGTAAGTAGTTTAGATGGGCTCAAGTTCAACAGCACCGGAATTTGCAAGTAATTCAACTTAACATCTTTACTGTTCTGAGAGTTAGGAATTACTTGATCAATATCAGTAGCTGTTTGATAATTACTTTGGCTCCACAACAATTCGGGTTGAATACCTACTTTCTTACTGAAGTTCACTGTTGCAAATGCACCTAAGTTATAGCCGAATTTGAACTCATCTTTAAATGATTTGTCGTCAATTTTCATCAAGTTCGCGCCACCTTTGATACCCACATGGAAGCCTTGAGCAAAACTGGCTGTAGTCATTACTAATGCAACGGCTAATACGGTCAGGAATTTTTGTTTCATGTTATTGATTATTTGTTTCAGAGTATAAATTTTCAAGTATTATGCCAATGGAAGTTTTGAGTTGTTAATTTAAATTAAAACCTAAACAATCGAATTTTCAGTTTAAAATGCTATGCTACAGTTTAATGAATACACTACTGTAAAAGGTTCGCTTGCACCTTGTACCAAGTAATAATCAAACAATACTTGTGGCTGAATGAGGAGCTTACCTGTCATGTAACTTCCTCGTATGATTGCACTCGCACTTTGCAGGGCAAAATTCGACTGATCGCTAATATCTGAATTAGACGGAAGCGCATTGGCGCGAATAATATTATTAGAAGAATAAGACGTATTGAATCCGTACATCTGTGTGCCCATGCTCAACATGAGAACCGGAGTAAGCGTAAACAAATCATTCTTTCCAAATATCTTCTCAAAATCAAAATTCTTTCTAACAGAAAGCAACACACTAAAATCTTGAATATTCTCCGTATTCTTTACATTCACATAATAGCTTCGGGTTGTTTGCAAACGACGCAAGTACAATATCTGCTTTTGTTGCTCATAGGAGGTTTTGCTTCCCCAACCGTAACTCACACTAATGGTAGGCCTCACCCACCATTTCTTATAAGAGAAGTAAGCATACAATTCATTTTGAATGGGAGTAGTATAAAAACTTACTGAGTCCTTGGTGAAAAACCTCGAATAAGCCAAACCCGAAGAAAATCCGGATCGAATGAGGTCGTACGAGGGGCTAATGGACCCCTGATAAAAACTAAATTTATTATTATCGGTGGTTGAATAGGCTTGCACACTTAATCCTAAGCCCGATTTATGTAAGTATCCAATACTAGGAGAAAACATTAATTTTTTCTGTGTATTGAGGTATACTGAACTGTTCGATTGCGAGGTATAAAATCCGGTACCGAAACCGAGTCCGATATAGAACTGACTTTTTGGTTTACTGATAGAATCAAGGAAACTGTCGAACCCTTCTAGTAAAGAGTCGAGAATAGCCGTGGTGTCCCCTGTTTTAAAAAGGGAATCCAACTTGGTGGTTACCTGACCGGATGCCGGTCGGGCAGTCAATAAGCACAGAAGGCACAAGAATGCCCACAATGGTTTCTTCATGGAGCCAGCTTAGGGTAATTTGACAAATATAACGTCTTTTAGAACCGTCAAATTGCCGAAAGTTTAATACGTTATGTTAATTCTATAACGGTTATTTCCGGCAAAATCCCTACCCTACCCGGATATCCAATAAATCCAAAGCCTCTATTTACGTAAAGTTTTTGATTTTCTTGCTCATATAAGCCCGCCCACTGCTCGTACATATACTGCACCGGGCTCCATCTGAAACCGGGTAATTCTACCCCGAATTGCATTCCATGGGTATGGCCGGCCAGCATTAGGTCTATGTCTTTGTATTCTTTTCGAACCTCTGCATCCCAATGGCTTGGGTCGTGGCTCATCAATATTTTGAAAGGGTGGTGACCGGCCCCTTCGTAGGCTTCTTTCATTTTACCATATTTCGGGAAACGCCCCTTTGCACCCCAGTTTTCGATTCCCAAAAGGGCTATGGAGTGGCCGTCTTTTTCAAAAACAACGTGTTCATTCATAAGCAAACGCCAGCCCATATCGGCATGAACTTGCTTTAAGCGCTCCAAATTAGCTTTTTTCGCGTCCGGACTAGGCCATTGAACATAATCGCCATAATCATGATTTCCTAAAGTAGAATAAACACCCATAGGCGCCTGCAGCTGAGAGAATAGGTCTTGATAATGCTCCATTTCGGTGGCCTTATCGTTCACTAAATCCCCTGTAAATAGAATCAGATCAGGCTTTTCTGAAAGGATTTTCTCGATTCCTTTTGAAACAGCCTTCTTATCAGTAAAACTGCCCGAGTGAACATCTGAAATATGTACGAGTTTGAGACCTTTGAATGGTGCGGGTAAATTGGGGTATTTCAGGCTGACCTTTTTTACCTGATAATTGTATTTGTTATTGAACCCGTAAAGCAGGGATCCGAAGATTCCACCACCCACAGCAATTCCCAACCAACTGATAAAAGTAGAACGGGAAATGGGCTCTCCTACAGCTCGAGCCGTAGCCGGACGCACTTTTTCAGTCAACCAAATGATTATTCGTCTTATGTCGTCTACACTTAAGAAAATCGCAATGATCAACTTCGCAATAAATAACCCTATAATGATAGCGTAAACATTGTTTTTGCGAAAGGGGAGAAAGTCCATATAGGGCATTAACAATAAGGACAAAACAGCTCCAATAGATAAAGTCCAATACGACCAAAAGATAACTGTTCTCCATCGATTTGACGCTGAAGCACTTACCCATTTAATACCTTGGAAAACATACACATCTAACACCACCATGATCGCCAATACGATCCACAAAAATCCCGAATTACGCATATTGAGTTGTTTTAATATTCAATTAGAAAGCTATGAATTCCTCGATTTGCAAATCGACGGCACGACTGGTTTCTTGATCTAAATTTAATACACCGTTGATAACCAATAAATCGACCCGCGAAATGGGCAATTTGTTAGGGTGAACAACGGCTTTTAAATAGTGTAGAATTCCGGTCATGTGTTCCATGCCTCTGAGGTTTCCTGCTCTACCAGACGAAACACCCACCAATAATACTTTTTTTAGGTACCAAGTTCTTTTATAATCGAGCAGATCGATCATTAACTTCAGAACGCCCGGAACGCTTCCATTGTATTCGGGCATCACAAAAATAAATTTTTGAGCAGGTATAAAGAGACGCTCTTGAAGTTCCAAGAAATCGGGTGTTCGTTGAAACCATTTAAAGCCTTCTAATGAGTACAATTCGCAGGATTTGCCGGCCTTTGTGAGTCGGTTGAAATACTCGGTTGCAACTTTAATACTGGCACTGTCGAGCCGGTTGGTACCGGAAATGATGAGGTATTCAGGGTTCATTTAAAATAATCTAACAAAGCTTGTAGCTTTTGGTTGCCACAATTTATGCCGAAACCTTAAATTTGCCACCTTGTCATCAAAAATGAGCAAGCATTCACCCGCAAAACCCATCAACAGCGAAAATTCAACCATTTTTAACCAACAAAAAAGTGTATGAAACTGAGTTTTTTAGGGCATTCTTGCTTTGTAGTGACCATTAACAACAAAAAAATCTTATTCGATCCCTTTATTACCTACAACGAGTTGGCAAAAGGAATTGTGAGTGCCGATACTGTTGAGGCCGATTACATTCTGGTATCCCATGGACATGCCGATCATATTGCTGATATGGTTGCCATTGCGCAAAGAACCGGAGCCAAAGTAGTGAGTAACTGGGAAATTGTAGAATGGGCTCAAAAACAGGGGTTAACCAATGTACACCCAATGAATACGGGTGGTGCTTGGGATTTTGGTGATTTTAAAGTGAAATGTGTTTCAGCCATCCATTCTTCCGGCTTACCTGACGGATCGTATGGAGGAAACCCGATGGGCTTTATCGTTACCAGCCAAGAAGGAAATTTTTATTACAGTGGCGACACCGCCTTAACCCTTGATATGCAATTGGTTCCACGTTGGGCGTCGCTCAATTTTGCAGTGTTTCCAATTGGCGACAATTTCACCATGAATGTAGAAGATGCCGCTGCTGCAGCTGAATTTGTGAAAGTAAAACAGGTGGTTGGGGTACATTACGACACGTTCGGATACATTAAAATCGATGCAGAAAAGGCAAAAGCCGATTTTGCCGCTTCAGGGGCCACTTTACATTTAGTTCCCATTGGTGGCACAATTGAACTATAATAGGTATATTACCAAAAAAACTCCGCTTCGGGCGGACAACAACATATGGCAAGAGTAATTGGAGTAGCAAATCAGAAAGGCGGGGTAGGAAAAACAACATCCGCAATCAACCTAGCTGCCAGCTTGGCGGTATTGGAATTCAGAACCTTGTTGGTAGATGCCGATCCACAGGCCAATAGCACCACCGGTGTGGGCTTCGATTTGCATAATATTCAACAGAGTTTGTACGATTGCATGGTGAACGATGTAGCAGCACGCGACGTGGTGCTGAAAACAGAGATCCCTAATCTGGATGTTATTCCTTCGCACATCGATCTAGTAGGTGCAGAAATTGAAATGATCAATCATCCCAATCGAGAATCGGTGTTGAAAAACATCCTCGCTCCTATTGCTGATGAATACCAGTTCATCATCATCGATTGCTCTCCTTCACTCGGTTTAATTACAGTGAATGCATTGGTTGCCGCCGATTCTGTAATTGTGCCGGTACAAACAGAATTCTTCGCCTTGGAAGGTCTAGGTAAATTGCTGAACACCATCAAAATCGTTCAAAGTCGATTGAATCCTGAATTGGAAATCGAAGGTATTTTGATGACCATGTACGATGGCCGCCTTCGTTTATGCAATCAGGTGGTGAGTGAAGTGAGAAAGCATTTCGATGAAATGGTGTTCAGTACTATTATACATCGTAATACACGTATCAGTGAGGCGCCTTCAGTGGGTAAACCGGTAATTCTCTACGATGCACAAAGCAAGGGTTCAATGAACTACCTGAATTTGGCGAAAGAGATTTTGCAGAAAAATGATATGACTAAAATAAAACAAGAAGACCGAATTCTTGAATAACATAGATCTGTAGCCGATTCTGGTATTTTTTTTGTACAGCGCAACAATCAACGAGACATGTCAACACCAAAACAGAATAAAGACTTACTAGGGAAAGGGATTCGCTCTCTTTTACAGAGCATCGATTCCGATCTTAAAACCAATACCGGAAATTTAAAAAATACGGTTGTAGAAGCAGTTACCACCATGCAACGCATTCCGGTAACTTCTATCGAAACCAATCCAAAACAACCTCGTCGCGATTTTGATGAACAAGCGCTCCAAGAACTAGCCGCCTCTATCAAATTACACGACCTTGTTCAGCCAATCACCGTTTCTCAATTACCAAATGGTAAATTCCGTTTAATATCGGGTGAACGTCGTTGGCGCGCCTCCAAAATTGCCGGCCTCGTTGATGTACCCGCTTATATCCGTCAGGCAAACGACCAACAACTCCTCGAACTGGCTTTGTTGGAAAACTTGCAACGTGAAGACCTCAACGCAATGGAAGTTGCCCTGAGTTACAAACGCATGATGGATGAATTAAACTATACCCAAGAGCAAGTGGCAGAGCGTATGGGAAAAGAAAGAAGTACCGTTGCCAACTATATTCGGTTGCTTCGACTTCCACCAGACATTCAAGTGGCCGTTCGCAAAGGAGATATCAGTATGGGTCATGCACGTGCTTTGATCAATGTAGATACCATCGACAAACAGCTCTATATCTTCCATGAAACAGTAGAACGCAAATTATCGGTTCGTCAAACTGAAGAATTGGTGCGCAAACTGTACAAAGTGGTAAACCCTGTTAAAAATACGGTAAAACCCACACTGCCGCCCGCTTACAAGAAAATAGAAGATAATTTAGCGTCACATTTTAGTACCAAAGTGAAACTGCAGCACAACAAAAAAGGCTATGGCAGTATCACCATTGAATACTTCTCACTCGATGACTTAAACAGGTTCCTCGACCGTGTTGGAGTATCGGGTAGTTAATCCATTATGAAGCGGATTCTTTTTATTTTATTGATCATTCTACCTGGCATGTTATGGGCTCAAAATGAACCCGTAAAAGACAGTCTTGTGGCAGTTCGAGCTACAACTAGCATGCTTGATACCAATAGAATCAAAAAGCACAGCCCAAGAATGGCCACCATTCGTTCCGCCATTATTCCCGGATGGGGCCAAGCTTACAACAAAAAATACTGGAAAATTCCTATTGTGTACGCTGCCATTGGCGTACCTGCCTACTTGTTCTTCGATAACAGAAAATGGTATCAAAGAACCCGAGATGCAGCAAAAATGTTGGCCAGTGACCCCATCGATACCCTCAACTACCGCCAAAGAGTTGACCCTAAACTGTGGCCATTCTTCACGATGAACGGTGGCGCCAACTCTTTGTTAAACTACCGCAATGAGTATCGAAAAAATATGGATTATTCGGTTCTCTTCGTCTTATTAATGTGGGGACTTAATGTGGTAGATGCTACCGTAGACGGTCATTTAAAAGGATTTGATATCTCCGATGACCTCTCCATGAAATTAAAACCAACAATTTTACAAAACAGTTCTTCTCTGGGACTGAGTGTGGTATTTACTTTCGGCAAGAATCCCTCAAAAACCATAACTTCACTGCGTTAAAAGGGCAAGCCCTGTTTCTATTATTTTTTATTGATTTAAGTACATGAAAATTGCTTTAATTGGATATGGCAAAATGGGTAAAGCCATTGAAGCCATCGCTCTAGAGAGAGGACATGAAATTGTTTTGAAAATTGATCTGAACAACCAAAACGACCTGAATGCTGAAAACCTAAAATCGGCAGATGTGGCCATTGAGTTTACCGGGCCCGAAAGTGCTTTTGAAAATGTGATGAAAACCCTTGAAACAGGAACCTCCTTGGTAGTAGGCTCTACGGGTTGGTTGCAACATCTACCCGAAGCAGAAGCAGCTGCAAAAAAGTACAATACATCTCTTTTAGTGGCGAGTAATTTCAGCGTTGGCGTGAATATCTTCTTTGAGTTGAATAAAAAATTGGCAGCACTAATGGCGCCTCATTCAGAATACAAAGTGAGTTTGGAAGAAGTGCATCACACTGCCAAAAAAGATGCTCCTAGTGGTACAGCCATCACCCTTGCTGAAGGCGTATTGGCATCTTATCCTTCGAAAAACAAATGGGTAAATGAAGAAACAAACAATCCCGACGAACTCGGCATTGTAAGCAAACGTATTGACCCAGCCCCGGGCACACATATTATCCGTTACACCAGCGAGATAGACGACATTGAAATCACTCATACCGCTCACAATCGAAAAGGATTTGCGGCGGGTGCGGTTTTGGCGGCAGAGTTTATTGCCGGCAAAAAAGGCATCTTCAATATGAGAGATGTTCTTGGACTATAATCATTGAACATGAAATTAAGTTCCTTAACCCTTCTCTTTTGTATTGTATTGATGGGGAGGCTTGCTGCTCAAACAGACAGCCTCAATTCCATTATCAATAACAATAGGTCATCTACATCTGAAAAGCTTAAAGCCTATGGGGGGTTGGCTGCCTATTATAGTTTAAAGGACTTTGACAAAACCATCGCCCTTGGAGAAGAAGCGGCTAAACTGGTAAAATCAAAAGAAGACTCGGCGGCCTATGCCGTAGTATTGCATCATGTAGGCATAGGACATTATTTCAAGGGAAACTACGATAAGGCCGCAGACTATTATTTCAAAGCCCTTCACTTGTTTGAAGAAGGCTCGAATAAAAAAGAGCTGGGCAATACGCTCAATGATATTGCAAAGCTATACCGCAAAACCCGGGACCTAGATCAATCACTTCGTTACTACGACCGAGCCATGGACGTGTTCAAATCTATGAACGATTCGGAAGGAATGCAAATGATCTGGAATGAATCGGGGGTGGTATTTGAATACAAAGAAGACTTTCCTGAAGCCATTCGCAGGTATACTGAATCTTTGAAAATAGCGGAAGCCCGAAAAGACTTAGTGGGCGTGGGTTATGCTAAAAGCTTTATTGCAGGTGTACAAGTGATTCAAAAAAATTTCAAGCCTGCAGAAGTCAACTTATTAGAAGCATTGAAAATCCGTGAGAATTTAAAAGACAGTTTTGCAGTGGCATTAACTCAAACCGATCTTGGAGTTTTGTACAATGCCAGTGGCGACTACCAAAAAGCCATCAAAGCATTTGAGCTCAGTAATAAAACTGCTGCTACCCTTAAGTATGCTGAATTGCAATCGGCCAATTATCGAGAATTGTCTTCCATTGCCGCGTCAATGGGCGACGATAAATCTGCATTGAAATACTATCAACAATACACTTCGATAAAAGATTCATTGTTCAACCTCGACAAAAACAAACAAATTGTTGAATTGAACACGAAGTATGAAACAGAAAAGAAAGAACAGCAAATTATGCTGCAAAACTCTCAACTCAGTTTACAGCAAAGTGAAATTGTAAGAAAGAACATTACGCTGGTTGCGGTTATTGTGTTATCGGTATTGGCATTTTTGTTAGTTTACTCAGGATACAAACGCTATCAATTAAAGCAAGCTACGTTATTGCAGCAAGAACGGATCGTACAGCAAGAACTGGCTACCAGAGCAGTTTTAGAAGCGGAAGAAAGAGAACGCCAACGTATTGCGAAAGACTTACACGACGGGGTAGGTCAAATGATGAGTGCTGCAAAAATGAATTTATCTTCCATTGAACCGGAAATAGCTTTCAGGGGAACGGATCAAAAAAACCGATTCGATAAGATCATTCAATTGGTAGATGAAAGTTGCAAAGAAGTAAGAACCGTTTCTCATAACATGATGCCCAATGCACTGTTGAAATCGGGATTAGCTTCGGCCATTCGTGAATTCATTGATAAAATAGACGACCGTATTATTAAAGTAGATCTTTATAGTGAAGGATTGAATGAACGACTGGATATCAATACGGAAACTGTATTGTACCGCGTAATTCAAGAGTGTGTCAACAATGTAATTAAACACGCACAAGCGAATCACTTAGACATTTCGTTAATTAAAGACCGTGATGGCATAAGTGCTACCATCGAAGACAATGGCAAAGGGTTCGATACTTCAAAAACGGATGTATTCGAAGGAATTGGATTGAAGAACATTCGTACCCGAGTAGAGTTTTTGAAAGGTGAAGTGGACTTTAATTCGGAGCCTGGGAAAGGTACTTTGGTGGCGATTCATATCCCGGGTAATTAAGAATTAAGAATTGGGGCAGCTCGAGAATGTGAATTTTTAATGATTAGCCCATTTAGCCCCTTTTACAATTCTAGATAATGATAATTCAGATTCATAAAAGAACAACACTTTTTATAGGCATGAAGCACATTTTCAGTACCCAAGATTTTAAATCACCGCCGAAGGCGAATTATTAATTATTAATCATTAATTATTAATTAATCCTTATCTTTCTTCTACTCCATGAGCACCAAACTAAACCTAGCAATTGTAGACGATCATCAAATTGTAATAGATGGTCTATTGTCCCTATTAGAGGGGCATTCCGGTTTGCAGGTATGTTTCACCACCACTTCCCCGAAAGAACTATTGCAGAAGCTTCCATCGCTCGATATTCAGCTTTTACTCACTGATGTGATGATGCCGGAACTGAACGGGGTTGAACTGGCCAAAAAAGTAAAACAACTAAGGCCGGAGATCAAAATTATGACCCTATCAATGAACGGAGAGGGCGATCTGGTAAATACGATGATCGAAGAAGCCGACATCTCAGGCTATGTACTAAAAAATATAGGGAAGAAAGAGTTGCAACTGGCCATTGAAAAGATAGCCTCGGGTGGAATCTATTTCAGCGAAGAGGTGCTCCACGAAATGACCAAAGCCAGCACTCGAAAAAAGGAAAACGAGGCCGCTCATTTAACCGATCGAGAAATAGAGATCATTAAACTAATTGAAAAAGAGCTCAGCAATAAAGACATTGCGGAGACCCTCTTTATTAGCGAACGAACTGTGGAAACTCACCGCAAGAATATCTTCCGCAAAACCCAAACCAGTGGGGTCATTGGGCTTATTAAATATGCCTACGAACACAAGCTTATTTAGGGTATTTTAGCTGCAAACGTTTGCAGCTAAAAAGCAACGAAAAATGAAGAAATCGTGGAATTTCCGCGGTAAATTTCCAGTCTAAACGCTGCTTTTACACAAATAACTGATTGCTATGTCTATCCCCAAGCCCAGAATGAGCTTCATGCAAATCATCAATATGAATGTCGGGTTCTTCGGTATTCAATATTCTTTTGGTTTGCAACAAAGTGCGGTAAACCCTATTTACGACCTTTTGGGCGCACACCCCGACGAAATTCCCCTTCTGAATTTAGCCGGCCCTATGACGGGTTTGTTAATTCAGCCCATTATTGGTGCTTTATCAGACAAAACCTGGAGTCCAAAATACGGTCGAAGAAAGCCATTCTTCTTTATTGGCGCTTTGCTTTGTTCCATTTGCTTGTTTATTTATCCATTCAGCAGCAGTTTGTGGATGGCAGCCGGACTATTGTGGGTATTGGATGCTGCCAATAATACCGCTATGGAGCCCTATCGAGCTTTTATCGCCGATAAACTGCCTGAAGACCAATTTGCCACCGGATTTTTATCGCAAAGCTTTTTCACCGGATTGGGAATTACCCTTGCCAACGTTTCGCTTTTTGTATTTCAATCATACATTCATGGGAATTGGGGATCTCTTCCTTATTGGGTATATGCTTCCTTCTTTTTAGGAACAGTTTGCTCAATAACATCTGTTTGGTGGAGTTTAAAAACCACGCCTGAAATTCCTCCCACCGAGGCTGAATTAAAAGAGTTGGAAAAGAAAAACGAAGGTCTACCCCATCCTGCGTTCCAATTTTTGCTCTCTGTACTTTCTACGCTTGTAGCATACGCTATTATTATTGTACTCCTGATTCCAAATCTTTTTGTGAAAGGTTTGATTAGAAAATTTTTGCACTTCCTAGAGAGCCACCCTTCAACAAAAGTACTCTTCGCTCAAAATATTGAAATCATCGATGCCATTACAACCATGCCCAAGGTAATGTGGCAACTGGCCCTTGTTTACCTTTTCCAATGGTATGCTTTGTTCTGCTACTGGCAAAATGCCGCTAAAAGTATCGGGCTTTCGGTTTGGAATGCGAGCCCCGATTCAAATAAAGAGCTGTTCGAGAAAGCGGTAGGTTGGACGGGCCTTGTTAATGGATGGTACAATATTGTAACCTTCTTAAGCGCATTCGGGCTTGTAGGGCTGGCAAAAAAATTTGGTGCGAAATGGGTGCATACGGTATGTCTTGTGTTGGCAGGTGTTGGACTTTTAATTTTCCCAAATATCCACGACAAATACCTGCTTTTTGCTCCGATGACCGGATTTGGGGTAGCTTGGGCAAGTATGATGGGTATCCCTTATTTAATGGTTGTAAATGAAATCCCTAAAGAAAGATACGGGGTATACATGGGCGTTATAAACATGATGATTGTGATTCCCATGATATTACAAAACTTGAGCTTTGGATATATTCTGAGAGAATATTTACACAACGATCCCAGACAGGCTGTTACTTTCGCAGGAGTGTTTATCTTGCTCGCAGCTGCTTGTACCTTACTTATTAAAAACCAAAAAGCAAGCGCCGATGCGAAGGTGAGTATGGGTGGGCATTAACAATAAGAAAAGCATTATGAAAATACTTTGTATAGGAGAAGCATTGATTGATATGATTTGCACTGATAAGGGCAAGCCGCTTTCGGAAGGAAACAACTTTCTCAAAAAAGCGGGTGGAGCCCCTACCAATGTGGCAGCCGCCATAGCTGCTTTGGGCGGGCAAGCATCGCTCAGTGCAAAAGTGGGTATAGACCCCTTCGGAAAACATTTGATGGATGTAATGCAGTCGTTTCAAGTGAATACCGATTTTGTTCATCAAGACAAAGACCACTTCACCACATTTGCCTTTGTGAGTTTGATGGAAAACGGTGAGCGTGATTTTTATTTCAACCGAGGTGCCGATAGTTTTTTATCGGAAGAAGAAATCAATCAAATTCCGGTTACCGATTTTTCGATCATTCATTTCGGTTCGGCCACCGCCTTTCTGCCGGGCCCCTTGCAATCGGCTTACAAACTTTTACTGCAAAAAGCAAAGCAAGCCGGCGTATTTGTAAGTTTCGACCCAAATTACAGACATCTTTTGTATAAAGATATTCAGCCAGCATTTATAGCGCAAAGCTGGCATTTCCTGAATCAATGTGATTTCTTCAAAGTGAGCGATGAAGAAGCGATGTTGCTAACAGCTACAGACAATGTAACGGATGCCGCAGCTGCACTACTTCAAAAAACGACCGCTGTTTTTGCAATTACCTTGGGAAAAGAAGGAACCTTGTTGGGTATGAATGGAACAACTCAAATTATATCCAGCATCCCTATTAAACCCGTTGATACTACCGGAGCGGGCGATGCTTTTGTAGGCGCCTTGTTGTATCAATTAAGTGGTCTTACGGCAACAGAAAGAGCCGCTATGCCCACAGCGCAATGGGTGAAATTGATTCAAAACAGTAATAAAGCAGGTGCTCGTACTTGTGAATACATGGGCGCCATGGAAGCATTCAAACATTTAAGCAACGATATCTTTCTTTAAAAACGAAACTTGTGTACAATCATTCCTTACACCAATTGATTAATCAAGTAGTTGAAGAAAAAAGCTTTGACTTGGCCGGTGCCGATCAATTGTTCTTCACTCGATTCATTGCAAATGCTACGGCAATCCAAAGCCTGTACAATGAACTGTATGGTAACCATCCACGTGGTGCCGAATATTTTCCAAAGCTTTTGGAAACCATTGCCGCAGCCCATCAAAACAGAGAGCAAATCTTAAAAGAACGTGACGAAGCGAAACTCGATAAGGGCAATTGGTTTTTGAGCAATGATATTACAGGAATGAGTTTGTATGTTGATCGTTTCTGCGGAAAACTGGATCAACTTCCTTCAAAGCTTCCGTATTTCAACGACCTGGGTGTGAACTTTCTTCACCTCATGCCCATTTTTGAGAGCCCGGCCGGTGAAAGCGACGGTGGTTATGCTGTTTCCAATTTCAGAAAAGTTGACGAACGTTTTGGCAACCTCTCTGATTTAACTACAGCTCGAAAAGCCATGCACAAAGAGGGTATGTATTTGATGATCGACATTGTGTTGAACCATACTTCTCATCGGCATGAGTGGGCGGTGAAAGCCAAACAAGGCGATCACAAGTATCAAGACTTTTTCTATATATTCCCTGATAGAGTACTTCCCGACCAATACGACGCTGCCATGCCTGAAATCTTTCCCGAATCAGCTCCGGGCAGCTTTACGTTTAATCCCGAAATGGGTAAATGGGTAATGACGGTCTTCCATAACTATCAATGGGACTTGAATTACACCAACCCGGCTGTTTTTGTGGCAATGATGGATACTGTTTTCTTCTATGCAAATTTGGGAGTTGATATTCTTCGTATCGATGCTCCTGCATTTATTTGGAAGCAATTGGGTACCACTTGCCAAAATCTTCCACAAGCTCACAGTCTCTTGCGCCTCATCAAACAGTGCGTTCAAGTTGCGGCACCGGGAATGGCTTTGCTTGGAGAAGCAATTGTGGCGCCAAAAGAGATCATGAAATACTTTGGTACCGGCTTGTACACAGCCCGCGAATGTGATGTAGCCTATAACGCAACGCATATGGCCCTGCAATGGGATGCACTCGCTACAGGCGAAACAAAAGTGATGATGGCGGCACAACATGAAATTCTACAAAAGCCTTTTGGAACTACTTGGATTAACTATACACGCTGCCATGATGATATTGGTCTTGGATATGATGACTACATGATCGAGCAATCAGGCTATAATGCTTTCGAACATCGAAAATATTTGAAAGAATACTACTCAGGAAATCATTCCTATTCACCGGCAGTTGGAGCGTTATTTTCTGTAAATCCGAAAACCAATGATGCTCGAATCAGTGGCTCACTAGCCTCTCTATGTGGATTGGAAAAAGCCGTTAATAGCAATGACTCGGCAGCTATTCGCAGTTCTATCAATAAGATACTTTTGATGCAAGCGCATAGCTTCTTCTTGGGTGGATTGCCAATGATCTTCTACGGAGATGAAATTGGTTATACCAATGACTATAGTTATTTACAAGACAGTGGCAAAAGTTATGACAACCGTTGGATGCATCGCCCAATCATTGATTGGAATAAAAACAACAAGAAAAGCGAAGAAGGCAGTGTTGAATACCAGGTGTTTCAGTCTACCAAAAAACTGATATCGATTCGTAGAAAATTGGATGCAATTGGCGATTACAAAAACCTAACTTGGTTAAGCCCGCACAACAACCATGTAGCCGGCTATTTGAGAAGTAAGGATGACAAGAAAGTGTACTGCGTTTTTAATTTCAGCGATAGTGATGCATATCTCACATGGTTTGCATTTAAAGAGCACGGAGCTGCACCTAGTAAATTATATGATCATTGGCGCGACATTGATGTTCAAGTAGGACCAGACCATGAATACTTGATTATTCCTCCTTATCAGTTTTTTATTTTAGAGGTGAAACATTAGTAGCAAGTATAGTTAGGGGAATGAGCAATCATTCCCTTTTTTTTACTCTTTTCTGACTTAGAATTTTATATCTGTCGTATCTTTGCACCTTATCCCTCAAACCTCCTATTTCACCTTTCCTATCGTAGTTAATTTTTTGATTGCTTGACATGAGTAATGTCGAAGAATTTATTATTATGCGTCAAACACTAGTTATTAAGGTTGCAGGTAAAGTTCAAGGAGTTTTTTTTCGACAAAGTTGCAGAGAAAAAGCTGAAGCTTTAGGTATTACCGGAACGGTTCAAAACCAATCCGATGGTTCTGTATTAATTACAGCAACCGGCAAAGAGCCTGTTTTGTCTGAATTAATTGAGTGGTGCAAATTTGGGCCATCTACCGCCCAAGTAGAAGAATGCGCCGTATTTCATGCGCCTATTAGAGATTTTGAGCGTTTT
>DGDD01000089.1 GCA_002385265.1 Chitinophagaceae bacterium UBA3961
CTCCCAAATACCCGAACTGTCTTGTCGAACAAAAAGTGGGTGAGTGGTATTATCCCAGTCGTTGAAATTTCCGACAACTGAAATAAAGGTTGCATTGGGTGCCCAAACAGCAAAATAATAACCGTTTCTACCCAGAACCGTCAATTGTTTAGAACCAAACAATTCGTATAACCGATAATGAGTTCCATTTTGAAAATTCACTACATCTTCATCGCTGAATAGAGAATAATTCCATACGGGCTTTGCAGTATCCACAAAGAAGCGTTCCTCATATGGCAAATTACCTTGATTTGATGATGCACCGCTCATACTATTTTCCTCCTTACCGTTGGTAACATTCTTTTTATTTGTTGAAGATTTTGTTGTGGATTTTTTCTTAGGCTGCGTCATAAAACAGGTGAACAGTTTAACGAAATATTAAGTTGGCATTTAAATATACGTTATTCTTTTTACAGAATTTCGAAAAGTATAGCAGCTAGCCTAAACCTTTTTATAACCAAATAGCACCATGAGAAAACAATTAATGTTATGGCTGTGCCTTGCACTAGCCATGCCCTTATTTAGCCAGACCTCAAAAGTTAAGGGCATTCTTTCCGACACTTCCGAAAAAAAGAACTTGTATCGATCGGTCGTCAGTCTTCTTAAAGAAAAAGACTCCACATTTGTAATTTTTACCCGATCCAATCAAGACGGCAGTTTCGAACTATCAAACGTAAAACCGGGTAAGTACATTCTTTTCATCACCCACCCTACCTATGCCGACTTCTACAAAGTCATTAATTTGACTGCGGCAGAAGACCTGAACCTCGCAAAAATTCCAATGACCACAGCCAGCCAACTTTTACAAGAAGTTGTGGTTCGGCAGAAATTAGGAGCCATCCGAATTAAGAAAGACACCACAGAATTTATTGCCGATAGTTTCAAAGTGGGCGCCAATGCCTCTGTTGAAGACCTCCTCAAACGTCTACCGGGTGTTCAAGTAGACAAAGACGGAAAAATTAAAGCGCAAGGCGAAGACATTGGCAAAGTATACGTAGATGGAGAAGAATTTTTTGGTGACGATCCTACGATGGCTACAAAAAACCTTCGTGCAGATGCCGTTGAAAAAGTCCAAGTTTTCGATAAAAAGAGTGACCAAGCTACTTTTACGGGAATCGACGATGGACAAACAACCAAAGCAATCAATCTTCAACTGAAAGAAGATAAAAAGAACGGCTATTTCGGGAAAGTAAACATTGCCGGAGGTCTAAAAGACAAGTTCTCAAATGAAGGCATGATCAATGCATTCAAGGGGAAACGAAAATTTGCTGCTTTTGGAATTATGTCGAATACCGGTAAAACAGGATTGAACTGGGAAGATCAGAATAATTTTGGAGGTGGCGATAATTCAAATATGGAAATTGACGCTGAGGCCGGAATGGTCATGATTTTTTCGGAAGGCGATGATTTTGGTGGAGGTGGCGGTAGCTACTACGGCGAAGGCTTACCAACCTCTTGGAGTGCCGGCATGCACTACAATAACAAATGGAATGGAGATAAACTAAAATTCAACAGTAGTTTTCGATTCAATAAACTGAACACCAGCGGTTCCGGATTTACACGCTCTCAATTTTTATTGAAAGACACTTCCTACTATAAGAATGATAATGGGAACAATTTCAGTACTCGTTTTCAAAACAGTATGAATTTAACCTATGAGTATCAAATTGACTCTACCTCCTCTTTGAAATTCACTGCCAAAGGAGCGGCCGGACAAAGCCAGAAAAAGAGCTATATCTATAGTGAGTCTCTTTCCGAGGAGCTGAACCCGGTTAACCAGAGCTATAGAACAACTACCAGCAAAGGAGAAGAGCAAATGTTCAACTCTACCCTTCTCTATAAAAAAAGATTCAAGAAAAAAGGTAGAACCATTTCTTGGAACAATGACTTTAAGTACACGAATACAAGCAGTGATGGATTCCTCAATTCTGCCAACTTTATTTATTTCAACAATACTTCCATTAAAGACAGTATTGATCAAGAGAAAATAAATAATAGTAAAAAAACCAACTTCAATTCCAAACTGGTATATACAGAACCATTGGCTAAAAAAATCTTTTTGGAATTGAGTTATTCAATCGGGGTCAACAACAGCAATTCCGAGCGCATCACCAATGAAAAAATCAACGGCAAGTATGAAGATTATATTGACTCCCTGTCGAGCCATTTCCAATACGACATCCTTACGCAAGCGGCAGGATCGAGCTTGAAATTCAATTACAAGAAAGTGAATTTCTCCTTTGGTGGATCAGTTTCCAACGCCCGATTCAAACAAGCAGATTTGGTAAAAGATACTTTGTATCGCTATAATTTTACCAATTTCTTTCCGAGAGCAGGCATCAACTTGAACTTTAAGCCCATGCAACGATTCGGAATGAATTACAGCGGAAGTACTCGCCAGCCCACAATTGATCAAATTCAACCAATCCTAGACAACACCGATCCCTTCTTGGTTCGAAAAGGGAACCCGAATCTGAAGCAGTCGTTCACTCACAGCTTCTCCTTTAATTTCAGTGATTTCAAGGTTCTTAATAATAGAGGTATTTGGTTGTTCGCGAATTTCAATTTTACAGACAATGCGTTTTCAACTAAGGACGACCTCGATGCAACCGGTAAACGTACCAGCCAAGCCATAAATATCAATGGCAACTACTATTATAACTTATACAGTAGCTATGGATTCAAAATCAAAAAAACGGATTTCAATATCAACTTTGATTTACAATTAAATGGTAGCCGAAATAAGACGATTGTAAATAACGCAATCAACAGCAATGTTTACAATAGTACCGGATTGGGTGTTGGAACAAATTACCATAAGGACAAGAAATTCGACATGAATCTATCTGTTCGACAGAACTACAATAGTTCCACTTCAAGTTTGTCGACTGTGAAAAACAATTTCTGGTCAACATCAATAGATGGGTCTGCTACTCTGCAATTACCTAAGAAATTTGAGCTAAACACAAACATCGATTTCACCATTCGTCAGAAAACAGCATTGTTTAACACCAACCGAAACATCTTCCTCATGAGAGGCTATGTTGGTAAAAAAGTATTCAAAGGAGAAACCGGCTTGGTCAAGTTTGAAATGCGCGATATTTTCAATCAAAACATTGGATACGATCGTAGCATCAATTCAAACACGATCACTGAAAGAGGTTATCAGCAATTGCAAAGACTGTGGTTACTTTCCTTTACATGGAACTTTAATCACAGTGCCGCAGCCAAGAAAACTGAAAAATAAAGATTACAACAATGAAAAAACTAATCATACTAATTGCACTTTTTGCTGCAATTCATTCGGAAGCTCAACAGTTCATTGCGAAAGGAAAAATTGAGTTTGAAAGGAAGATCAATAACCACAAGCAATTCGAAGGAGAAGATGACTCCTGGGTGCAGGAATTAAAAAAACAGATTCCACAATTCGGCATCACTTATTTCAATTTCTATTTCAACGATACGGCTTCGGTTTATAAACCGGGGCGTGAAGTGGATGCGCCTAAAAATGGTTTTTTTGGCTCCGCACCGGCCACTGAAAACGTAGTGTTTTCAAATTACACCAATCATACCACTGCTAGTCAGAAACAAGTATTCGAAACGCAATACCTCATTCAAGACAGTATCAAAAACTTTGAATGGAAACTGACTTCTGACACAAGAAAAATTGCAGGTTTTCTCTGCAGAAAAGCCACAACCATTATCAATGATTCAGTATTTATTTTCGCGTATTATACCGATGAAATTCTTTGCCAGGGAGGTCCGGAAGGGTTTAATGGGCTACCGGGTATGATTTTAGGTATCGCCATCCCTCGTATTGGTTATACCTATTTCGCTACCAAACTAGAATTGACTGAGATTCCTAACAAGGAATTCTTACCACCTACGAAAGGAAAGAAAACAACGGCTGTTGGAATGCGCGACAAATTAAAGGAAAGCTTAAAAGATTGGGGTAAATGGGGCGAGCGCAACATCTGGCTCTGCAACTTGTAAATATTTAAATACAAAAAAGCCCATCACTTGATGGGCTTTTTTGTATGTGCTATTTTATTAGTTTCAAAACTTGCGAGTCACCGGGTTGGATTTTTAAATCCGTAAGTGCAGTGGTAGTTTCTGTTTGTACATTCCAGGCTTTTGTAAAACCCGCAGCCACTTCTGCATACATCGTCCAATCGGGAGTAAATTCTTTCGAGCCTGTATTAGTAATCACCATAACCGTTTCTTTTGCATCGTAACGGAAGTAAACATACACCCCGTCTCGTACAATGAACTGAATGGTTTTTCCTGTTTTAAGGGCTGAGCTTCTTTGACGGAAATGTGCCAGCTTACTAATGTAATTATAGGCTGCATTTTCCTTTTCATTTCTACCAGCGGCAGTGAACTTGTTTACCGCATCTTCCTTCCATCCACCCGGGAAATCATACCTAACTTCTGCATCTGTTGGATTTTTGAAATTCTTCATCAGTAATTCAGTACCATAAAATATTTGTGGAATTCCCCGCATGGTTAAAAGCCAATTCAAACCCCATTTCATTTTATTCCAATCTTCGCCAATCACAGAATACACGCGGTCCATATCATGATTGTCGAGGAAGATGCAATTATTGAGTGGATTATTGTATACTAAATCCTGCGACAAGGTCATATAAACGCGATTAACGCCCTCCGTCCATCCGGCCGGTTGGTTCATACCGGTTTGCATGGCAAAACAGAGAGAAAAATCAATGGCACCGGGTGCATTGTGCTTAAAAGGAATATTGAAATTGTTTTGTACGAAATAAGCATTTCCTACCACAGTATTTACCCATGCCTCCACGAAGGTTGTTAGCTGAGGGAACTCTGCTTTTAATTCTTCATTTACGCGATTCACAAATTTCTCATCGCAATATTTATAGGTATCGATACGGTATCCGTCAATTCCGAATTCTTCAACACTCCAAATAGCATGTTGTACCAAAAAAGTGGATAGATCCGTATTTGCAAGGTTTAGGTCAGGAAGATGTGGAACAAACCATCCCTTTACCATATTATTTTTATCAAACTTGGATCCATATGGATCAAACATGGTCTCTTCTCTATGATTAGGCCCTGTAAAACTTGGCCATTCATTGATCCAATCTTTTGCAGGAGCATCTTGATAAATCCAATGATACAATCCAACGTGATTATAAATCGCATCTTGAATAATCTTCAACCCTTTTTGATGGGCTGCGTTTACCAAGGTTTTATACCCTTCGTTGCCGCCGAATCGCTTGTCAACTTTATAATGATCAGTGAACCAATAACCATGGTATCCGGCCATATCGGTATTGTTCTCTTTCATTTTAGGCATGTCGTTGTCAAAAACTGGTGTGAACCATAGTGTGGTTATGCCAAGGTCTTTGAAATATTCAAGGTGGTCTTGTACCCCTTTTAAATCGCCCCCGTGGCGTGCGAATTTATTTGCGCGATCACTTGTTTTATCACGCATGTCGTCGAAAGCATCGTTGGAAGGATCACCGTTTGCAAATCGATCGGGCATTAAGAGGTAGGTAAAGTCTTCACTAGTTACTCCTCTTACTCTCGACTTTCCATCCTCCATGCTTTTCTTCTTCAATTCGAATTGAAACGATTTCCAGGTATTTCCGGCAATTCCACCAAATCGGATGGTATACAAGCCCGGCGTAGCATTGGCATCAATGGCGATATTGATTTTCACATAGTGATTGTTCTCCATCGACCTTACTTCTTTTACGGAGATACCTTTTTTATTTACGCTTGCTGCAAGTTTTGGGGACCCGATCGCCTCAGCGCTTTTAACCAGTAGTGTAAGGTTTTTGTGTTTCATACCGGTCCACCAATTGGTTGGATACACCGTAAGGTTGTCTTGAGCCAATAAGTTTATTGATGCAAGAAGTACGATAGCTAAAAAGCAAAATTTCTTCATTTTAATCTTTTTTAATTTTTATAGCAGCCGGATCATATACATACACAACACTCACTGCTGCGCACAACATGAATACGCCGGCCATTACAATTGCATAAACGGGTTGTTCATTGTACACATGTTTTACCATCGGTCCACCAACAATTCCGTTCAATATTTGAGGTAACGTAATAAAGAAGTTAAAGATTCCCATGTAAACCCCCATTTTACCGGCAGGAATTGAACCGGACAATATCACATAAGGCATTGCCAAAATAGAAGCCCACGCAATTCCTACACAAGCCATAGAGAAGATGAGAAACTCTTTGTTGGGAGCAAAATAAATCGAGATCAAACCAATTCCACCGATTAAAAGCGAAAGCGCATGTGTTTGCTTTCTTCCAATAGTGGCGGCAATTTTGGGAAGTGCCAAGGCATACAAAGCTGAGACGCCATTGTAAACGCCGAAAATTACACCCGTCCACGCTCCTGCATCTCGGTACAATTGAGAGCTTCTATCGCTAATGGGCAAGTGAAATATATGAGTTGAAATTGTGTCGGTAGTAAACACCCACATTCCAAACAAGGCAAACCATGAGAAAAATTGCACGAGTCCTAATTGGCGCATGGTTTTTGGCATTTTTCGTAAATCGGTAAAAATGCTTCCCAAACCTTCTTTGTGATTCGATTCGCCACCATGATAAGACCTGTATTCTTCCGGATTAAACTCCTTGGTTGTGAATACGGTGATCAATATAGATACGATAAAAACGGCCGCTCCTATATAGAAAGCATATTTCACATTGTTTCCCACAACCCCTTCACTGGCGTTCGAGGCAACACCTGCTTTTGCAAGTATAGCGGGCAACCAAGAACCAATAACGGCACCTACACCAATTAAAAACGTTTGAATAGAGAATCCGGCTGTTCTTTGCTCATCAGGAAGGTTGTCGGCTACCAAGGCTCTGAAAGGCTCCATCGCCAAATTGAAACAGGCATCCATAACCATTAAGAAACTGGCACCAATGATTACAAGCGGCGCCAAACTACCTAGAATATTTGCATTCGGCATGAGCGTAAGGGCCGAAGATGATAAAATTGCACCTGCAAGAAAATAGGGTTTACGTCTACCCAATCTATTCCAAGTTCGATCACTGTAATGACCTACAATGGGTTGAACAATTAGCCCTACAACCGGTGCCGCCAGCCAAAACCAAGATAGGCTCTCTACATCGGCTCCATAATTTCGAAGGATACCACTAGCGTTGGAATTCTGTAGGGCAAATCCAAATTGAATTCCTAAGAACCCAAAGCTCATGTAGAATATTTGAGCAAGGGACATTCTCGGCTTGGGCTTCAAACTTGAGCCGCCGGTAGCTGAACTTAAGGCCATAGCAATCGTTTTAATGTGAGAGCTGCACGCTCCTAATGTGTAATTTATACACTATTTGAAAAATATACTAAAAAAGTTATTTGTTGTAGAAGGATACGATTTTGTTGAACCGAAGCCTGACTAAAACAAATAACTCTTAAAATTAAATTACAAACCCGTTTGGAATTACGGCACCTTTCTTAATTACGACAATTCCGTCTTTCACTGTGTACAAGGCATGATCCGAATTCTCAAGGTGAGAACCGCCGTTGATGCGAACATCGTCGCCAATTCTGCAGTTCTTATCTACAATAGCATTTTTGATATAGCTGCGTTCGCCAATACCCAGTTTAGGTGTACCCTTTGCCATATTGTATTCCATTTCTGTAAGGGTTTCATAATAATCGCTACCCATAACATAACTGCTTACAATGGTAGTACCGTATCCTATTCTGGTTCGAATACCAATTACACTGTTTTCCAATCTTGAAGCGTTGATGATACAACCTTCAGCAATGATTGTTTTTTCGAGGGTTGTGCCACTGATCTTCGCGGGAGGAAGCATGCGCGCACGCGTGTAAATAGCCTTGGTATTGTCGAATAAATTGAAATCCGGAATATCTTGAGTTAGTCCCAAGTTGGCTTCAAAGAAGGAGTAGATGTTTCCGATATCAGTCCAATATCCTTCATATTGATAGGAGGCAACTTTGTATCGATCGATTGATTGAGGGATGATTTCTTTTCCAAAGTCGGTAGCATCTTTACATTCGTCGTTCAAAAGATCAAACAACAATTGTCTATTGAAGATATAGATACCCATAGAAGCCAGGTAATCTCTACCCATCTTTTGCATTTCTTTACCGGTATCGCTTACCCAATCGGCCAGCACATCTTTTTTAGGTTTTTCGATGAAAGACGTAATCACCCCTTCATCATTTTTCTTCATGATACCAAATTCAGAAGCTTCGCGAGCTGCAACCGGGATGGTAGCGATGGAAATATCGGCTTTCCGGTCGATGTGATTTTGCAGCATTTCACGGAAATCCATCTGGTACAATTGGTCACCTGAAAGGATCAATACATATTCACTTGGAAAGGCAACGATGTGCCTTAAGCTTTGACGAACCGCGTCGGCAGTACCTTGGAACCAAGTAGGGTTATCGGGTGTTTGCTCTGCAGCAAGGATATCAACGAAAGCGCTACTAAAGGCACTGAAGTGATAGGTATTCTTGATATGACGATTGAGCGAAGCTGAGTTGAACTGCGTTAGCACGAACATGCGAGCGATGTTAGCATTCAAACAGTTTGAGATCGGAATGTCTACCAATCGGTATTTCCCTGCAATGGGAACAGCTGGTTTCGAACGACTAGCTGTAAGGGGATATAATCGAGAACCTGCTCCTCCACCTAAGATTACGGCTACAATGTTACTGCTCATATAT
The DNA here is from genome assembly GCA_002385265.1 of Chitinophagaceae bacterium UBA3961. Classification (GTDB taxonomy): domain Bacteria; phylum Bacteroidota; class Bacteroidia; order Chitinophagales; family Chitinophagaceae; genus Endoryza; species Endoryza foliicola. The sequence goes on from DGDD01000089.1 coordinate 8,759, forward strand.
GAGTTAATTTTGGTTGAATTTATTGAATACTTTGATAAACCTCTAAATATTTTTTTACACTCGTTTCCCAGCTAAAATCCAGATTCATCATTCTTTCTCTCAGCGTCTGCATCAACGCTTTGTCTTGATATAGTTCTACCGCACGCCAAACGGCATGAGTAATATCACCTACTGCCGTATGATTGTAACAAATGCCATAACCGTTTGTTTCACCGAAATCAATAACGGTATCTTTCAAACCGCCAATTCTTCTAACCATCGGTATGGTACCATATCGCATGGAGTACATTTGATTCAATCCACAAGGTTCAACACGGGAAGGCATCAATAAAAAATCGGCGCCGGCGTACATTTTATGGCTTAACGCTTCATTGTATCCTATGAAAACGTTGAAATCTTGTTGAGATAAAGGTTTCATTGCATTTAAAGCGGCTTCTACTTCAGGAAACCCACTTCCTAAAATCAAGAAATTCATTCTTCTGCCAACGTAGTAGAAACTATCTCCAATAACTTGTGGGAGCAATTCTGAGCCCTTCTCGCCTACCAAACGACCAATAAAAACGATCAAGGGTTTTTCGGGATCCAAATTAAAAGTCTCGCAAAGTTCGCGTTTGCTTTTTTCTTTGCCTGCTGCTGCTGTTTTTATAGAATAGTGATGTTCTAAATAGGTATCAGCATTGGGGTCCCAAACTTCTACATCAATACCATTCAAAATTCCTACGCACTTTCCTTTTTCGTATTCAAACAGATCTTCAAGCCCATTGCTCATATAACGAAGTTCCTCAAGGTAGCTCGTGCTAACCGTTGTTACTTTGTCGGCACATTTAATAGCAGATGCGAGCGGATTGATATTATTTTCCCAATCTAGGAGTCCCCAGCGCCAACTATCCCATTCCGGAATCTGATTGCTTTTCGACCAATCCATCCAACCCTGATATTGGGCATTGTGAATGGTAAGTACAGTAGGTATGGAGCGTATTTTTCGATATCTAAATGAGTGTTTGATCATAAAGGGGATCAAACCGGTGTGATGGTCGTGAACATGAATCACATCAGGATGATGCTCCCAGGCATTTACCCAATCTAAAACAGCTATTTGAAAGGCCAAGAAACGCTCAGAGTCATCGTCGTAGCCGTATACTTTTTCCCTATCGAGCAATCCATTGATGTCTACCAAATACAAGTCAAAACCGAGTTCATTAGTGGCTTCCTTAATTACGGTAAACTCGAATGTCCAATTGCCTAAATTAGAATAACCTTTGTGCACTACTTCCCAGTCATGATTGTAGAGATACTTAGTTCGGTACATCGGCATCACAACCTTCGCAAAATGTCCTAACTGATTGAGGTACTTGGGTAAAGCACCAACTACATCGCCTAACCCGCCAGCTTTTGCAACCGGATAACATTCGGCGCTTACGTGAAGAATTTCCATGACAAGAGTTTATAAAAATTTTATCAATTTAATAAGTAATTACCAATACTGGTGCAGGAAAGAAAAATTTTATTCCTATCAAATTTGTGCCTACTTTCAGCACTCATTTTTTTAAACAAACAGATTGCTATGAGTCAACCCAAGCAACCCACCAATAACAGTGCGCTGAGCACCCTCGTTGTTGTGTTTTTTTTCTGGGGTTTTATTGCAGCTTCCAACAGTATTTTTATCCCATTTTGTAAGTCGCATTTCGAATTGAACCAATTTGAATCACAACTGATTGGTTCAGCGTTTTATGGTGCTTACTTTTTTGGTTCTTTGATTTTGTTTTTAGCTTCTAACATTATCGGATTCGATATCGTTAACAAAATCGGTTATAAGAAAGGGATTATCTATGGCCTCTGGATTTCAGTTGCAGGTGCCTTACTAATAATTCCTTCAGCAAACATGAATTCATTCCCGGCCATTTTAGGATCCTTCTTTGTTGTAGCCTTGGGCTTTTCCTTGCAACAAACTTGCGCCCAACCATTTGCAGTAGCATTGGGAGATCCTTCAACAGGTTCACATCGTTTGAATTTAGGTGGAAGTGTAAACTCATTGGGTACTACATTAGGACCCATCATTGTCAGCTATTTCTTATTTGGAACAGTTAGCAGCAAAGCTGCGAATGTTACCGTTACCAATGTAAATACGCTTTATATGATCGTTGCGGCTGTATTTGCTGCTGTAGCCCTGTTTTTTCAATTCTCTAAAAAATTACCGGCAGGTCAAGATGATGCCAAAGTGGAGAAAGTTTCAAAAGCCTCCGGCTCTTTGATCTTCATGACCATCTTCTTGATCGGTGTAATCATTGCCGGTCAATATACCAGCATTTCTAAACTCAACTTATTAATCATCACTTTAGTGATGATCATCGCCATTTTGTTTGGCTCTAATATTAGTGCTAACAAAAACCCGGAAGGTTGGGGAGCTATGAAATACCCTCAGTTGATCTATGGCATGTTGGGTATTTTTGTATACGTTGGCGTTGAAGTAACCATCGACAACAACTTCGGAGCTTTGTTGAAAACACCGGGCTATTTAACAGATGCCGGCTTGGATGAAAGTGAAATCTCTAAATACGTTTCCCTCTATTGGGGTAGTTTAATGATTGGTCGTTGGACTGGTGCGGTGAGCGTTTTTAATTTAAAAGGAACTGCCAAAACTATAGCAATGATCGTTGTGCCATTTGTTGCGTTAGCTATTGTTTTGTTTGTGAACAATCTTTATGGCAGCGACATTTCCGACCTTTATGGTTATGCAGCATGCGTAGCTATCGCAATTGCAGCCTTCTTCTTTGGTCAAGAGAAACCTGTTAAAACCTTGGTTACAGTATCATTGCTAGCAACGGTTGCGATGCTGATTGGTGTGTTTACAAATGGTATCATTTCAGTATATGCATTTATGGCGGGTGGTTTGTGTTGCTCTGTAATGTGGCCTTGTATTTTCTCACTTGGTGTGAGTGGATTGGGTAAGTTTACCAGTCAAGGTTCTGCCTTCTTGATCATGATGATCTTAGGGGGTGCTATCATTCCACCATTGCAAGGATCTGTTGGTGATACTACACACGACATGCATCAATCTTATTTAATTGCTGCGGTTTGTTTCTTGTTCCTTGCTTGGTTAGGACTCAAATTAAGAAGTGTATTGAAGGCGCAAGGATTGGACTTCGACAATCAAATTGGAGGTGGACACTAATTTATTAATCAACTCATAAAACAGCTGCCCTCGGTTTTGCCGAGGGCATTTTCAAGACATGGCAACAACTAATTCAGCACTAGAACCCTTAGCCATTGGAATCGATATTGGCGGCACCGGAACAAAGTTTGGGATCGTAGACAGAAATGGTAACGTACTCTTCTCAAGTGAAATCTCTACCAAGAAACACAAAGAAGTAGAAACCTTTATCGATGAACTGTATGAAAGCTTTCTTCCCTTAATTGAAAAAGTAGGTGGTATTGGAAGAATCAAAGGCGTAGGTGTAGGCGCGCCCAACGGGAATTTCTATACAGGAACTATTGAATATGCGCCCAATCTACCTTGGAAAGGAATTGTTCCGCTTGCTAAATTGATTGAAGATAAATTCCAGTTGCCTGTTACCCTTACCAATGACGCAAATGCCGCGGCAATTGGTGAAATGATGTACGGAGCAGCCAAAGGGATGAAAGATTTTATCATGATAACCTTGGGTACAGGTGTAGGAAGTGGTATTGTAGCGAATGGTCAACTCATTTATGGTCATGATGGATTTGCTGGCGAACTAGGACATACCATTGTAATACCGGATGGCCGTTTACACGAAGGGACCGGCAAGTATGGTTCTTTGGAAAGTTATGCTTCAGCAACCGGTGTTAGATTGACCGCGCTGGAAGTGTTAGAAAAAAGAAGCGAACCTTCTTTATTAAGAGAAGTACCAACAGACAAAATAGATTCAAAAGCAGTTTTCGATGCTGCTATTCAAGGAGATAAAGTGGCCCTTGAGATATTTGAATATACCGGAAAAATTCTTGGATTGGCGCTTGCAAATGCCGTAATGTTCAGCAGTCCTGAAGCAATTATCTTGTTTGGGGGACTCACCAAAGCCGGTGATCTCATATTAAAACCAACACGAGAACATATGGAAGCAAATTTGATTCAAGTGTTCCAGAATAAAGTAAAGATTCTGGTGAGTCACTTAAAAGAATCAGATGCTGCAATCCTAGGCGCCAGCGCTCTGGCATGGGATAAATAATAAAAGAAAAACTCTCGTAAAAAGCGAGAGTTTTTTCTTTTAATAAATTTGTGCCACGGCCACTGCTTTAATCATTAGTACGGAAGGAACAGGCCGTTCTCCTTCTTTGTCGGATGGATGTATTGAATGTTTGCCATTAATGAGCATTGCCGAGCTGCCTCCTCCATCTAAATTAATGGCTTCTTTGCATTTCAATTCAACAAACAATTGAGCCAATTCCTCCAAACTGGCGCCACTCGCTTCTTTATTTCTCCCTTCTACTACTAAAAAAATCAACTTACCGGTTCTAGTATATCCTGCAGCGGTTCTCGGATGCAGTTCCTTTACTGAATTTACAAATAGCTGTTCTTCATTCGCAGTAATAAAAACTTTCCCTTTTTGAACAAGTACAGGTCCACCCCCAATAGCGGTTTCCATTCTCCACCATTGCCAATGTTCAAGCGTTTCGAGATCTTCGAAACTGGGGTCTGCATTGATGCCTTTGGCTTTTATTGGTTTTACCTCGAAAGACATGGGATATCTATTAACCGTATCCGTAAACACCCAACTTATAAAAGGGCGTTTTGATCTCGAAAAACCAAGAGCAGCTCTGGTTGGATAATAGAAAGAGTCGGTCATTTTACTTTTTACCGAGGGCTGATTGAAAGCCAATTGAACCCCTTTCTGCATTACCAGGCTCAAATTTTGGAGGGTTTCTCTGTTAAAATAACCTCCGTTGATAATGATATACGGTTTCTCTTCTTTCTCAAAATATTCGGAAAGCTTGTAAGCACTACCACGCCCTACTTCGGCCGACACAGCAAGGTTTGGGTCTTTTAAATTGATCTCAGCATAAAAGGCTTTGAAAGGCCTGCCGTTCAAAGAATCATTGGTTTTGAAAACACGAATAGAAGGCGGCAAGTATTGGAAACTATCGTTCTCCAATTGCCATCTCAATCGCGTTTGAGCAACTGCAATTTCAGAATTGAAAAGGCCAATGGAAAGAATTAAAACTGAAAATAAACGCATAAAAAAAGCAGGCATGAACCTGCTCTATGAAATTAAGTGGAATAAACTTAGGAAACCATCATTTCTTTTTCTTTTTTCCATGCTTCAATTCCGTAACCGGGAATCACATGACGTTCACTGTGGTAAGAAGAACGGACCAATGGACCACTTTCTACATAATCTAAACCTATTTGATATCCAATTTCACGGTATTCAGCGAATTCATTGGGGTGCACAAAGCGTTGTACCGGCAAATGCTTTTTAGTGGGTTGTAGGTATTGTCCAATGGTTACTACATCCACTCCTTGGGCTTTCAAATCATGCAAGGTTTGAATTACTTCCTCCTTTGTTTCGCCCAAGCCCAACATGATACCACTTTTAGTACGCATGCCTCCGGCTTTCAATAACTTCAACACCTCCATGCTTCTCCAGTATTTGGCCTGAATCCTCACTTTTCTAGTTAAGCGTTCCACTGTTTCAATATTGTGAGAAACAACTTCTGGAGCCGCATCGATGATTCTCTGAATGTTTTCTTGTTCTCCTTTGAAATCAGGAATCAAAGTTTCCAATGTTGTATCCGGATTCAAGGCTTTTACAGCTTTGATTGTATTGTACCAAATAATACTTCCACCGTCTTTCACTTCATCCCTGTCTACAGAAGTGATCACCGCATGTTTTACTTTCATTAGGTGAATGGCTTCAGCCACTCGTTGGGGCTCATCCCAGTCAATAGGCTCAGGGCGACCTGTTGCAACAGCACAGAATCCGCAACTACGGGTGCACACATTTCCTAAAATCATGAATGTAGCGGTTCCTTCTCCCCAGCATTCGCCCATGTTGGGACAGTTCCCACTTTCACAGATTGTATGGAGTTTGTGAGTATCTACTAATCCTCTCACGTGTTTATAACTTTCTCCAATCGGCAATTTTACTCGAAGCCAATCGGGCTTTTTTACGCGAGAATCTTGCTCTTTAATTCCAGAAATAACAGGTAATTCAGTCATGATGATGTAAAGATAAGAACAAAATTAACCTCGAAAAGTTTATTCGAGGTTACCTGTTTATAATAACTTGAATATCAACTACTTGCTTACTTGCGACGACCAAAGAGGAAAGACATATAAGCAGTAAAAAACAACTGCTTTTGGTCCACATAAGCAACCTGCGAGATTTTTTGTGTGTAGTATTCCGCCGCCAAGCCTACTTCAATTGCGCTTACAGCTTCATTGAAACGTCCATAATCGAAGCGTAAGGCGCCTCTAACTTGAACGCCGGGCTTTATCTTCAAGTCTTTCCAACCGTAGGTAATACCAGCAGCGCCCCCAATGGCATAGTTGCTGTCAACAATTGTTGGGAAGGTGCTTTTGATTTCTTTTCCGTTTGCCAACACATTTACATAGTAAGGCTTCAACATTCCCAAGCTGAAACCACCGGTATAAATGCCGGAAACAGAGATACCGTTTCTATTTCCTTTTCCTCCGATCCGTCTTTGTTGTCCGAAGCTAAATTTGGATTGATAGAAATTATTGGTTTTACCGAAGATGATACTTGAGAATCCAAAACCGTCGAACAAGGATATCTTTTTTTCTTTTGGATGTTTCTTTTCGTTAAAATCGAATTGAAACAAATTGGTTACTCTATTGCTTTTGAATTTGCCGAATTCATAAGAAATGCCATATCCATCTGTAACCATTTTGAAGCCAAACACACTTTGCTTGTTGAATACCACTTCACCTTCCTCCTCTTGCTTCATCAACTTACTGATGCGCTCTCTCCTTTCGGCTTTTTTATCTTGCTTTGCCGTTGTTTGTTTTTGCGTTTGACCAATGGCCGAGCCGCTAAGTAGCGTTAACATCAAAACAGGAACAATATTCTTCACACGCATAGATTTATATATTCAACGTAAATTTAGGGCAAAAATCACGAATTATGACTTCTACTGTAGTATACGAAGGAAATCTGAGAACCGTTTGTACCCATTTATCGAGTGGAACCGAAATTTTAACCGATGCGCCTGTTGATAATAACGGAAAAGGAGAAAAATTCTCTCCAACCGATTTACTGGCAACCTCTCTTGGAGCCTGCGCATTGACGATCATGGGAATCAAGGCAAGAGACATGGGGGTCGATTTGGCAGGAACAGAGATCTCCGTAGAAAAGATCATGAAGGCAGATCCTAGACGTGTTGGAGGTATTAATTTAACATTTCATTTCCCGGCCGCTGCAACTTCCGACCCAAAAGAAAGAACCATTTTAGAGCGCTGCGCGCATACCTGTCCGGTTTTTTACAGCCTTCACCCCGATATTCAATTAAACATTCGTTTCAATTGGGATAAATAACACGAACAAGTATTAGTTTTTGCTGCTAAAATTGTAAGTTTACAGCCCAAACCGACTCACATGGCCATAAGAATATTTGTAACCGGAGGAACCTTCGATAAGGAGTATAATGAACTCACCGGTGAGCTTTTCTTCAAGGAAACCCACCTTCCTGAAATGCTCAAACGAAGCAGAAGTTCTTTAGACGTAACCGTTCGAACCTTGATGATGATCGACAGTTTGCACATGACGGAAGAGGACCGAGATTTGATTGTTCATCAATGTAGAAATGCGTCTGAAGATAAAATCATCATTACACATGGTACCGATACCATGAGCTATACAGCGCAAGTATTGGCAGAGAAAGTTCCGGGCAAAACAATCGTTATTACAGGTGCCATGATCCCCTATAAATTTGGTAGCTCCGACGGGTTCTTCAATTTGGGCAGTGCATTGGCTTTCGTGCAAACACTTCCGCCGGGAGTGTATGTGGCGATGAATGGAAAAGCCTTCAATTGGGACAATGTTCGAAAAAACAAACAAACAGGCATATTCGAAGAAACAAAATAAAATGGCAGAAGATTTAACCATTATAAAAGGAACCAAAGAAGAACAGTATCAAGCTTTGATACCTCAAATCAAAGGATTGCTGGAAGGTGAAACCGATCTGATTGCCAACCTAGCCAATATTTGCGGCGCCTTGAAAGAGCAATTCAATTGGTTTTGGGTAGGTTTCTATTTGGTGAAAAACGGAGAGTTAGTGCTGGCTCCATTTCAAGGACCGGTAGCTTGTACCAGAATCAGGAAAGGCCGAGGTGTATGTGGTTCAAGTTGGGAACAAGCAAAAACACTGATTGTACCCGATGTTGAAAAATTCCCAGGACATATCGCCTGTTCCAGTCTTTCAAAATCAGAAATTGTTGTACCGATGTTTCATAAAGGTGAAGTAGTGGGAGTACTAGATGTAGACAGTGATCAACTCGACAGTTTCGATACAACCGATCAGAAATACCTTGAGGAAATCCTTCGTTTCCTTTCCTATTAAAAACCTATCCGCTTTATCCTATACATTAGTTTGAAATAGTGAGTGCACATATGCGTTTTCTATCCTAAAACTTAAATACAACTCAACATGAAATCAAAACAACTGCTCGCGATCGGCAGTGTAGCTGCTTGCTTATTTACATTGGTTCGCTGCTCCGAACCATCAGAAAAAAACACTTCAACTGCAGAAACAGAAAAAGCTGTGGTGAAAGAAGATGTTTTAGACAAAGGCAAATACCTTTTGGCTATAGGCGGCTGTAACGATTGTCATACACCAAAAGTAATGACGCCTCAAGGCCCCATGCTAGACACTACGAAAATTATGTCGGGCCATCCAGCAGGCTCTCCTCTTCCTGAAATTACGTACGATGCCACCAAACCCGGTAACTGGGTTTTGATAAGTGGTACACTTACTGCTGCAGTTGGTCCTTGGGGTATGTCTTATGCAGCTAACCTAACGCCAGATTCAACAACCGGCATTGGTAGCTGGACTGTTGAAAATTTCATCGGCGCCATTAGAAAAGGGAAACACTTGGGCCAAGACGGTGGTCGCCCACTTCTGCCTCCTATGCCTTGGCAAAGCATTGCACAATGGAAAGATGAAGATCTCACCGCACTGTTTACCTATTTGAAAACATTACCCGCTATCAGCAATGCAGTACCGGCACCCGTTCCGCCAACTGCTTTGATGAAAAAGTAAACCATCATATTGATAACAAAAACAATGGGTTGTTTTCAAATGAAGTCAACCCATTGTTTTAATGAACTATTCTCCATGAAACGCGTCTTCTTTTTTATTCTTCTATTATCCGTTAGCTATGGTAGCATCGCTCAAACATTGGCCTTAACGCATGTTACCATTGTTGATGTTGAAACCGGAAAAGCAATCCCTGATCAAACGATTATTATAGATAGTAATCGAATTACTGCTTTAGGCAAAACAGGAAAACTAAAAACTCCTGCTTCAGCCACTATCATTGATGCTACCGGCAAATACATCATGCCGGGTTTGATTGACGCTCATATCCATTTCTTTCAAAGTGGAGGTTTGTATACCCGCCCCGATGCGTTGAACTTAAATGTGGCATTGCCTTATGAAAAAGACCAGCAGTGGATTAAAGAGAATTTGAACGATCTGATGCGCCGTTATTTGGCTTGCGGCATTACTTCGGTTATAGACGTGGGTGGCCCTATGAGCAATTATGCTGTGCGAGAACAATTGGAACAGTCAAAATATGCACCCAATGCATGGGTTACCGGTCCATTGATTTCAACCTACCTACCTCCCAACTTAGATAAAAAAGATCCTCCAATCATTAAGGTCAGTTCGGCGGAAGAAGCAAGAGACTTGGTTAAAAAACAATTGCCTTACAAACCTGATTTTATTAAAATCTGGTACATCGTATTACCGGGTCAACCCGCAGAAAAAACACTTCCCATTATTGAAGCGGCCATTCAAGAGAGCCATGTGAATGGACTTAAAGTTGCTGTTCACGCAACAGAATATCAGACAGCAAAATTGGCAGTCACTGCAGGAGCCGACATCTTGGTTCACAGCGTAGACGATCAATTGGTAGACGATGCTTTTATCCAACTATTAAAAGCTAAAAACACCGTTTACATCCCTACCCTTCAAGTAGCTCAGTTGTACAATCGAGTGTTTTCTCAAAACTTTGATTTTACCAATTATGAACTGTCCATGTCGAATCCATTTATGTTGGGTTCTCTCTATGATCTAAAACACTTAAACCCTACCACTATAAAATTCGACTATAAAAAATTAGTGGGAAGGTTACCCGCACCCAGCAAAGAAGACAGCACTATGCTTACTAATTTAGGGCTGTTGAACAAGGCCGGCATTCGAATTGTATCGGGTACGGATGCGGGTAATATTGGAACACAACATGCGGCTTCATTGTATAGAGAATTAGAGTTGATGCATCAGGGTGGAATGTCGAACGCCGATATTCTAAAAGCATCCACCATTCAAGCCGCAAAAGGGTTTGGAAAAGACAGTCTCTATGGGAGTATCAAAAAAGGAAAAATCGCCAATCTACTTTTATTAAATAGTAATCCGCTCGACAGTTTAATAGCGCTTCAACAAATTGGAACTTTGATCTACAAAGGAACTCTTTATAGCCCGGACACATTGATTCAGAAAACGCCTGCTGCAATTGTTCAGGAGCAATTAAACGCCTACAATGCTCGAAACATTGATGCATTTGCAGCTACCTACTCCGATTCAGTAGAGTTGTATGAATTCCCTAATAAACTGCTAGCAAAAGGTAAAAAAGCACTCTACGATGACTACAAAGGAATGTTCAATTCTGTTAAGAACTTGCATTGTGAAATAACAGAACGGATCATTCAAGGCAATCGTATTATTGATCATGAATCGGTTACGGGTTTTGGGGCGAAACCACTTCGTGCAGTAGCGATCTATGAAGTTGAAAAAGGAAAGATTGCGAGAGTATATTTTATCCAGTAAAAGAAAAACCGGGGCTGCTAGGCAGTCCCGGTTACTAATACAAATCCTTCGTTTCGAATTGGTAAAGTTCTAGGTCTTGCGCCTGCTGCTGCTAAAGCGTTGCACAGCGCGGGTGCTACCGTTGGCAATCCAACCTCCCCTACTCCACCGGGTTCTTCTTCACTAGGCACTACAATGATTTCAACCGGCGGCATTTCATTGTAGCGCAAGAGTTCATAGTTTCGGAAACTATCTTGAACCACGCGGCCGTCTTTAATAGTAATTTCTCCTTTCAGTGTTTGTTGAAGTGCAAATGCCAATCCTCCTTCCATCTGGTTTTTCAATCCATCCGGATTGATCACAATGCCACAATCGATCGCAGCAACTACTTTTACAATCTTAAACTGTTTCGGACCTACCATTTCAATTTCAATTGCATGAGCTGCATAGCTTTTTGCAAAAATGAAGGAATGGGTTGCCACACCTATGTAATGCTTGGGTTTACGTGGCTTGTTATATCCGATGCCG
>DGDD01000087.1 GCA_002385265.1 Chitinophagaceae bacterium UBA3961
GGGTGAATTTATCAGTTATGTAAGTCAACAAAAAGATCTTAATAAAATATACCGTATCAGCCCCGATGGAACGGGAGAAAAGCAACTCTTCATTACGACAAATTCAGTAGGATGGCACAGTTGGAGTGAAGACGGCAAATGGCTGGTTTATCAAGAGTCTGACCCTCTAGGTAAACAGTTTCACATCTATCTGAAAAAATGGCCAGATGGAATTCCCTATCGATTAACAGATTCAGAATACCGAATTCAGTTAGGCCCTGTTTTCATTAAGAACTAAGAAATGTAGATACTGCTCGGCCTGATTTTTGTATTTTTAGGCACAATCAACTCATTTGCCTGTGACTACTGCCATTATCATAACTTTTTGTTGCCTCGTATTAATCGCCTATTTGTTTGACATTACAGCGCCAAAAACCAAAATACCAACAGTGATCTTATTATTGATTGTTGGATTTGGACTTAAAGAATTGGCAAAAGTTTTACGCATTGATGTACCCGACTTGTCGGATACATTACCCCTACTTGGCACCGTTGGATTAATACTAATTGTAATGGAAGGCGCATTGGATCTGCAACTTAACAAAGAGAAACTTAGTATTGTAAGAAAATCTATTTGGGGCAGCTTGATTCCCATTATTTTATTAGGAGGTGGAATTGCCTATGCATTTCATTTGTACTCCGGTTATCCGCTAAAAGATTGTATTACCAATGCCCTGCCGCTTTGCATTATCAGCAGCGCTATTGCCATTCCAACCGTTCGTAATCTTTCAAAACAAGCGAAAGAATTCATCACATTTGAAAGTAGCTTATCAGACATTATTGGCGTGATCATATTCAATTTTTTTGCCTTGAATGAAATGATCAACGCAGCTTCGGTAGGAGAATTCTTTTTGCAACTGATTGCGATCGTTGTCATCTCCTTGATCGCTACATTATTATTGGCATTTCTTTTCAAGCGCATTAATCACCATATTAAGTTCCTGCCTATTATATTTATGGTGATTTTAATTTATACCATCGCGAAAGCCTACCATTTACCGGCGTTGATCTTCATACTGATATTCGGATTGTTCCTGGGAAATTTGGATGAATTGAAGCGCTACTCCTTTATCAATAAATTCGATCCGGATAATTTAGAAAAGGAGGTTCACAAATTCCATGAGATTACCATTGAATTCACTTTCTTGATTCGCTCCTTGTTTTTTCTTGTCTTTGGCTATTTAATAAAAGCAGAAGAAGTTCTCAACACAGCAACCATTGGTTGGGCAGGTGCGATAGTAGCAGCTATTCTGGTGATCAGGGTTATCCAACTTAAGATTTCAAAACTTCCTCTGCATCCTTTGGCATTTATTGCCCCAAGAGGATTGATCACTGTTTTGCTATTTGTATCAATTACTCCTGCCCAAGCGATACCAATCATGAATCAATCGCTGATCATTCAAGTAATATTGCTTTGTGCCCTAATAATGATGATTGGAATTATGACAACGAAGACCCGTCCCTAGTTCCGGAAACAAAATACATATCAATTTCGCCGATGTTTTTGGCTGATATTTTACCTCTGTACGTACAGATGAACTCATGCTTTACTAGTTCGTAGGTAGACTCGGAGATGTTCACCTGACCCGGAGCACCATTGCTTTCCATTCTACTAGCAATGTTTACCGTGGTTCCCCAAATATCGTAAGCGTACTTGTTCTTACCTACCACTCCTGCTACAATAGGTCCCACGTGAACCCCTATTCGCATCTCCCATGCATCCAATCCCTTGGCCACCCGTTGGCGGTTCTTTTCAATCATACATTTCTGGATTTCTAAGGCTGCCCGTACAATTCTTATCGGATGATCTTCGGAACTTACAGGAATACCGCCGGCACACATATACGAGTCTCCAATGGTTTTGATCTTCTCAATACCATGTCGCTCCGTAATTTCGTCGAAAGCAAAGAAGAAGTCGTTCAACTCAGCTACCACTTGTTGTGGCGACAAGGAGTCGGCAATTGTAGTGAATCCTTTGAAATCGGTAAACAACACAGAGACCTTCTCATAGAAACGCGGCGTGGCATGCCCTTCCTGTTGCAATTCTTTGGCTACCTCACCGGGCAAAATGTTCAATAACAAGGTTTCAATTTGTGCTTTCTGACTATCTAAGAGAATATTCACTTTTACCTTGTTTCGATAGTTTCGATAAATGATGACAGTAATGATCAATACCAAACCAATACCGGCCATGAAAGCGTACTTCGCAAACTTTTGACGACGAATATCCAACTCCTTCAACACTTTGTCTTTCTCCAGCAAATCAATTTGGCTTTGCTTCTTCTCAATTTCAAAATTGAACTCGTAATTCGACAATTTGATGTCCAATTCTTTGTTGTAAATCGTATCCTTGATATCGAGTAATAGGTTCTGATATTTATACGCTTGTTCAAAACTTTTCTGACGCGCATAGGTATTGGCCAATCCTTTGTAGATGTCTTTTAACTCAAAACTAGAGCTAATACTATTCGCCAATTTCTCAGCTTGGTGATATGCTTCCAGCGCTTGTTTCTGGTTATTGGTAGCGAAGTAAACAGCACCCAAGCTCTTTTGTGCGCGTGTTTCATAAAGCTTTGAATCCTGCTTTACCGCTGCATTATTGGCTTCTTGATAATATTGAAGGGCGATGGAGTAGTTTTTGATATTCTCATACACTCTTCCAATATTGATCAACACACTGGCGATGTCAACAGTATTTTCAAACGCTTTCTCTGCTTTCTTCAAATAATAGAGGGCTGAATCTGTTCTTCCACGTTCTAGAAAAATTTCACCGATGTTTCCGGCAATGGTTCCAATTTGATCATTGTCTTCCAACTTTTCACTCATCGGAAGCGCCCTTTGATAATACTGCACCGCTTTATCATAAGTGGCCGGTTTGTGTTGGTACACACTTCCAATATTGATCAATGCCGATGCTATGCGAAACTGATCCCCGGCTTGTTCAGAATTACGTAAAGAATTGAATAAGTATTCCAAGGCCTTCGATTCGTTCCCTTGGTTTTGGTAGATCGCTCCAATATTACTTTGAATATTGGCGATACCGGAGAGATCCTTTAAAGATTCATAATACGACAAAGACTGGCGCCAATTTTCCAAGGCCTCAATGTATTGGCTCTGCTGATAGTAGGCAATGCCAATATATTTATAAGCCAAAGCCGCTCCTTTTGAAAACGATAAGGAAGATGATAGATCGCGTGCCTGAGCGGCAAATGGAACAGCGTCTTTCGGTTCAATATTCAAGTACTCCTTGCTTAATTGCAAAAGCGCCATTACCTTATTGGTATCTGGCGCCATTGCATTTATTGCTGTTTTTAAGCTGTCAATATTCTGTGCCTTCACAGAAAAAAGACAGGTCAACGTAAGCAGTGTTGTAACGAATAGTGGTTTCATAAATTCATCAAACGATCTGTCGGCTCCTACTCTTTCAGTACTTTGGTGGTCATTACTGAATCACCTATCTGAATTTTCAACACATACCAACCCGATTTCAAGCCACTCAAATCGAGTGCTAAAGTATTGGAACTCGTCTTCTTATCCAAAACAATCGCTTGCTTTCTTCCTAAAACATCGTAAACAGCCGTCACTTTCTTTTCAACACCAACCGCATCAGCAAAAGTGATGATCACTGTTTGCTTCACCGGATTCGGATAGGTACTGAATTTAGTACTTACCACAGGTACCTCCTCAGTAGTTGTTGAACGAACAGCACCCTCTCCTGTAGTAATCATAGACGCAGTACATTTCAAGGAGCTACTACTTGCTGATGCTGATTTAGCCACCAGCGTATTGCAATCGTAGGTTCTCAAGGTCCATTTTACAGTAGTACCGTTAAAGAAGATATCGAATGTTCCTCTACCCGGATTAAACAATACCGGTTGCGTACCTCCGAAACTGGCCGTGCTCGTTAAAGAGTTGTTTGAACCGATAGGCACATAAACAGGCGTACTGTTACAGTTGTTATAATAGAAATGTGCAATATATCCGTATCCACTTGGGTGGTTGGTCACTTTCTCTACGCAAGTAAGACCTACGGTTACAGGATTGGCATCGTATCCCTTCGGATTCACATACAACAGTCCATCTGTATAACTAATGGTGTAGTTGCCGGGAACCGCTAATACCAAGTTAGAAGGACGAATGGTATAAACACCCGGATTGATGCATACCGCAGGCAATAAACTATAAGTTGGTCCGGAAACCACGGTATTGTCTACCCCGTTTACAAAACCGGTAGTAGTAGACGTGAAGGCAGGTAATGAACTACCACGATACATCCATTTATTGTCTGCCTTAACATTCAATGCCGCAGCGCTTACCACCAATGTTCCATTTTCAACTACAGGAGTATAGTTCTCCGGTTGTTTAAAGGTTGGAACCGGTACAATACTATAAGTTCCTGCAGGTACCGGTGTTGTGCTGATAATGGTACCATTGCTGGCTTTTATTTGATATTGCATCGGAGCGGCAAACACTTTCAAAGAATCGTCACCACTTTGATATCCACTCACTATTGAACTATAGGGTTGAACAGCGCTTCCTAAAGCCACTGTTTGTGAATTGGCTTTGATCGATAAACTGGCCTTGGTTACCACTAAGTTTCCGAGTCCATAACTAATATCGAAGTTTTCTGAAATCAAGGCTCCGGGAACAATGTAGTGTGTTCCGGCAGTAAAGCCTGTAATCATGTTAATCGCTTTGAGCGGACTCAAGATCACAGAAGAAGGATCTGCATTCACATCCTCTTCATCTATGATCACAATTACATTCGCATTGCTGGTATCAGATACAGAACTGCTGTTCACTATTGCCGTAGTATTTACTACCGACTTAATGTTTACTAGAGCCTGTCCATTTACCACAGACTTGATGTTCACAACTGCATTGCCATTGATCAAGGTTGCAGAAGAAGAGTCTTGCTGGTATTTAAAGATTGAATTCGGCGAAATTTCGAGTAGTCTTGTAGTATCATATACCGGCACACCATTTACCACTGATTTAATATTCACCACGGATTTAATGTTCACAACTGACTTGATACTGGTAATGGCAGCCATTGAATTGATATCAGCAGCCGTTAATAGTCTACCGTTGATCGCTACTTGATCATCTACAAAGGCTACTGCAGTATCAATCAAATTGGCTGCATGCAAGGCTTTTAAATTTGACAGGAATCCTGCTTTTTCGTCGTTGGCGATCGCCGAATCACCATAGAGATAGTTGAACTGAATGTTACCAATTTTTTGACCGTACACCACTTGTGTATCTCTCGGATTGATTACAAGCGGCATTTTCTTGATCTGTAACACACCGCCTACAGAGTCATAGTTATACAATTCAAGATAACCCGCGTCGGTAGGATCTTCCGGACTGAAGGTTCGAAGCGACGGCATGATCACGTAATTGTTCACATTGCTCGTACTGGTGGCTGTTGTTCGGAAATAGATGGAATCAATTCCGAGGTCTTTCAAGGTTAAATTAGTTGAGTCGATGAGCACCCCGTCAACTGTTACTTTAGCAGTAAACTGGGGCAATTTCTCACCATATTTTTTCGACTTATTTTCTGCTTTGATAACTACGTTCTTTTTTACAATATCGTAGAACGTTACACTATTGGAGATACCACCGTCTTTTCCAGAAGGTGTTTGCGAAGGCGTGTACGCTTGAATGGTAGGATTACCGGTAAAGGCCGGGATTTGCGCCAATGCGGTGGTGTCATTCACTACCGTAGTGGTAACAGGGTTTCCTCTGAACAACACTTTTGTGCTATCGCTGATATAATTTCCTTTTACAGTTACTGTCAATGGAGTAGCCCCTGGCGTAGCTCCGTTCGGAATTTCCAAACGAATCAACTCCGGTTTGGCTGAAGCAAACTTTGACAAAGCCGAATCTAACTGAATCAACCCGCTTCCACTCATAACATCAAAGCCGGGTGTATTCATATCAATAGCAGTAGCTTTCAACAAAGAACGAATGCTATCGGGCGCGAATCCTGTTCCATAGTAACGTTTTTTCGCTTGAATCATCAACGCTGCTGCCCCGGCAGTGTGTGGTGCAGCCGCTGAGGTTCCGAAGAAATTAGGTATGCCGTCGGCTTCCACATCCAATGCTCCAAAGTTTACTGAAGTATTTACTCCGTTTGGTGCAGTAATATCGGGTTTGTTTCTTGACTGGTTGTTGATGTTTACGCCGCCATAGGAAGAGAACAATTCTGCCATGGGGTTTGCATATCCATAATCGGGAGTTCTGGTGTACCGAACTGCTCCAACAGTAATGGCGCCGGCTGCATTCGCATGTCCTACAATAGTAGCACCACCTGATTGATACTCGTTTATTACCGCCTCGCCTCTGAAAACAATGTATTTGAAACGTACATTGCCGGTGCCGTTCGCTCTGGTGATCAAAATATTTGTGGTAGTAGGAGATGTTACGGTAAACGGCAGTACTTCAACGGGGTCACCGCCAATATTGTTTCGGTTGAATCCAAATAAGGTAGCACCATTGTTATTGGTTAAGAAAATATCCAAATCCGTTTGTGCGCCTGTTCCTTGATCGAGTGAATAGAACCCATCTTCCCATTGCAATACAATTGTGTAGGTACCGGGAGTTAGTGAGATGTTCTGATAAATATCTCCTCCACCAAAATTATGAGCTGTACCGTTGTAACCCGAAGGAGGTGTGGTTGCATTGAACACCCCTTCGTAACTCTTGTTTCCAAAATTACCGGCCGCCGTTACATACGTTACACCTTGACCGCTTACTTCATTTACAGCTCCGGCAACTACTCCGTCGCGGAAAAAGGGTTCTGTAATAAAGGTCACGTCATCTACAATCACATCACAACCTGCGTCTCGCAATTGACGAATACCAAGGGCCATATCCGAAGGACTGATAAATCCCGTTCTAAAGGCCAGTTTGGCTTTAGGAGCGATATCATGAACAATTTGAAGCATGGCTCTTCCTTCGTCGGTACGCTGCCCAAATGGATAATCCAATAGCACAGCAACGGGCTCACCATTCACAACGTTACCGGTTCCTGGCAAATCGCCGTTAGCCACATCCGTTTGAGCCGGATCACCAGGCAATGTATTGTAGCTATCGGAGATCACCCCTACTTTTACGCTGTCACCACTCAAGTTGTATCCACCACGTACGATATTGGTTCTCATAACGGCATCGCCGCCGGTGGTAGCGATCCCTTGTTTACCCACTCCTGGGAATAGTGGGCGCACATAATCGATGAGAGTTGTTAAACTATCGAGTTTTCTTAAATTTCGAATTGGGTACAATCCAATTAAGGTTGTTCCGGTATTTTCATTTATTATTTTATCCAGTCCGTATGGAGCAGTTTTCAGTAATGTCAACAATTCTCCATACTTGGATGCCAAGGGTACTACTTCAATATAAACGCTGTCTCCTTTGATGATAAAAATTGTTTTGGCAGTATCGGTAACCAACCCGAAATTCTCATAAAGCGAGTTCAATTCAGCACCAATCAAATTAACAATTTTACCTCCGGCAGGTGGCGGATAATAAGGTAAAATACAAGATTTCTCCGTTACCAATACGGTATCAGAACTACTGCAACCTCCCGTAACTGTTACATTCAACACATATCTGCCGGCTGCATTAACGGTTGGACTCAATGTATTGGCTCCAGAGAGAATGGAACCAGGTACATCTAATGCTGTCCATTCATATGTTCCTGTAATAGAGCTAGCGCCTTGCAAGGCAACCGTTGGTTGCTCACATGAAATTTCTTTATTCGGCCCTGCATTGACAACAGGAGGAATACAGAACACATAAGGGCTGAAAGCCACACTTACTCCATTTTGTAAAGCTACTTGTGTAGCACTCCAAAGCGCACCGGTAATAGTAGTGTTTCCGCTACTGTTCCCAATTCGAATGGCCGCATAAGGTGCCCAAACAGATCCAATCCATTTAGAGGCGCTGTTTGAACTAGAACCATTTGCAATATAAAAGGCTGCAGTATGATCGTCGTCGCATTCAACACCATTACCATGTGTCTCTAATAGAATTCTAGATGCGGCACCACCGTTGGCGAGAGAAGTACTCACTTTATTCAATACCACATCGCCATGCACATAAATAATGATATCACCGGTGGCAGCATTCTTAAAATCAAATACGATATTGTTCGTGCCACCGCTGTTCTTGATTGATTTGAATACATAAACACCGGGGCCGGAAAAAGTGAGCGTTTTATTTCCGGTTAATGCAACGGTACCATAAGATCCGGGAGTAATGGATCTGGTAGCTGTAATATTCGTAGTTCCTGCTGCCGGAAACGTTGTAACAGCGGGCAATGCAGGAAATCCTAGTAAGCTCGGCGTGCCGGTAATGTTCCCAGTTGAAGGATTAGGCCCGGTATAAGTGGTACCTAGAGGATGTGTAATAGAACCGGTAAAAGTAGAAGAACTTCCAACAGTAGTGTTACCTTTCACATTCCAGTTTCCTGTTATAGTGGTAGATGTGCTTGCACTCACCAATACTCCTGTGGTATTAATGAGGTTTGATGCATATAAATTCCCATTCAGCTTATTATTACTGGAAAACTGGATCAATCCACCGGCCATTACAGAAGAATTCAACTGCACTGATCCGTAGGTACGAACGGTATTGTAAGAACCTATGATACCGCCATTGATTACGGAAGAAGAATTGATCAACACGCCACAGCCCGGACTAGAACAAGGCGTCTGTCCTACTCCGTTAGGGCAATTACTATTGCCCCCAAAAATTACATACTGCGAAATAGTTGTGGGAGTTTGAGCATTACTTATAAATGCAACAAATGATACACAAAAAGCAAGAACTGCTTTTAAAGACAGTTTAAAAGAATAACTCATAAAGCATTAGTTAATGGATCGGGAGATCGAGTGACCGACTTTACAAAGGATTTGAATTCTCAGACTTGGTTGTTTGACAGACTCGCGTTGATGGAATAGTACAGAGAAGTATTTCGAAGGAATCTAGGATATGCTAAAATACGGATTCTAGGCGTATTTGAACATTAAATCTTCAAATAGACGATCTCCTACTACACTTTGAGTATACAAAAGGGGAATTTGATTTATGTCAAATCTGGATTACTTGCCAATAGACCGTGCATTTTGTGCTCTAAGTCGTTGACAGAGAATCTTTACGAATCCTTTCATCACCTCGGGTCTGGTTTCTACTAATTCGTAAAAAGGCTCTTGATCAATTCGAAATAGAATACAGTCTGTTTGCGCTGTGGCACTGGCACTCCGAGATTCGGTATCTAACAGGCTTAACTCTCCGAAAACCTCCTTTTCGGGTAGCACTGCCAGTTCTTGAGTTCCTTTGTGAATTCGTACTGAACCCTTATAGATGATATACATACAATCGCCCCTGGCACCTTCTTCAAAAATAGAAACCCCTGCTTCAAATTCCACTTCCAATAACAAGGGCGCTAAATCGGCCAAAACAGGCTCGGGTGTGTCCTTGAAAATACTCAAGGACTTCAACATCAATACTTTTTCGACGAGGAGTAGGCGGTCTATTGGTTGTTCAGACATGACTCAATTATTACTGTTTTTCATTGCAAAAACGGCCGTTTCTTTCAACACAGGATTTTCAACCTGACTATATTTATAAAGGTAGGATTTTTCAATTTCATAGCTCCTTTTTGCACCAATGAACAGAGAGCAAGCTTTGGTCCAGTCCATATAATCCATCGGTACTTCTTGCAATACGCTGTTCACTAAATGATTCAGACCATGTTGCGGGTTCTTCGATAAGTGGATTTTTAAAAATTGAACCTTTTGGCGAATATCTTGAGGCTCGAAAAGTTGTGAAAATAAAATTCCAATATCCTTTCTAACTGTTATTTCAATCAATTCCAAACCATTGGCAATGCGCTCTTTCTGATTGGAGAAAATCGCGTATTTCGCTTCCCGAATTTTAGAAGGTTCATACATCATTTCAAACAATTGCAATAGCATATCACGAATGCTGTCTACTTCTGCCGCCATTGCCCTTTGCATCATACCATCAATATCCTGCTCCGGGATGATTTCACTCCACATTGCATACAGATCTACCACGTATGACTGATAACGTTTGGCCACGGCTTCCAAAACCGGACGTTCGGCATGAGTACATCTGTATTTCACCCGGTGAAGAGACTTCACAATGGGCAAAGTGTAATAAGGATGTTCCTCCATAAACGGCATTAAAACCGCTCCCACTGCCGCCGGGTCATTTAGTTTCCCGCAAATGCTGATCAATTGGTCCTTTTTATCAACCGACAAATCTTCTCTTCTTAATAAAGCAGTAATTTCAATCAATGACTTTGAGCCGGCTTGTAAGAAAGCCTGAGACACCAATTTGGTATTGTTTTCAAACAAGATTGCTGCCTCCGAAAGAACATCAGCATGAACTGCTTTTCCAATGGAACGCAAAGCCGCATTCACAACCGCAGGATCTTCGCTGTTCAGGAACTGACCATAACCAGGGTAACCGTATTCGTCCTTAACTGTATTCAATAGATCCAGTAATTCCAGCGCCTTTTCAGGATGATCTTTGAGCGTTTGATCAACCCAGGCTTCAGCCCTACCATGTACCGCTATCGAAAAGCTTACCAAAGAACCGGTAATAGCTGCCTTCTTGATTTCGGGATCAGTAGCGTCAATATAAGATTGTACTGCGTCGTAACGATCGGTCAATGCTGCAAGCGTAAACACAGCTTCTTTCTTGATTTCCGGACTCAACTCTTCATTCAATCGTTCTTTTACTAGAACCAACATGCCTAGGAGACGGAACTGACGAATCAATCGAATACTTTCTAACTGTACTTTTTCACTTGGATGGTGCAATAACTTTAAAACGATGGATTCAGATATCTGTTGGCTATTCGAAATAATCATTCTAAGCATGCTGAGAATTTCTAAATCAGAAGCATGGTTCATTTTCAGCAAGATCTCTTTCATAAGTTGCTCATTTCTCAATTCAAACGATTCGTTGCTGAAGAAACGCGTACTGATGGTATGCAAGAGTAATAAAACGTATTGCTTGTTAACAGAGAACAAGGCAATAACCCATATAACACCCAAAACAATCAGCATGTAAGAAATGGGGAGTAACCCAATTTTTTGATGTAAAAACAAGAGGGTTAACAAAAAAAGACCACAAAACAATGAAGCAAAAGGATCCATGATTCCTTTTACAATATTATGAGCACGTAATCTCTCAAAGGTTCCCAATGGCTGCATCAATGTAAGCAAAACCGGTGCACTGAACGAAGTTCTAAGAACTTCAACCAAAATGGCAATCACTCCAAATAAGTAAAACATGATGGTTTCGCTTGTACTAAACCATCCGGCAAAAATGGTAGCTGCAACAAGAATTAGCATGGCAATGGGAGTTATCAATAGTGTTGATAGAATTCCCAATTTTGAAGTAAGTCTACTGGCAAAAACCATCTTTGTAAACAAAGCGAATACGCGTAGTGCTGCAAAAAACAGCGCAATAAATTTGGCCAGTGCCACATCGTCGTGAAAGGCTTTTTTTACTTCTGCATAAAACCCATAGTTAATCAATAAAATACTCGCACCGGCCATAACTGAAACAATGGCAATGCCGCGGATATAACTATTGGTCGTAAAATCAGAGACGAGGCGTGATAAAGGTTTCGGAGCTGCATGGTGATTATTGTGATGATGCTCGTGGTTGTTTTGATGATGATGTGCCGCATGCAATCGACCACTTCGCTCCACTCTTTCAAACAGTATAAAAGCACCGAACATAAACAGTGATCCAAGGAACAAGAGGTTCTGTGTTCCGGTATAACTAACAAAGATCGAGGCCAATGTATAGCCCACGAACTTTGCGGGTATATCTCCTGCACTTATTACAGCAAACAAACGCTTACTTTGTCGAAGATCGAAAAGCGTAGCCGCAATTCCCCAGAAGCTCAAATTATTGAGCATGTACAGAACATTGAACCAACCTAGCAGAATATAATAATACCAATAATTATCGTAGTAGAAATTCCCAATTCTCAATAGCAGCATGCTAATTGTCATGAACAACAGCACGGTTATGTTGAACTGTCGGAACGAGAGTTTGTGTTCAAATTTGGCATAGAAGAATCCGACGATCCAAAGCATTGCCGCCGATAACATAAACACATAGGCCAAATCGGTTACGGGATGCTTTTCAAGAAATTGCGCAAAACCGGAGGTAAAAAAGAAAGCCGCGCCGGCTCCTTGTAAAAAAAGCAATAGGTACAGTCGTTTAACAACCCACCACTCGCTCGGATAAACATTAAAAAGCCGCAGCCAAAAACTTCGCTTACTCATGCTAGAATTATACTTGCTTCAATTGCTGTAAATAGATCCATTTCACTGGCGCGCGTTCGCTAAGAGAAGTCAACGTCCAATATTCGTGAGCTTCAAAAAAGGAGATCTGTATTTGATCAAACTCTTCAGGAGTTTTTATTCTTCCCAGAGCCATCAATTCATCGCACAATCGTTTACTGATAATTGGAAAATCTTCACGGCCCAAATAATCCAAATCGGCATCACATATCACTTTTTCCAATAAGGTTTTGGGCGATTGAGGGATACGCGTGCTCATGATCATTCCTTCCATCTTCTGAATATCTTCTTCACTGAAAGGATTGTTGAGCATCCGCTTTCTTAGAATTTCACAGGATGCTTGTTCGTGACCCTTGTAAGCTACCAAGAATCCGGTATCATGAAACAAACAGGCCACTTTTAACAAAAGTAAATCGTGCGCATCCGTAATACCTTCAGCAATGGCTATTCTCAAGCTTTGCTCCATCACATCCATTGTATGCTCTACCTTGTGGTAGTACAAATGAGGATTCAACCCTTCATTGAGTTTTGCATAAACTTCGTCTTGTAGCTGTTGAAATTCCTCAGTGGTCATATAGAAAATTAATAGCATTCAAATATAAGGTTTTATCATTTTACCGTCGTTCAAATTCTTAAAATCAAATTATTATCATTCCTACTATGCAATTGCTTGATTTTGCGCAATAAATTGAGTAATTTCCCTGCCTAGCGCATAAGAAAGTTACTAATAGCCTTGAACCATATCTTGCCATATTTACATTCCGAGTTCGCCGCATGCAACCTGGAGAAGATCAATCAGTCTGCATTACTGCAGTCGAGAATGGATTATAAATTTACCTGCCCAACTTTTATTATGGAAGAATTGCTCGATTTGTTGAAGAACGAATACGAGATATTGGCAATCAACAACCATAGATTTTTTACCTACCAAACCACCTATTTTGATACACCGAATTTGTTTACCTACTATGAACATCAACGTCAAAAAGCCCATCGCTTCAAAATAAGATACCGCAACTATGTTGAAACGGCTACTTCGATGTTGGAGGTAAAATGGAAAAACGCAAAAGGCAAAACAAGCAAATCAAGATTACAGGTGGAAGAATTGCCAAGGGATCTTGAGGCGCATTACAATTTCTTTGCATCAAACGGAATATTAAATGCCCATACTTTTCATGCGAAAATCAGTGTTTCGTACCAAAGAATTAGTTTGATCCATAAAACCGGAACTGAAAAAGTTACGCTAGACTTCAACTTAGAGGCTTCCGATCCTGTTCAAAAAATACATTTCCCTGAACTGTTGATTGTGGAAGTGAAAGCTCCCGGAAAAATGGAGGCCGTTTCGCTCCCCTATTTAAAAAAATTAGGACAAAGAGAAGGTGGACTCAGTAAATACTGTCTCGGCACAATTGCCTTAAATCCGCAAATAAAATACAACCTCTTCAAGCCCTTATATTCTAAAATTTTAAAACTGAAAAACCTTTATGCTGCTTCTTGATATTTCTAACTTTTTCGAATTTGAAAACGGGTTGGCCTTGCGATTATTGGTCGATCTAATATCTTTAATCATCCTTATCAGAGGTATTTATTACAAAACCTATCAGCGCTCCGATCTTTATCTCACTTTTGTGCTGTTCAATATCATCATCTTTTTCATTTCGCATATTCTAAATCAGGTGCAAATGAGCACGGGAGCGGCATTTGGTCTCTTTGCCGTGTTCTCAATGTTGCGATACAGAACGGAAGGCATTTCAGCGAAGGACATGACCTATCTCTTTCTTTCGATTGCCCTTGGACTCATCACAGCTGTATCGAAAGCAGCTTCTTTTGATTTGGTATTGATCTGTTTCATCATGTTAATCATTACCTACCTGATGGAAAGCAATTGGTTTGGAAAAAGAGAAAGTGCCAAAACAATCTTATACGATTCCATTCAAAATATTCATAGCGCAAAAGAAAAAGAATTGATCGATGACCTGAAAAACAGAACCGGATTGAACATTCACCGATTTGAAATCAATGAAATCGACTTTTTAAAAGACAGCTGTAGAATCACCATTTTCTACTACGAAAACTAAGCACCAACATGAAAAAACTTTTTATCATAGCCGCACTCTTTATTCTTCAGAGTCAACTCATCGCACAAACTTCCAAAACGGACCCCAAAGACTGGCAAGGCTGGATGGGTGGTACGCTAAAATTTGACCTACCCAAAAAATGGACTCCGTATATCGAATATCAGGCAAGAACCTACAACAACCTTAAAACTTACAATGGTTCCTATATCAGTATCGGTGTTCAAAAAAAGGTGTCCAAATTTGTTCATTTAGTAGGTGAATACCGACTAGCCTTGGTTCAAAAGGGTACTTATCACAGATACACTTTTGGAGCGGAATATGAAAAAGAAAAAAAGAAATGGGATTGGGGCGTGCGTGTATTGTTGCAAAATCAATTGCAAGATTTCGACGAAGCGAACAAAGCCACTCAAGACGAGTTTTACTGGAGGGTGAGACTGGGGGCGAAATATGAATTATCAAAAAAAGTAGCTGCTTTTGCTTCCATAGAACCCATCATGAAAAGCGGCGGTCGTCATTTTGTTGATAATCTAAGAAACCAGCTGGGCCTTCGATTCAAAATAGCCCCCAAAACGAAGCTGGATGTGTTCTACATCTACCGCCCCGATTATGCTAAATCATACAACAGAACTTTCAATATTGTTGGATTTGATCTCATTCATACCATTAAGCCTAAGAAGAAAAAGAAATAGGTGTTAGGCTTTGGGCGTTAGGCATTAGGTATTAGGCTTTAGGTTGTAGGCTTTGGGAGTTAGGCTTTGGGCTTTAGGCATTAGGCGTTAGGCGTTAGGTTTTAATATTCAAAAGAAAAGTTGTATACTTTTAAATATAAACCTTGGGTTTTTTAATTTTATATTTTTGAAAAGCCTGTTGTAATTTATTACGACAGGCTTTTTTTATTAGATCAAAAAATTCATAAGTAAGAAAATAGCATTCCGAACGAGCGAGGCTGCGAAGCAGCCGCAGCGAGAGAGGAAACTCAAAATGTGTTGTTAGAGAAGAGGCTTTTTTGATACAGTTCTTTAGTGATTTAGCTATTTAGTTTTTGAGTTTGGGGCAATACACAGCGTTTGGGCTTAAAATTCGATATAAACTAACGGCGTTATGGTAGGCGGGAAAATCTTCTCAATACAATAACTTAAAAACTAAATAACTTAAAACTTATAACTCGATTTTATTCTAGTGCACCTTAACTTCTTTACAATTGGATAAAGAAATTCATACAACCTTGGAGAGGTCGCATGGTGTTATTAAATAAAAAAGCCGGTTATAAAACCGGCATTCAATTATTTTGAGAACATCATTTTGTAATCCACTCGAATCTTTCCTTTTGAAATATCATCGAGTTTGCCTTTCAAAAGTTTTCGCTTTAAGGGCTTCAAATGATCAATGAATAGTTTGCCATCAATATGATCGTATTCATGTAGAATAACTCTAGCTGTGATTCCTTCAAATAGTTCTGTTTTCTCTACAAAGTTCTCATCACAATAACGCAATAAAACGGTCTCTTCTCTCCACACATCTTCCCGAATTTTTGGTATACTCAAACAACCTTCGTTGTAGCTCCATAATTCGCCATCGAGTTTCTCGATATGGGCATTGATAAATACTCTTTTTATTCCGGGCGCATCCGGATGTTCTGCTAACTCCGATGCGTCCATACCCTCGAAAATCTGAGTGCTGTCTACTACAAACAAGCGAATAGCGCGATTGATTTGAGGCGCGGCCAATCCTACTCCGTTGCTGGCATACATGGTCTCCCACATGTCCTCAATCAATTTCGGCAAATCTGCATAGTCAGCAGATATATCTTTCGCCATTGCTCTCAATACCGGAGCGCCATATGCTACAATTGGTAGAATCATGTATGAATCAATTGAAATAGATCACAAAATTACGAATTTTCAGGCGAATCTAGCCCCGGCTTTGAAGGTATTCTTGAAGCAGTATGGTAGCAGCAATTTCATCGACTAAGCCCTTTTCTCGGCGTTGCTTTTTCTTAAGCCCCATGTCTATCATCGCTTGCTGCGCCATTTTAGAGGTATAGCGCTCATCGGCAGTTTGAACAGGGATATTGGGAAAATGGCGCCTAAGTTTTGGCAAAAAATTCGCTACTAAAGGCGTTGCATCCGTATCCGATTCGTCCCAATTTTTGGGATCTCCCACCAAAAACAGCGATACTTCTTCTTTAGAAGTATATTCCTTTAAAAATTTCAACACTTCGGGGGTAGCCACGGTTGTCAATCCGGTTGCAATAATTTGCAATGGATCGGTTACCGCTAATCCGGTACGCTTTTTTCCAAAATCGATGGCTACAATTCGGGGCATAGTTTCTATTTATCCAAAAAAGATATCAGTAATTACAAACACTGCAAATACTACGCTGGCAATTCCATTGGCTGTCATGAATGCAATGTTCACTCTTCTCAAATCGGTGGGCTTTACAATGCTA
This sequence comes from Chitinophagaceae bacterium UBA3961, assembly GCA_002385265.1. Taxonomy (GTDB): domain Bacteria; phylum Bacteroidota; class Bacteroidia; order Chitinophagales; family Chitinophagaceae; genus Endoryza; species Endoryza foliicola. Next base: position 16,926 of record DGDD01000087.1, read on the forward strand.
TGTTGGTACACCAACATCCCAACAAACACAGCCACTCCTATCCAATAAATGAAGGTGAAATCACCCAAGAGGCCCGCGCTAATCACAAAACCTGCACTTAGCATGTGCAGCGATCTTGACACGATTAACGCCCTCACTTTACCCAGAGCAGCCGGTATTGAATGCAATTGATTGTTCTTGTCAAATTCTTCGTCTTGCAATGCGTAAATAATATCGAAGCCACTCACCCAACAGATAACCGTAAATGAAAACAGCAAGGGCAACCAATCGAACACACCGGTTACGGCTAAATAAGCACCAATAGGCGCTAAACTTAACCCAACGCCTAATACAAGGTGACAGAGCGCTGTAAAGCGTTTGGTAAAACTGTATCCCAATACTACTAATAATGCTACCGGTGATAAATAAAAGCAAAGTGGATTAATAAACCAAGTAGTTGCAACGAACGCAACACTGCAAAAGATAGTAAACATAAGCACGCTATCGGCTTTCAATATCCCCGCCGGAATTTCTCGAATGGCAGTTCTTGGATTCTTCGCATCAAACTGACGATCTAGGTAGCGATTGAAAGCCATTGCAGCACTTCTCGCAAACACCATGCACATTACAACCAAAAGCAATAAGACCCATGGATTGCGGTTAAGCAGGTCTTCAATTCCTATGTCTTGTGAAAGATCGAGGTTGATCGTAGCCAACTTATAAATCCCCAAACTAAATCCAATTAACGCAAAGGGCATCGCAAAAATGGTATGCGAGAACTTAATCAAACTCAAATAATTCTTTACTACACTCATGCTATGAATATTACAAATGTTGTTGAAGTTTAGCGACGATGGTGGGCTTCACCAGTTCCCACAAAACAATGCCGGTGGCAATACTAATATTGAAAGAATGCTTAGACCCGAACTGTGGAATTTCGATGCAGCCGTCTACAATTTTCATTACTTCGGCATCAACACCGGTTACTTCGTTTCCCATTACGATGGCAATAGGTTCCGGCGTCCATTGTAGGGTGAATTTTTCAAGTGAAACGCTGTTCTGAGCTTGCTCCACTGCCCAAACCTTGTATCCGGCAGCCCTCAATTCTTGAACGGCTTCCAAGGTAGTAGTTGCATACGACCAATTCACCGTTTCGGTGGCTCCTAAGGCTGTTTTATGAATATCACGATGAGGAGGTTGAGGAGTATAACCGCATAAATAAATGGCTTCAATTAAGAAACTATCTGCTGTTCTGAATACACTGCCCACATTGTGCATGCTTCGAACATTATCCAGAACTACCACAATGGGGTGTTTGGGGGCTGCTTTAAAATCCGCAACCGATTTTCGACCCAATTCTTCCATGCTCCATTTTCTCATGGGGCAAAGGTAGTAACTATTTAGAGATGCTGAAATGCAAGTCCTCAGGAGCCATTACTAATGCACAATTCTTCGCGCAACTTTATCGCCGTTATTGGTCACCATTTGGATGAAATAAACGCCTTTAGCCCATTTAAAAGCATCGAGACGAATATTGTTTAAGCCCGGATTCAATAACACCCGCTGGCGCATTATCTGACGCCCCATCATATCTGTTACAGAAAAATCGAGGGTTTGCGCCGACCGAGAAGCTACTTGCATGATGCCGGTATTGGGCATCGGGTTGGGAGCAATGGTTACCAAAATATTTTGAGGAATATCTTTCGGATAATCGTAGCAAGTTCCGGTATTGGGCATATTATTATCCAACCAGTACAGTCTAGAATTCAACCACGATTTCAAGTACTCAATTTCTTGAGGGTAAGAGCCGGCAATGGGCTGAGGGTTGGGCCAAACATAGGTCCCCAAAATAGGCCAGCGTTGAAAGTGGCGCGTTTTT